>NZ_JBIAYZ010000022.1:0-99549 GCF_042898635.1 Micromonospora sp. NPDC000442 | reverse complement strand
TCCGGCATCGCCCACCTCCACAACATCATCCTCACCGGATGACACCAACATCGTTACCCGGCAACGCCTCCACCGAGTTACGAGACGTCCTTTAGTCCGCTGCCTTCTCGACGAAGTTTTCGGTCCCGAGAATTTCGTTTCCCAGATTTGCGTAACCAAGACGGCCGGGGCAAGCAGCGAGTTGCTTGCGGGGGTTGCCGATTACATCATTTGGTTCGGTAAAGACATAAAGAACACCTACTATCAACCCCTCTACAACTTGAAGACCCCAGGCGAAAGCGGGGCACTCTCCTACAACTACGTTGAGGAGGCGGACGGGACGCGACGGCGCCGAATGCCAAGAGACGCAGACCAACACGACCTCCGCGCCCTTACCTTCGACAACTTTACGAGTCAACGCCCTCCAGGTGACTTCCCCATCGAGTTCGAGGGTCGAATTTATCGACCCACGCCGGGATTTTGGAAAACGGGACAAGGGGAGCACGTCGAACGTCTTAAACGAGCACGACGGTTGGCGGTAACAGGCAAAACTCTCCGCTACGTCAGGTACCTTGACGATTTTCCGGTAACCACTCGATCTAACGTTTGGACGGATACTGGGACTGGCAGCTTCACTGAGGCGAAGACCTACGTCGTGCAGACGGGTACTAAAATCGTCGAGCGTTGCGTGCTAATGTGCACTCGTCCTGGCGACCTCGTTCTTGATCCGACCTGTGGGTCAGGTACCACCGCATATGTGGCTGAGCAGTGGGGGCGGCGGTGGATCACCATCGACACCTCGCGGGTGGCGATCACCCTCGCTCGGCAGCGGCTGGTCGGTGCCAAGTACCCTGCCTACCTGCTCGCCGACTCCCTTGAGGGTCGACTTAAGGAGCGGGAGGTTTCCGGCGCTGAGCCGCCACCCACCGCACCCGGAAACGACATCCGCAAGGGTTTTGTCTACGAGCGTGTCCCGCACGTGACGCTCAAGTCCATCGCCAACAACCCGGACATCAAGGAGGGCATGAGCCGCAAGGAGATCGACGCGGCGATCGCTCGTCATGCCGAGACCGAGTTGCTCTACGACCGTCCCTACGAGGACAAGAAGCGCATCCGCGTGGCCGGCAGGTTCACCGTGGAGAGCCTGTCGCCGCACCGACCGGCGAACTTCTCGGTCGGCGAGGAGCAGGCCAGCGGGACCGATGTCAACGCCTACGTCAAGACGATCCTGGACAACCTCGCCAAGGCAGGAGTGCAGAACGGCTGGCGAAACGAACGGCTGGAGTTCGCCTCACTGAATCCGTACCCCGGAAAGTTCGTCCATGCGGAGGCCGCGCGACGCAACGACGAGGAGGGTACGTCGGCGCGGATCGCGGTCAGCGTCGGCCCGCAGTACGGCACAGTGGACGCCGACTGGGTCAAGGACGCGGCTCGGGAAGCACTCAAGGGCGTCGGTTTCGACATGCTGCTGGTGTGCGCGTTCGGCTTCGACGGGCGAGCTAGCGAGGCGGCCGGCGAGTTCTCGCCGGAAGGCAACGACTTCGCCACCGTCGCGGAGCAGCGGCAGCTCGGTCGCCTTCCGATCCTGTTGGTCCGGATGAACGCGGACCTGGCGATGGGCGACACGCTGCTCAAGAAGACCGGGACGGCCAACCTGTTCACGGTCTTCGGCGAGCCGGACATTGCCATCGATCCGGCGCCGGATGGGCTCGTGGTCGAGATCCGCGGTGTCGACGTCTACAACCCCACGACCGGGGAACTGCGGCCGGACCACGGCGTCGCAGACATCGCCCTGTGGATGATCGACACCGACTACAACGAGGAAGAGTTCTTCGTCCGCCACCTCTACTTCGCTGGCAAGGATGGCAAGCCGGACGGGCTGGATCCTTACTCCCGACTGCGCAAGGCACTCCGCGCGCAGATCGATGAGTCGGCTTGGGAGAGCCTCTACGGCCACCGCTCTCGCCCGTTCCCCCGACCTGAGTCAGGGAAGATCGCTGTGAAGGTGGTCAACCACTACGGCGACGAGGTGGTCAAGGTCTACGAGGTCTGAGCCGGCGAGTACCCGTACTCGGCCAACCGGTTTCGGGCAATGTCCAGTTCCTCGTCGGTGAACAGCCCGGCGAACCGGTCTTGCAGCACGACGGCCTCCACGGAGAGGTCGAGCCGACCCTTCTCCCAAAGGGCAGTGAAGCCGCTGGAAACCGACCCCGCCCGGATCAACCTTCGGGCTGCCTCCAGACCGCCTACTTCCTGCACCATCTGTAGGAAGTAGGCGGCGTTGTAGCCCGCCTCCTTCTTGGCCTTGCGGTACACATCCAGCATCGCGCTGTGAAAGTCCGCAGCGGACTTCGGGCCGGGCTCAGCAGAGGACTGTCGTTGTGGCGCAGGGCGGCTTCGCCGCTGTTTCGAGACGGTATGTGATTCAGGGGGCGTCATTGCCGGTGGGCGATGAGCGGGGTTCTTGCTCAGGGCGATGTGGTCGGCCAGACCCGTGCCGAGATGCTGCGGGCGGGGCAGGCCGCTGGCCAGCAGCGCCCGGGTTAGCGCGGGATAGATGTCGCCGAGTGTCAGCAGCGGCCCACCGCCAGGAATGCCCTGCCGCAACGCCGTCAGCAACTCGCCGCTGAATGCGGTGAAGCGTGCGCCGAGCGGCGCGACAGCGGTTTCATGGGCAGGCGCGGACGTCAGCGTGTAGGTGCCCCGGATGTCGAGTGTGCCGCGGACCATGGAGGCGGTGTCCGACATTGCTTCCGCAGCCCGGCCCGAGAAGCAGCAATCGAGGATCAGTACCCGGTTCTGGGCGGGACTCTCGGCCAGCGCGGATCGGAACCAGTCCAGCGGCACCCCTGAGTAGCGGACGCGTCGTGGGTCCGGGTTGGTGTCGCCAACAGCCAGGAACAGGTCACCGCGTTGGCCCAATACTCCGTGGCCGCTGTAGTATAACACGAGGGTGTCTAACGCCTCGTCGGCGACGGCATGGATGGCGTCGCCCACCTGTTGCGCCGTCGGATCGGTCAATACTCGACAGCCCGTCTCATCGAACCCACCGAACTCCGGATCGGTGAGCACGTCGGCCAGCGCTTGCACATTGTTGACCACGGCAGGAAGGGCATGCAGACCCGGGTAGCTGAACTGTGATGCCCCGATGAGCAATGCCCGCGATGCCTGTCGCTCCGGTAGCCGGGCGTTCATGGCACCACCCGGCCGGGGGTCAGCAGGGCATACAAATCTTTAACGGACTCCGCGTTGTTGGCCTCGATCTCCACCCTCCGGACGGTCTCGCCCGTGTCGCTCTCGACGAACTCCACGCTGATGCGTGCCCTTCGCGTCTGTAACCAGGTGGAGAGCGCGCCGGCCAGTACGGCGCCGGCACCACCACTGCCGAGCGCTACGGAAAGGATCTCCATAGCACTGCCCATGTCCTCCGGACCCGGTTGGCGGGGCACCGTCCTGACCCTCCCCCGGAAGTCATCGGTGCGTTGAAGCCAGTCGGCCAGGGAATACAAATCGCTGGGATTCCCATCAAGGAGCGACATGTTGATCAGCGCCATGAGGCCATTATCCATTAGGGAGAAACGAGCAGTTGTTCAAGGTGCTGGCGCGTCGTCCCCCACAGAGCACCCAACCGAATGCGTAAGGAGTTCATGTGAAGATCCGTTGAGGGTACCCGTCGGCGGCGTCGAACCCTCGACTGTCCGCCAGATGGTCGTCCGTTGTACTGTCCGTGACATTAAATCCGTCGACCAGGTTCGGGTTCCGTTCCCGGCTGACGAACTGGGAGCACCATCGTGTCGCACGTCGATCCGCGCTTCGGTGTCCTACTCCGCACCCTGCGCACGCGCCAAGGTCTCTCGCTACGTGCGCTCGGTCAGCTCGCGCATCGAGGCAAGAGCCACCTGCACGACCTGGAAACCGGCACGAAGGCTCCCACGCCTGAGACGGCCCGTCACCTCGATGAGGTACTGCACGCAGGCGGGTCACTCGCCTGTCTGGTTCACCAGCCCGTCGACCACGACGCTGAGGCCGGTGAACTGCTGGCCCGGGTCCGGGCAAGCGATGTGAGCGCCGAGACGCTCGCCCGGATCGAGGCGGGTGTGGACGATCTGGCAAGCGCGTATGCGACCACTCGGCCGGTGGATCTGCTGCCAAGGGTGCGGAGACAGCTGGCCTATGTAGGGCGGCTGCTGGACGGTCGCGGGACGTTGGCGCAACGGCGACGGCTCGTGGTCGCCGGTGGTTGGTTGTCAGTTCTGCGGGCAACAGTGCATATCGATCTTCTGCAGCGGTCTGCGGCCGGCGCGCACCTGAGGACCGCCATGGCGTTCGCGGAGGATGGTGAGGATCCAGAGGTCCAGGCATGGTGCCTGGAGACACAGGCGTGGGATCGGCTGACTCGGGGCGACTACCGGCCGGCCATCGGTCTCGCGCAGCAGGCTCAGCGAGCGGCTCCCAGGGGTAGCTCGGCGCACATTCAGGCGACCGCTCAGGAGGCACGGGTGTGGGCGCGGCTGTCCGATGTACGACGGACGCGTGATGCGCTGGATCGGCTGGATCGCTTGACGGCGAACCTGTCCGTGCCGGAGCGAGCCGAGCACCACTACCGGTACGACCCGACGAAGGCGTTGGCATATACGGCGACGACGCTGTCGTGGGCGGGCGATCCGGCGGCTGAGCAGATCGCTCGGACCGCTCTGGCGGAGTTGGATCCGCACGGCGACGGTGGAGAGCGGCCACGGCGCTCTGCGTCGGCGCGTCTGGATCTCGCCATGGCGCTGCTGGCCGCCGACCAGCCGGACGAGGCAAGCGTGATCGCCGCCGACGCGGTCCGGTCGGGGCGGGTGGTGTCGTCGAACTGGTGGCGGGCGCGAGAGGTGCTTCGGCGGGTCGAATTGACCGGCACAGTGGAGGCGGCGGCATTCCGTGAGGTATACGAGGCATACCGGCCCAGCCGTTAGCGGACAGCATGCGCCACCAGCGGACAGCTGCTAGCTTTCCGTCACTATCCGCTCACCCCATGCTGTGATCAGTGGCGGGAGCACTGCAAACAGTCGTCAGGGTAGATCGCGAACCCCGCCCGTAGCTGGTGCGGTGGTAACGATCCTTGGTTTGATCAAGCCGTCGCACCCCTACCCGCGGAGGTGGGGATGAGCGGTATGGACAACGCTGGTACGCCAAGCAGGGGCGAGCGGATCGAGGCGGCCGAGCGGGAAGCGGCGCGGTTTCGGTTGCTCGCGCAGGCCGAGGCGGAGCGGATACCTGTCGAGGAGACGACGCGGGCGGTGCCGGATCGGCGGCGGCGTGGGTGACGAGTTGTTGCCGATCGGTCGGCGGGTGGCGTACTGGAGGGGGCGGCGACGAATGTCGCAGCAGGTGTTCGCCGACCGGTTGGGCAAGTCGAAGAGTTGGGTCGACAAGGTCGAGCGGGGTGCCCGGTCGCTGGACAAGGTGTCCACGATCGCGGAGATCGCCGCTGTGCTGCGGGTCGATCAGTCGGTGCTGCTGGGCCGCAACGTCCGCGCCGTCGCCGACAGCGAGCGGGCCGGCTCGGTGGAGCGGATCCGGGCGGCACTGTCAGCGTACGACATCGCGGTGGGCCGGCGGGTGCCGGACCGTGACGTTTCGGCGGCAGCTCAGGTGACGCGCGGCGTGGCTTACGCCTGGACCACCTACCAGCACGCACGGTACCCCCAGTTGACCGACCTGCTGCCCGAGCTGATCAGCGGGGCGCAGCGCGGTTTCGCCCGCGAGCCGGTGTCGGGGCGCGTGCCACTGGTGGAGGCGTACCGGATCGGCGCGGCACTGCTGACGAAGCTCGCTGAGACCGAGTTGGCCTGGTTGGCCGCCGACCGGGCGATGACGCTGGCCACCGGCGATGCCGTGCTGGTCGCCACGGCAGCGGTGCAGCTCGGGGAGGTGCTGCGCGCCACCGGGCGGGCGCGATCAGCGGTGTCGACCGTGCGGACCGCCGCGTACCGGATCGCCCCGCCGGACCTCGACGGCGGCTCGCCGGCGCAGTTGTCCCTGTGCGGCACGTTGCTGGTGCAGGGTGCGTTGGCGGCGGCCGGCGAGGGCGACGAGCGCACCGCCGCCGACCTGCTCGACGAGGCCGCCGACCTGGCAGACCGGGTGGGCGACGGTCATGACCACCATCGCACCGCCTTCGGGCCCACTGCCGTCGCTGCTGCTCGGACCGCAGTGGCGCTGGAGTTGGGCGACGCGGGTGAGGCGGTGGCCTGGCATCGGAGGACGGTCAGACGCGACGGTTGGCGGTGGTTACCCGTCGAGCATCGCGCCGCCCACCTGATCGACGTCGCCCGGGCGCACCTGCACGCCCACGATCCCACCAGCGCGGCTCGGACCCTGCTGCAAGCCCAGAACACCGCACCCGCTGAGGTACGGCACCGGCCCGCCGCCCGCGATCTGCTCGCTGACGTGCTCCGGAGCCGACACGCCCCGACGACGATCGTCCAGCTCGCCGCAGCCCTCGGGGTGACGGCAACATGACCGCGCCGCTGCTGTCCCTGGCCCAAATTCTCAATCGACTCGCCCTCACCGCCCGCCGAACCCTTCGTGATCATCAACCGTTGGACGGCACCTGCCCGATCTGCCACACGGCGGACTGTGCCACGGCAGCCGCTGCGCGTGACGTGCTTGACGCCATCACGCAACTACGCTGGCACCGCCTGGCGGCCCCGCCGCACATCGTGTCCTCCGTGGAACCCGGCGTGGGCTCCGCGCTGACCGACACCCCGAGCATTGACCGTCGCCGTGGCGTGTCGAGTCGCTCGACTGCAAGTGATCAATTCGGGACGGCTCCTCAGGTGGGGGTGTCGCGGCGGCCGAAGGTGGTGAGGCCGATCGTCAGGAGGGCTGCGGCTACGGCGGTGAGGAGCACCAGGGGCAGGACGGTGACGTCGACGGCGGGCACCGACGGCACATGGGTGTACGGGGAGAGGTTCAGCGCCGCCTGCGGTAGGTCCAGCGCGGCACCCAACTGGCCGAGCAGCAGGAACACGATAAGCACCGCCCAGCTCAACGCGACCGACAAGCGGGGCAGCGCCCCGAACAGGACGGTCACCACCCCGGCTACCACCAGCAGGGCCGGCAGCCACAGCAGCGCCGCGCCGGTCAGCTCGACGGTCCAGCTGACCGGGTCACCGACCGCCAGCCCGTAACCGAGGCCGGTGGTGGCGCCGGCCAGCAGCATCAGCGCCAACGCACCGAGCACCGCGCCGGCCACCTGGGTGCCCAACCACCGGTAGCGGCTCACGGCGGTGGCGAGCAGCGGTTCCAGGATGCCGTCGGACTCGTCGCCCCGTACCCGCAGCAGGGCCTGTACGACGTACGCGCCGAGGGTCAGGGCGAACAGTGCGAGCATCGCCGCCAGGAAGGCGTCGACCAGTTCGGAGCCGCCACCGAGTTGGGCGATCGCCTCGGCGGCGGCCGGGTTGTCGGCGATCATGTCGTCGACCTCGTTGCCGGCCAGGCCCATGGCGAGGCCGAGCACCGCCACCGCGACCGCCCAGCCGGTCAACGCGCCCCGGTGCAGACGCCAGGTCAGTCCGGCCGGGCTGAGCAGGCCGGCGGCGGCGGTGGCCGGCCCGCGGCGGGCGGCGAGCAGGCCGGCGCCGAGGTCGCGCCGTTCGGCAAGCGCGTACGCCCCGGCGACCCCGACGACCAGCAGGGCGACCGGCAGCGCGAGGACCCACCACCGTTCGTCGCCGAAGGCACGGATCTGGGTTCCCCAGCCCAGCGGCGACAACCAGGTCGGCCAGGCGCTGTCCAGGCGTACCCCGTCGGCGGCGCGTTGACCGAGCACGTCACCGGTGGCCCGCAGCAGGAACGCCACTCCGACCGTGGCGGCGGCGAGCGCGTTGCCGCCTCGGGAGGTCACCGAGAGCTGGGCGGTGACGGCGGCCACGCCGGTGAAGGCGAGGCCGACACCGGCGATCGCGGCGGCGGCGGCCACCGATCCGGCGGCCGGCAGCCCGGCACCGATGAAGGCGAGCGCGAGCAGCGCACCGGCCAACACGTTGGCGCCGACCACGACGACCAGGGCCGCGGTGAGCAGCGCGTACCGGCCGACGGCGGCGGCACCGAGCAGTTCGGCGCGGCCGGTCTCCTCGTTCTGCCGGGTGTGCCGGACCACGGCGAACGTGCTGAGCAGCGCGGCGAGCACGGCCAGGGTGAGGTACGTCTCGGTGACCACCACGGCACCGAGGTCGGTGCTGGCGACCGGGCCGTTGAACGCGCGGGCGACGACACTGGTGTTGGCCACCTCGGCGTACCCGATGCGGTTCTGCTCGTCGGGGTAGAGGCTGGCCACGCTCTCGGCGAGGGCGTAGCCGATCAAAGGGCTGCCGAGCGTCCAGATGGCCAGGCGGACCCGGTCGCGACGCAGGGCCAGCCGGGTGAGCCGGCCGGTGCCGGTGAAGGCGCTCATCGGGTGCCTCCGGTCGTCGCCTGCCGGTCACCGTTGACGGCCTCGCCGTAGTGCCGCAGGAACAGTTCCTCCAGAGTGGGCGGTGTGCTGGTAAGCGCTCGGACCTCGAAGCGGACCAGGTGGGCCAGGAGCGCGTCGAGGTGTTCGGGCTCGACCTCCAGCCGGACGCGACCGTCGACGGGGCGGACCTCGTGCACGCCGGGCAGCTCCGGCAGACCGGTCACCGGCCGTCCGGTCTCGACGGTGACGGTGGTACGCGCCAGGTGCCGCAGCTCGGACAGGGTGCCGGACTCGACGATCCGGCCCTCCCGGATGATGCTGACCCGGTCGCAGAGCGCCTCGACCTCGGCCAGCACGTGGCTGGAGAGCAGGACGCTGGCGCCGGCCTGGGTGAGCTGGCGGACCTCCTCCTGGAACACCGCCTCCATCAGCGGGTCCAGCCCGGAGGTGGGCTCGTCCAGCACGTACAGCTCGACGTCGCTGGCGAAGGCGGCGACGATGGCGACCTTCTGCCGGTTGCCCTTCGAGTAGGTGCGGCACTTCTTCGTCGGGTCCAGATCGAAGCGCTGCAGCAGCTCGTCGCGGCGACGGCGGTCCAGCCCGCCGCGCAGCGCGCCGAACAGGTCGATCGCTTCCCCGCCGGAGAGGTTGGGCCAGAGGTTGACGTCGCCCGGCACGTACGCCAGGCGCCGGTGCAGCGCGACCGCGTCACGCCACGGGTCGCCGTCGAGGATGCGGACCTGACCGGAGTCGCGGCGCAGCAGGCCGAGCAGGATCCGGATGGTGGTGGACTTGCCGGAGCCGTTGGGTCCGAGGAATCCGTGCACCTCCCCCGGTTCCACCGTCAGGTCGAGCCCGTCGAGCGCGCGTACGCCGCCGAAGGTCTTGACGAGGTTCTCGATGGAGATCACGGACATGGTGCCTCCCGCCGTACCGGTCTCTGCCGAACCCACTGTACTTACCGATGGTAAGGGGTCGACGCGAGGCGTCCCACCCGGCGGTCAGGAGGCACTACGCTTGGCGCATGACCTGGGAGGAGACCGACGGCACCCGCAGCCGGATCCTGCGCACCGCATCGGACCTCTTCGCCGAGCAGGGCTATCAACGCACCTCCCTGCGGCAGATCGCCGAACGGTTGCGACTGACCAAGGCCGCCATCCTCTACCACTTCCCCAGCAAGGCGCATCTGCTCACCGCACTCGCCGAACCACTGATCCGCGACCTGGAGGCGCTGCTGGACGAGGCCGGGGCGCTACCCGGCCGGCAGGCGAGATGGGCGCTGCTGGAGGGCTGGGTGGACACCATGCTCGCGCACCGCGGCCCCCTCGGCATGCTCTTCCACGACCTCGCGCTCGTCGACCGGGGCAGCACCTACCACCGACTGATGCAGATCGCGATGCGGGCCAACGAGATCGTCGCCGGACCGGACGCCGGACGCCGGGACCGGGTCCGGGCGGTCCAGGCCATCGCCATGTGCAGCGACCCGGTGGTGTTCATGATCGACGTTCCCCCGTCGGTACTGCGGGGCGACATGCTCGACGGCGCCCACCGCCTGCTGGACGAGACGCCAGCCGCCGCCCACACCGGAACGACCGGCGAACCCGGGACGGACCACGAACCCGAGCCGACCAACCAGGCCGCGACGGTCAGGACCGACACCGGGGCGGCGCTGGATTACCCTGGGACAGCCAGCGGAGCCGGAGCCACCGACGCGGCCTCCGCTACCGCAGCAGCGGGCCGGGTGGGCCGGCGGCGGCCGGGACGCCCGCGGTCGATGAGCCCGGAACAGGTGCGGGCGGCCCGCCGGATGCATCTGGCGGGCACCCACTCGGCCGACGAGATCGCCGCCGAGTTCGGCGTGTCGCGCGCCACCGTCTACCGCCACCTCGAACCGGACGACGATAACGAGACGGTTCTAAGATAGTTTCGAGACACCACTGAGACGTTCGTCGGGGGCGGCCGGGCCGCCCCCGACGGCAGGTCACCGCACCAGGCCGAGCCCGGTGTACGTGCGCTCGTGTGCCGGAAACTCCTCGTCGGTGTGCGGCGCGTAGATCCAGGTACGCAGCGAGTCGGCCGCCGTGTCGATCTCCACCAGCCGCACCGGGTTGGTCCGGCGGGAGTGGAACGTCTGTAGGAAGGAGTGGACCCGGTTGCCGTGGACGCCGGTGTCCACCCGGGAGGCCGCCGTGCCGGTGTGGCCGGAGAAGACGAACCGGATGTTGGGGTACCGCGCCACGAGATTGTCGAAAAGGTACCGCGGACTGGTCGAGCCGTAGCCGGCCGACTGACCGATCGAGGCGTCGCTCTCCAGGTAGTGGTGCGTGACGATCACGACGTTGTGCCGGGGATGGGCGGCCACGACCGCCTTCGCCCAGGCGACGGCCGCCCGGCGTGGCCACAGTTCCAGGCTCAGCACCAGCCACCGCACCCCACCGGCGGTGTAGGTGGCGTAGGCGTTGTCCACCTTGCCGGCCTCGAACCGGCCGCGCACCGCCCCGAACCGCCCCGCCGTGAAGTAGCGGTTGAACACCGTCGTGTCGCGCAGCAGTCGCCCGGCGGGGCTGCGTAGTTCCCCGTCCGGGCCGGCGGCCTGGGTGTCGTGGTTGCCGACGGCGAGGGTGTACGGCATGCCCGCCGTCTCCAGCGGACGCAACGCGGCCCGGGCCCGTTCGTACTGCACGTGGCCGGGTGAGTCGTAGTTGACCACGTCGCCGGAGTGCGTCACGAAACGCAGGTCGAGGGGGACGCGCTGGGCGACCAGCCAGTCGACGCGCTGGCGCAGTCGGGTGTCGTCGGCGGACAGCACCTCCTCCTGGGTGTCCGGAACCACGGCGAAAGTGAAGGTGCTGTCGACCGCCGGAGGCGGCTGCATGCGCACGTACGCCAGGTGTGCGTTGCGATCGCACGCGCCGGTGTACCGGTCGTTGACCAGCTCGACCCGGACGTCGTGCCGGCCCGCCGGCAGCTGCCCACCGACCGGATAGCTGCCGTAGTCGGTGGCGCTGGTCACGGTGACCTCGCCGATCAGCTCGCCGCCCACCCGGACCCGCAGGGTCGGCCAGCCGTCGCAGTGGTCGCCGATCGCACCGACGACCAGCCGCCCGGCGCCCGGCACCGGAATGCTGGCGTAGCTGGCGTTGTGCCACAGCGTGGCGTGGGTGCCCGACGGCGGCCGGGGCGTGCCCGTCGCCGGTTGGATCGAGCCGTTGACCACGGTGAACGGCGACGCCGCGTGCGCCACGCCGGCCAGTACGCCGGCCGACAGCACGACCACGACCGCCATGATCGCGCGCGTGATCCGCATGGATGCCCTCCCTGTGCACACCTCCGGCAGCTGCCGGACATCGGGATGCTAAGGCAGACCGACCGGACATTCCGGCACCGCGACATTGACACGCAGTGACGTTAACCTCGGCGAAACGTGACCGGCGGCGCGGTGGAGCTGTCAGCCGACATCGACCCAGTCCAGCGTGCGCTGCACCGCCTTCCGCCAGCCGGCGTAGCCGCCCGCACGCTGCTCGGGCGACCAGGACGGCTGCCAACGCCGGCTCTCGTTCCAGTTCTCCCGCAGCTCGTCGGTGTCCCGCCAGAATCCGACGGCCAGTCCGGCCGCGTAGGCCGCGCCGAGGGCGGTGGTCTCGGCGACCACCGGCCGGCTGACCGGCACGCCGAGGATGTCCGCCTGCAACTGCATGCACAGGTCGTTGACGGTGACGCCGCCGTCGACCTTCAGGCACTCCAGCGCTACGCCCGAGTCCCGCGCCATGGCCTCGGCCACGTCGCGGCTCTGGTAGCAGATGGCTTCCAGCGTCGCCCGGGCGATGTGCGCGTCGGTGTTGTAGCGGGAGAGGCCGACGATCGCGCCCCGGGCGTCGGATCGCCAGTACGGGGCGAACAGGCCGGAGAAGGCCGGTACGAAGTAGACGCCGCCGTTGTCGTCGACCTGGCGGGCGAGGTCCTCGCTCTGCGCCGCACTACTGATGATCTTCAACTGGTCGCGGAGCCACTGCACGGCCGAACCGGTGACGGCGATCGAACCTTCGAGGGCGTAGACCGGTGGCTGGCCGGCGAACTGGTAGCACACGGTGGTGAGCAGCCCGGCCTCGGAGCGGACGATCTCCGGTCCGGTGTTCAACAGCATGAAGTTGCCCGTACCGTAGGTGTTCTTCGCCTCGCCCGGCGCGAAGCAGACCTGACCGACGGTGGCCGCCTGTTGGTCGCCCAGGTCCCCGGTGATCGGGACCGGGCCGGCGAACGGCCCGTTGGGCAGGGTGACGCCGTAGGCGTCCGGATCGGACGACGGGACGATCCGGGGCAGCATGGCGCGCGGAATGCCGAAGATGGACAGCAGTTCGTCGTCCCAGTCCAGGGTTTCCAGGTTCATCAGCATGGTCCGGCTGGCGTTTGTGGGGTCGGTGACGTGGGCACCGCCGTCCGTACCACCGGTGAGGTGCCACAGCAGCCAGGTGTCGGTGTTGCCGAAGATCGCCTCTCCGCGTTCGGCGTCCGCCCGCACCCCGTCGACGTTCTCCAGAATCCACTGGATCTTGCCGCCGGAGAAGTAGGTCGCCGGTGGGAGGCCGGCCTTGCGGCGGATGACCTCGCCACGCCCGTCGCGCTCCAGCGCCGAGGCGATCCGGTCGGTCCGGGTGTCCTGCCAGACGATGGCGTTGTAGTACGGCCGGCCGGTGCGCCGGTTCCACACCACCGTCGTCTCCCGCTGGTTGGTGACGCCGAGGGCCGCCAGGTCGCCCGCGGCCAGGCTGTGCGTGTTCAGCGCCGTCCGCACGACGGTCTGGGTCCGCTCCCAGATCTCCAGCGGGTTGTGCTCGACCCAGCCGGCGCGCGGCAGGATCTGCTGGTGTTCGAGCTGGTGGCGGCCGACCTCGTTGCCACCGTGGTCGAAGATCATGAACCGGGTGCTGGTGGTGCCCTGGTCCACGGCGCCGACGAAGTCAGCCATGCGGTTCTCCTTGTCCTGGTCCTCGCTGCGGTACGGCCTCGGGGTAGATCCTTCCCGATGTCCGCGCCGCCCACCACGAACGCACGGTCCGGACGCCGGGAAGGGCGGGCGCGCGCCGGACCGACCGGCACCGGGTGGGTCGGTCGGCGGATGCCCGGTACCGTTCGGCAGACCACCACTGGGTCGCCGCTGGCGGCGACCGGGACCAGGAGCGCAGCATGCGGTTAGACCTACGCGACCGGACCATCCTGATCACCGGCGCGGCCCGGGGTATCGGCGCCCAACTGGCCCGGGCCGCCGCGGCCCGGGGCGCCCGGGTCGCCCTGGCCGGCCTGGAACCGGTGCTGTTGCGGCAGGTCGCCGCCGAGGTGGGCGGGCACTGGTACGAGTGCGACGTCACCGACCAGGCGGGTCTCGACGACGCCGTCGCCTCGACCGTGCAGCGTTACGGCGGCATCGACGTGGTGGTGGCCAACGCCGGCATCGCCAACATCGGCACCGTGTCCACCGGCCCGGTCGACGCCCTGGCACGCACCATCGAGGTGAACCTGACCGGCGTGGTCCGCACGGTCAGCGCGGCGCTGCCGCACGTGCGCGCCGCCCGCGGCCACGTCCTGATCGTCTCGTCGGCGGCGGCCTTCGCCGCGATGCCCGGGATGGCCGCGTACTGCGCGTCGAAGGCCGGGGTCGAGCAGTTCGGCAACGTGCTGCGGCTGGAGAACCGCCGCCGGGGACTCACCGTGGGCACCGCGCACCCGATCTGGATCGACACCGACCTGGTGCGCGACATCCGCGACGACCTCGCCTCCTTCCACACCGCGCAGCGCAGACTGCCCTGGCCGCTGAACACCGTGGTCAGTGTCGAGCGGTGCGCCGAGGCACTGCTGCGCGGCATCGAAGGTCGCCGCCGCAAGGTCTACGTGCCACGGTCCATCGCCCTGGTCCAGGCGCTGCGCCCGGTGGTGCTCAGCGGGTTCGCCGACCGGCTGATCGACCGTTTCGGCGGGGCCGAACTGGCCGAGCGGATGGAGGCGGAGGTACACCGCCTCGGCCGATCCTTCGGCCGGACGTCGGTGGAGGGCGGTCAGTAGCGTCCGGATGGTTGCCCCTCGGCAATGGTCGCGGATGTTCGTGGACGACGTACTCTGCCTGCATGAACTACCTCGGCCCGCCGGACGCCCGGGATTCCCGCGACCCGTCCTCCGGCGGCGGCGAGGAGACCCCACTGCTGTCCGAGTCGTTCACCGCCCAGACCGTGACGGCGCTGCGGCACCTGCTCACCGCCCGGGTGGCCGCCGCCGGTCTCACCGGCGATCCGGCCGAGGATCTGGTCCTGGCCGTGCACGAACTGGTCACCAACGCCGTGCTGCACGGCGGCGGCCGGGGGCGACTCGACCTGTTCCGGCGGGCCGACCTGCTCGTCTGTGAGGTCACCGATTACGGCCACGAGCGCGGCGGGGACCTGCCGGTGAACCTGCCGGCGACGAACACCCCGGGCGGCCGGGGTCTCTGGCTCGCCCATCACCTGACCGGGGCGTTGACGCTGACCCGCCGGCCCGACGGTCTGACCGCGACCGTCACCGCCAGCCTGCGCAGCGATCCGTCCGGGTCGCCCGAGGTGGCCACGGACCGGCCGCCGCACCCGTGAGGCGGGCGGCCGGTCCACCCGGTCAGCCGTTCTGCTTCTGCTGGCACGGCACGCAGAACCGCGCGTGCGGCAGGATCTCCAGGCGTTCCCGGGGGATCTCCGTTCCGCACCGCTCGCAGCTGCCGTAGCCGCCGGCGGTCAGGCGCCGCAGCGCCCCGGAGATCTGGTCGAGGCTCTGCCGGGTGGCGGCGATCAGCGCGGCGTTGGTGTGCGCCTCCGCCGGGTCCCCGGTGTCGGCCGTCAACTCGGTCAGCCGAGCCGTCTGGGCCTCGAACTCGTGGTTCAGCGTCGCCTCGAGTTCGGTGCGCCACTGCTTGTCGTAAGTGCCGGTCCGTTCGCTCATGTCGGTTCCCTCTCCGGAAAAAGAAAAAGGGCCGAAGCTGTGCGCTTCGCCCTTGCCGTCACGTGTATGTGCACGGTTTCCGGAGGGCTGCGACCTGCGGGACGCGGCTGGCCGTGACCGGCCCGCGCCCGGACCCGGGGCGCTGGGGTGGCCGCGCCCGGCACGCGCAGCCCAGCCGGCGCCGCCGCCGTGACGGCGGCGGCGCGGTTGAGCAGCGCGGCGGTTAGCATCGGACCACCATAGGCGGCGGCCGGCCGGAAACCAATGCCGATCTCCACCGCACGGGACGGACCAGCACGGTGCGCTCCGGCCCTCAGCGGGTAGACCGGGGCGTGACCGACGTCCTCGTGGTCGGTGCCGGGTGCTCCGGTCTGGCCGCCGCGCTCCGCCTCGCCCGCGCCGGCGTACGGGTGCGGGTGCTGGAGGCCCGCGACCGGGTCGGTGGCCGGACGTTGACCCGATGGCTCGACGACGGTACGCAACTCGACCTGGGCGCGCAGTGGATCGGTCCCGGCCAGGACCGGGTCCAGGCCCTGGTGCGCAGGTACGCGCTGGACACGTTCCCGTCCGCCGCGGTCGGCGCACCGGTGGTGATGTGGGACGGCGTACGGCGAGATGCGGCGCCGGAGGTCGCGGCCGGCGTCGTCGACCTGCTCGACGGGTACGCCGGGCGGCTCGACCCGGCCGCGCCGTGGACGGTGCCCGAGGCGGCCCGGTGGGACGAGACCACCCTGGGCGACTGGTTGGCGGGCATCGCCCCGGATCCGGTGACGGCCCGCTACGTCGACCGGTTGCTCGCCGGTGGACTGCTGGCCACCTCCGCGAGCAAGGTGTCCGTGCTCCAGATGGCCTGCTACCTGCGCAGCGGTGGTGGGGCCGCGGCGCTGCTGGCAATGGCCGGCGGCGCGCAGCAGGATCGGATCGTCGGCGGACCGGCGGCGCTGGCCGAGGCGATGGCCGCCGGGCTCGGCCCCGGTGTGGTGCGCTTGTCCACCCCGGTGGTCGCGATCGAACAGCACGACGCCGGTGTGCTGGTTCGTGCCGAGACCGAACGCTTCGAGGCCGCCGCCGTGGTGGTCGCTGTACCGCCGACCCTGGCCGGCCGCCTCCGGTACGACCCCGCGCTGCCGGCGCTACGGGACGGGCTGACCCAGCGGATGCCGATGGGGTCGGCACTCAAGGTGCACGCCATCTACCCGCAACCGTTCTGGCGGGCCGATGGCTGGTCCGGGGTCGCCACCTGCTCCGACGGTCCGATCACCGAGACCGTCGACAGCGGCACGCCGACCTCGCCACGCGGGGTGCTGACCATGTTCAGCTACGGGACGGCGGCCAACGCGCTGCGGGCGATGGCGCCATCGGCACGCGTGACGGCCCTGCTCGACGCGCTGGCGGAGATCGCCGGACCGGCCGCGCGGCAGGTCGAGGAGGTCATCGACCACGACTGGTCGGCCGACCCGTGGACCCGTGGTTGCTTCAGCGGCGCGCTGACCCCCGGCTCCTGGTCGGAGTACGGGCCGTGGCTGCGTGCGCCGGTGGGCCGGATCCACTGGGCGGGCACCGAGACCGCGGTCCGCTGGACCGGCTACCTGGACGGGGCGATCGAGGCCGGCGAGCGTGCCGCCGACGAGGTGCTGACCGGGATACCTGCCCGGACCTAGGTGAAGGTGAGCCAGCCAGCACATACCATCACCAGAGCGGACCAAAGCCGTTAAGGTGACGGTGGCGGAGGAGTTGACCGGCGCTTCGCCGCCGGCTCGGGCCACCCTGGCACCAGCCCTCGTCGGCCGGGCACGGCCCGCGGGAGGTGCCGGGATGTCGGAGGCTGTGCGCGACTTCTTCGACGGTCTCGCCGAGGGTGGGGGGCGGATGCTTCGGCAGGTCTCCGGCACCGTGCGATTCGACCTGAGCTATCCCGACCGGGTCGAGCACTGGCTGGTCAGCATCGACCAGGGCCGGATCACGGTGTCGCGCGACGACGTGGCGGATGCGGACACGGTGATCTGCACCGACGCGCAGTTCTTCCTCCGGATGGCCCGCGGCGAGGTCAAGCCCTTGCCGGCGTGGCTGCGCAACGACTTCACCGCCGACGGCGAGTTCCGTTTCGTCGTCATGCTGGAGCGGCTGTTCGCACCGCCGCCGAACGCCCACCACCCCCGCGAGGTCGCCGCCCGCCAGCATCCCCACGCCCTGGCCGAATGCCGACAGCCGCCGCCGGGCGAGGCGGCCTTCCCGGCCGGCGACGGGGACCCGCAATGAGGAAACTGGTCCGCATCCTCGACGGCAACATCTTCGCGCTGAGCGATGACAACGGCGACATGGATTTCAGCCCCACCAATCCGAGTGGGTTCTTCGCCTTCGACACCCGCTTCCTGTCCACCTGGCGGCTGCGTCTCGACGGGGAACGGCTGCACCCGCTGGCCGTGCACGATCCGAGCTACTACAAGATCCGGTTCTTCCTGGTCCCTGGTCACCCGACCCACTACGTCGACGCGAAGGTTTCGGTGATCCGCGACCGGTGGATCTCCGACAGCGCCTTCGTCGAGCGGCTCACCGTGCTCAACCACACCAATGACCCCGTCGACTACGTGCTGCGCATCGACGCGGACAGCGACTTCGCCCCGGTCTACAACGTGGTCTGGCCGCACGGGTCGGCGCTGCGCGGCTACCGCGAGGTGTCGGGGGGTGGTCTGCGGCTCGGTTTCCGGCGGGAGAAGTTCCACCGGGTCACCGACGTGGCGACCAGCGAACCGGCAGAGTTCGACGAACACGGGCTGACCTTCCGGATCCGGGTGGACCCGCAGGGCCGGTGGAGCACGACCCTGCGGGTGCAAGGGCAGGTGCTGCGCCCGGACGGGGCGGACATCCGGGAGCGGCTGCGGCATCCACACGGCAAGGTTGGCATCGAGTTGCACCAGGACCTCAGCCAATGGGTCGCCGAAGCCCCCCGGCTGCAATGCGACTGGGGTTCGGTGTGTACCACCTACGAGCGCGGGCTGGTGGACCTGGCCGGCCTGCGTTTCTCTCCGCTGGCGCTGCCGCACGAGACCATGCTCGCCGCCGGGTTGCCCTGGTCGGCCACCATCATCGGCCGGGACAACCTCCTCACCTGCTACCAGACGCTGCCGTTCGTACCCCGGATGGCGGCGACCACGTTGCGCCTGCTCGCCATCGACCAGGGCACGGTGCTCGACGACTTCCGGGACGAGGAACCCGGCAAGATCCTCAACGAGTTCCGGTACGGGGAGATGGCCGCCTTCGAACATCGCCCCCAGTCGCCGTACTACGGTGGGGCGGACGTGACCCCCCTGTTCATCGTGCTGCTCGACGAGTACGAACGCTGGACCGGCGACGCCGCGCTGGTGCGGGACCTGGAGGACGCCGCCCGCGCGGCGTTGCACTGGATCGACGAGTACGGCGACCTGCGCGGCGACGGCTACCTCTGGTACCAGCCACGCAACGACGAGAGCGGGGCGCAGAACCACTGCTGGAAGGACTCGCCGGAGGCGATCTGCTACCGGGACGGCCGGCTGCCGGGGCTGCCCCGCGCCACCTGCGAGTTGCAGGGGTACGCGTACGACGCCAAGCGGCGCGGGGCCCGGCTGGCCCGTGAGTTCTGGGGCGACCCGGCGTACGCCGAGCGCCTGGAACGGCAGGCCGAGGAGCTCAAGCGACGGTTCAACCGGGACTTCTGGATCGACGGGGGCGAGTACTTCGCGCTGGCGCTCGGCCCCGACGGCGACCAGGTGGACGCGCTGGCGTCGAACATGGGCCACCTGTTGTGGAGTGGCATCGTGGACCCCTCCCGGGCCGCCGCGGTCGCCGGTCACCTGCTCGGGCCACGACTCTTCTCCGGCTGGGGGGTGCGGACGCTGGCCACCGGGCAGGCCAGCTACAACCCGCTCGGTTACCACGTGGGTACGGTGTGGCCGTTCGACAATTCGCTGATCGCCTGCGGGCTGCGCCAGTACGGCTTCGTCGAGGAGGCGGGAGTCATCGCCGAATCCATCATCGAGGCGTCGCAGCACTTCGCCGGGCGGATGCCGGAGGCCTTCGCCGGCTACGACCGCGAACTGACCCGCTATCCGGTGCCGTACCCGGCCGCGAACAGCCCCCAGGCCTCCGCCACCGGTGCCACCTTCCTGCTGCTGAGCACCCTGCTCGGCCTGAAACCGTACGGCGAGCACCTGGTGGTGCACCCGGAAATCCCGCCGCGCTTCGGCCGGATCGAGCTGCTGAACATCCCGGGACGCTGGGGCCGTAAGGACGCGATCGGCAACGCCCGCGCCAACGGCCTGCCAGCAGTGCGTGCCGACACGCGGTGAGCCGGTCCGCCCGCACCAGCCGGGCAGGTCCGCGCCACCGCCGACCACGTCGGGTGCTCTCCCAAGCTGATCGGGCGGTCCTCCGGGCGGCGGCGCCCGGCCGCATGCCCGGTAACGTGCTGCGGCATGAGTGGCGTGGCGTACTCGCATTGTTCGTACTGCGGCGCGGCCTACCCGCCGCCGGTCGACTGGCCCCGGCTCTGCGCGAGCTGTGGTCAGCAGGTCTGGCGTAACCCCTTGCCGGTGGCGGTGGCCGTACAGCCGGTGCTGACCGCCACCGGCCTCGGCGTGGTCGTCGTCCGGCGGGACATCGAACCCGCCCGCGGGCTGCTCGCGCTGCCCGGTGGGTTCATCGAGTACGGCGAACGGTGGCAGGACGCCCTGGTCCGCGAACTGCGCGAGGAGACCGGGCTGCATGCCGAGGCGGCCGGCGCCACACTGGTCGCGGTGCACAGCGCGCCGGCGGGCGGCACCATGCTGATCTTCGGAGAGCTGCCGGTACGCCCAGCCGAGGAGCTTCCGCCCTCGGCGCCGACCGCGGAGGCCACCGAGTGGTTGGTGCTGACCGAACCGACCGATCTGGCCTTCTCCACCCACACCGAGGTGCTGGCCGACGTCCTCGGCCGCCAGCCGACCTGACCGGCTGGCCGACCTGACCGGGCCGACCTGACCGGGCTGGCCTGACCGGGCTGGCCTGACCGGCCGACCGCCGGAGGCAGGCGTGTTCGGCGACGCGGCGGGTAGACGGGCGAGACCGCACCGGAGCGCCGGGGCGACGGGCCCGCGCCGGGTCGGGCCTGTGGACACGTTCCGGGGGGTCGATGAGCAGCGAACCGGGGACGTCGGACGACGTCGTGGAGCTCCGGGTGCACGGCGTGTCCAGCGCCAGCGCCGAACAGATCCTCGACCGCCCGCACAGTCACCAGGTCACCGGGGACCGCAGCGGCGGGTTCTACCGGCCTCGTCCGGGCTATCCGGACACCAGAGGCCCGGCGGGCGTGACGTTGGAGGCGTACCGCTGGAGCGACCTGCCCTCCGGCACCATCGTCCGGACCCTGTCGCTGATGTTCCTGCTGCCCTTCATGCTGTGCAACGTCGCGATCTGGATGCGGCCGGCCCCCCGGGGCAGATCCGGTTCCGGGGTGAAGGCTTTGTGCCGGCTGCTCGCCCTCACCCTCACCATGCTGTACGTGCTCGCGGCGATGGGCGTGGCGTTGGACCTGATCGCCCGGCGGTGCGTGCCGAACCCGTCCTGTCTGGCCGGGCGGCCGTGGCTGTCCTGGATCAGCGACCGACCTCCCGGGCTGACCCTGGCCGTCTTCGCGCTCCTGCCCTTCGGTGCGCTCATGTTGGTCTGGCTGCTCGGCGTCCGCCCCGGCCGTAACTTCGACGCCTTCCACACCCCCATCAGCACCTCAGGGGGTTACCAGCTCAGCGCGGTGGGCCAGTGGGACACCGCGCCGACCGTCGACCGGCTCTGCTCCCTGCATGGAGCCGCCGGCCTGATGACCCTCGGTCTCGGTCTGGTCGCCGCCCGGATCGGTTCGGGCCCGTCGCCGCTCAGCCTCGCCCTGGCCGGCGTCAGCGGGGCGGTGCTGTTGGCCTGCATCGTGCTGGTCTGCGCGCACCCGTTCGTCGACCTGCTGCCGACCGGCTCGTACGCGGACCGGATCGCGCGCGGGCTGCGCAACCTGGCCTTCGTACTGATCGCTGTGGTGCTGGTCGCGGTGTCGGTCGACCCCACTCCGTGGCGGATCCGGGACGGGCTGCCCGGCTACGCCACCGCCGTCGGGCTGGTCATCTTCTCCCAGGCGCTGCTGCTGTTCCTGCTCGGCACGAGCGCGCTGATTGCCCGGAGCCGGGCACGCCGAAGCGCTGCGGACAACCCCCGCAGCGCCGAACCGCCCGACCGCCGACCCGCCGGCCGCGACCCGGCACCCAGTGTCGAGCCCGATGAGGCGCGTCGCGGTTTCGGCCGTAACGGACTCGGCGCCGGGCCGCTGCAAGGGCTGGGTGCGCCCGTGATCGCGGCGACCGCGACCGGTCTGGCGGTGGCGATCTCCGCCGACCTTGTCTATCGGGTCGCCGATTTCCTCAACCGCCGCGCCGACGCCGACGGTGAACGGGAGATCAGCCCGCCGCTGGGCTACAAGTGGGCCATCTTCGTCTTCCTGGTGGCCACGGCGGCCACCCTGCTGGCGGCCCTGATCGTCGTCCTGGCCAGTCGTATCGGCCGAACGCGTACCGCCCGGGCCACCGTCGCGCACGACTATCCCGACGCACCAGCGGCCGCCGGATACCGGCTGCGCCAGGTCGAGCGGATGATCGCCCGGGCGCGATTCACCGAACGGGTGGAGACATTCGCGGTGGTGTACGCCTGTGTCGTCGGGGTGGGCATGCCCAGCAGCCTGCTCGGCATGCTCGGGCTGGCACCGGACACCACGGTGCAGCGGTTGACCGGGATTCCGGCCGCGGCGACCAACTTCGGTATCCAGCTGGGCAGTTTCCTCATTGCCGCGGTCGTGCTCGGGCTGCTCGTCGGCGGCGTCCTCGCCTACCGTACGGCCCAGTTCCGCAGGTATGTCGGCGTGCTGTGGGATCTCGGCACCTTCTGGCCACGGGTGGCGCACCCCTTCGCGCCACCCTGCTACGCCGAGCGCGCGGTTCCGGAGCTGAGCCGACGGATCGTGCACCTCACCGAACAGGGACATGGGGTACTGCTCACCGGGCACAGTCACGGCTCGGTGCTGCTCGCCGCCACCATCCTGCAACTGCCACCCCAGGTGTGCGGCCGGTTGGCACTGCTGACCTACGGCTCACCACTGCGCCGGCTCTACACGCGGCTGTTCCCGGCCTACGTCAGCGAGGACGTGCTCCGTGAGGTGGGCGACCTGGTCAACTGGCGGTGGATCAACCTGTGGCGGGACACCGACCCGATCGGCGGCTGGGTCTTCTCACCGCACCGACCGGACCGTCCGCCGACCGTGGCCGGCACCGCCGGCACGGTGGACCGACGGCTACGCGACCCGGTCGACGTCGTCCCGCCGCCCGGCGACAGCGTCCCGCCCTCGATCATCGGGCACTGGCCCGGCGAATCCGACCCGCGTTTCGAGACCGCGGTGACGGAGCTGGCCAGCCGGTTGCGGGTCCAGCTGCGGGAGCATGACAAACCGGCGTGAGTCGACCGGTGGCTGCGGCTATTCTTCCCCGGATGGGCACCTCCCCCAACGCCGAGCGGACGCTGATCGCGTCGAACCGCCGAGCCCGCCACGACTACGCCGTGCTCAAGACGTACGAGGCCGGCATCGTGCTCGCCGGCACCGAGGTCAAGTCGCTGCGGGCGGGACGCGTCTCGCTGGTGGACGCCTTCGCACAGGAACACGACGGGGAAATCATGCTGCACGGCCTGCACATCGCCGAGTACGGCTACGGCAGCTGGACCAACCACGCGCCCCGGCGCACCCGCAAGCTGCTGCTGCGCCGGGTGGAGATCGCCCGGATCCTCGACCGGACCCGTGAGGGCGGAATCACCCTGGTGCCGCTGTCGATGTACTTCTCCGGCGGCTGGGCGAAGGTCGAGCTGGCGCTGGCCAGGGGGCGCCGATCGTACGACAAGCGGCAGGTGCTGGCCGAACGTGACGCCAACCGGGAGATCGCCCGCGAGCTGGGCCGCCGACTCAAGGGCCGCACCGCCCGAGGCTGAGCCGGAGAACGAAGCTCAGTCCGGATCGGCGTGCCACGGCGCCGCCGCGCCTGATCGGCACGACTCAGACCGTCGGGAAGCCTCGCCTGGCCTCCCGACGGTCTCTCAGCCGGCGAGCAGCTGGGCGTGGGCCGCGCGTAACCGGGTCAGCGCGGGATCGCTGCCCGGCGGGAAGCGCCGATCCAGCTCGGCCCAGACCTCGGCGAGCGCCGTGGTCACCGCCCGCAGCTCGGCGGCGTGCCGGCGCCCGCTCTGCTGCCGCTGGGCGTCGAGGCGTCGGGACCAGCCTGCGGTGACCTCGGCCAGGCGCCCGGCGTCGGCGCGGGCCTCGGCGACGGTGCGGGCGGCCGCCGCCGGCACGATCGCGGCGACCGGCCGGGGATCACCGTCGCGGGTGACCACGGTGACCGAGTCGGTCAGCTCGGCCATGGCGACGAGTTGGCTGAGACGGGTGCGCGCCTCGCGAAGGGGCAGCGAGCGCGCCGGGGCGTTTCGCGGAGTGAGGGCGGGGACAGCCATGAATACATGGTCGGTGCCGGGTACGACACTTTCCGCAACCGTCAGCGCGGCGGATGGTCCCGGCGGGACGGAAACTGGGCGCCGGGGCGGGCCAGCGTCGACCGGGCACGCAGCCCCACCGGATCGGGTTCGTTGGCGTTCGGCGCCGCGGTGGCCGTGGGCGGCTGCGGTTGCCGGGCGTCCAGGTAGGCGAGCGCGGCGCGGTCCTCGTCGGTGGGCGCGGCGAGCAACGCGTACACCAGACCGACCACGCCGAAGATGACCAGCAGCACGATCGGGATCAGCAACGTACCGACACCCGCCCCGGTGATCTCACCCCGCTCCTCGTGCAGGTGCACCGACAGGGCGCTCATCCCGGTGAAGTGCATGCCGTTGACCGCCACCCCCATCACCAGCGCCGAGGCGAAGATCGCTGTCCCCTTGCGGACGGTCACCGCGAGCCAGAGCGCGACGGAGGCCGCGACCACGGCGATCAACACCGACAACCCCACCCGGAGGTTGTCGTAGAGCAGCCGACCGTCCAGCCGCATCGCCGCCATTCCCGTGTAGTGCATCGCCGCCACCCCGGTGCCGGTGAACAGGCCACCGCCGAGGATCCGCGCGGCCGAGATCCGGCCGGTGCCCACGATCGCCAGCCCGATGCCGACCGCACCCACCGCGATCAGCGCGCTGCCAACGGTGATCGGCACGTCGTAGCGGATCCGCGACCCGGTCACGGCGAAGCCCAGCATCGCCATGAAGTGCATCGTCCAGATCGCCGTGCCGCCGAGCGCCCACGCGGCCAGGGTCCCCCACCAGAGTTTCTGGCCCGTGCTGGCGGCGCTCCGGATGCGTCCGGCACAGACCAGGCCGAGGATGGAACCGAGCACCGACAGCGCGTAGCTCAACGCCGGTGTGATCCAACCGTACTCAAAGTGATTGATGTCCACCACGTGGGCTCCCCCCAGAGCTGCTACCGGCGCGTAGCGCACGCGCCGATGACATGATCCGGGACGCTCTCACCAGGCACAACACGGCCCCCCGGGCAATTCGGGGGGTGCTACCGCGGTGACGCAGCGATGCGTCGGTTCCGCCGGTCGCCGTGGGGCCGGCTCAGGCCGGTGAGTGGTACGCCAGCACCCCCCGGTTGACGGCGTTGATCGCCTGCCGTGCGGTGGCCCGCAGCTCGGTCGAGGCACCACCGGAGTCGGCGAGTTGGCCGAGCAGGTCCACCACCTGGCGGGCCCACCGGACGAAGTCCCCGGCGGGCATCTCACCGTCGAGTTCGTGCCCGCTGGCCAGCACCTTCGCCAGCGCCTCGCCTCGGGCCCAGCGGTAGACCGGCCAGGCGAAACCGAGATCCGGCTCGCGGGTGACGGCCAGCCCGCGCGACGCCTCGTCCGCCTCGATCTCACTCCACAGCTTCAGGGTCGCGTCGACCGCCTCGGCCACCCCGCCACGGGGCAGCGAGGCCCGTTCGTCGACGTCGCGGCGGGCCTCGAAGACCACCACCGAAACCGCGGCGGCCAGCTCGGCCGGCGACAGCCCGTCCCAGACGCCGCGCCGGAGGCACTCCGCCACGAGCAGGTCCGCCTCCGTCCAGATCCGCCCCAGCATCCGGCCCGCGTCGGTGACGGCACCGTCGGCGGCAAGATATCCGCGCCCGGTGAGCAGCGCGACGATCCGGTCGAAGGTACGGGCCAACGACCCCGTCCGCCCGGCGACCCGGTCCCGCAACTCCTCGGTGTCCCGTTCCAGCCGCCGGCGGCGCTCGGCCCAACGGGCGTGTTCCTCCCGCTCCGGGCAGGCGTGGCAGGGATGCCGGCGCAGTTCGGTCCGCAGCTGGCTGAGCTGGTGGTCCTCCCCCGACTGCCGGCCCCGGGCCCCCCGGCGGGAATGCCGGTCCAGCCCGGTGCCGCTGACCTGCGCCGCCAGGTCACGCCGGGCCGACGGATTGCGATGGTTGAAGTGCTTCGGCACCCGGATGCGGGCAAGCACCTCGGCCGGGGTGGTGAAGTCGCCGGGGCTGATCCGCCCGGCCCAGCGGTCCTGGGTGAGCACCAGCGGGCGCGGCTCGCTGAAGCCTCCGGCCGCCGGGTCGAGGACCACGGCCAGGCCGGCCCGCCGCCCGGACGGCACCCGGATCACGTCACCCACCCGCAGCCGCTCCAGGGCCGCCACCGCCGCCGCCCGACGCTGGCTCTGCCCCTGCCGGGCGATGGCCCGCTCCCGGTCGGCGATGGCGACGCGCAGCGCGAAGTACTCGTCGAAGTCACCGTGGTGGCACTCCGCCTCGACGCCGTACGCCTCGATGGTCTCGGTGTTGCGCTGCACCTGCCGGGCCAGGCCGACCACCGAACGGTCCGCCTGGAACTGCGCGAACGACGACTCCAGCAGCGCCCGCGCCGACTCCGCGCCGACGCTGCCGACCAGGTTCACCGCCATGTTGTACGAGGGCCGGAAGCTGGACCGCAGCGGGTACGTCCGGGTGGAGGCCAGACCGGCCACGTGCCGGGGGTCAGTCTCCGGGGACCACACCACCACGGCGTGCCCCTCCACGTCGATGCCCCGGCGCCCGGCCCGACCGGTGAGCTGGGTGTACTCCCCCGGAGTCAGGTCGACGTGCGCCTCGCCGTTGTACTTGACCAGGCGTTCCAGCACCACGCAACGGGCCGGCATGTTGATGCCCAGGGCGAGGGTCTCGGTGGCGAAGACCGCCTTGACCAGCCCACGGACGAACAGCTCCTCCACCACCTCCTTGAACGCCGGCAGCATCCCGGCGTGGTGGGCGGCCAGCCCGCGCTCCAGCCCGTCGAGCCACTCCCAGTAGCCGAGCACCGACAGGTCCTCGCCGGGGATCGCGGTCACCCGGGACTCCACCACGCGGCGGATCTCCGCCCGTTCCTCGGGTGAGGTGAGCCGCAGCCCGGCGCCGAGGCACTGCTGCACCGCGGCGTCGCAGCCGGCCCGGCTGAAGATGAACAGGATCGCCGGCAGCAGGCCCTCGCGGTCCAGCCGGTCGACGATGTCCGGGCGCATCGGCCCACGCCAGCGTGGGCCGCGTCGGCCGGCACCGAAGCCGGCGGAGCGCCCCTCGCCGAGGTCGAGCCGGCGCACCGTGTCCCGCGTGTAGCGCAGCAGCTCCGGGTGCACGTCGTGCTTGCGTGCCGCGGCGGCGTCGTGGAACAGGTCGAACATCCGCTTGCCGACCAGCATGTGCTGCCACAGCGGCACCGGCCGGTGCTCGCTGACCACGACGGTGGTCTCGCCCCGAACGGTGATCAACCAGTCGGCGAACTCCTCGGCGTTGGAGACCGTCGCCGACAGCGACACCAGGGTCACCGAGGCGGGCAGGTGGATGATGACCTCCTCCCACACCCCGCCACGGAACCGGTCGGCCAGGTAGTGGACCTCGTCCATCACCACGTACGCCAGGCCCTCGAGGGTGGCCGAGCCGGCGTACAGCATGTTGCGCAGCACCTCGGTGGTCATCACCACCACCGGCGCGTCGCCGTTGATGGCGTTGTCGCCGGTGAGCAGCCCCACCTGCTCGGCACCGTACCGGTCGACCAGGTCGTG
The DNA here is from genome assembly GCF_042898635.1 of Micromonospora sp. NPDC000442. Lineage (NCBI taxonomy): Bacteria > Bacillati > Actinomycetota > Actinomycetes > Micromonosporales > Micromonosporaceae > Micromonospora > Micromonospora sp. NPDC000442. Next base: position 72,062 of record NZ_JBIAYZ010000022.1, on the reverse strand, counting down.
GTACTTCTGGTTCGACAACGCCTTGATCGGCGTGGTGTAGAAGCACTTGCGCCGGACGCCGTCGGCCGGCTCCGGCCGCCCCGGCGCACCGCGCAACGCCAGGTGTACGGCGAACTCGCCGACCACCGTCTTACCGGCCCCGGTCGGGGCGCAGACCAGCACGCCGCTGCCCCGCTCCAGGGCCTGACACGATTCCCGCTGAAAGTCGTCGAGGTCGAACCCCAGGTCAGCGGTGAACTCTTCAAGCGCCGGGAACTGTGAGGCCTGGGCGGCCCGGCGGCGCGCCGCGGCGTACCGCTCGGCGGGGCTCGACATGTCACCAAGATTAGTGCGTGCCCACGACGAGCACCCGGCAAGGCCGAGCGCCGGGGCGGCCGGAGTGGGTCGGTAGGGTGCACGACGTGCCGGATCATGCCGAACCGACCAGCCCCGTGGTGCCCGACGTCGACGGTCGGGGCCTGTCCCGTCGGCAGGTGCGGGCGGTGCTGTTCGACTTCCACGGCACCCTCGCGCAGGTGGAGGAGCCCAGCCAGTGGGTGCTGGCCGCCGCGTCGGCGTGCGGCGTGGCCCTGGACCGCGCCCGTGCGACCGCCCTGGCCGACCGGCTGCTCACCGCCGGCCGCGCCGGTGGGCCGCTGCCCGCCCGGGTGCCACCCCACCTGGCCGAATTGTGGGCCGACCGGGATCTTTACGAGCACGCCCACCGGGGTGCCTACACCGGGCTGGCCGAGACCGTCGACGCGGGCATCGACGGCTTCGCCGAGGCGCTGTACGAACGGGTGCTGACGCCGCAGGGGTGGGTGCCCTACCCCGACACCGCCCCGACCCTCGCCGCGCTGCGGGCCGCCGACGTGCGGGTGGCCGTGGTCAGCAACATCGGCTTCGACATCCGGCCGCTCTTCGACGCCTGGGGACTGGCCGACCTGGTCGACGCCCAAGTGCTGTCGTACGAGGTGGGCCGCTGCAAGCCCGACCCGGCGATCTTCTGGCGGGCCTGCGGCATGCTCGGCGTCGACCCCGAGGAGTCCCTCATGGTCGGCGACACCCCCGCCGACGCCGGTGCCGTCGCCGCCGGCTGCGCCGCGCTGATCCTCCCCGCCGCCGACCCCGGCCGCCCCAACGCCCTCGGCTCCGTCCTCGACCTCCTCCCCACCCCCTGACTTCCGCGATCTTGCAGTAACGGTCGCCAATATGGCGGCTTTGGGCGGCTTTTCCCCGACCAAAAGTGCAAGATCGACGTGGTGGAGGGTGGTCAGCGGAGGAGGCGTACCGCGTGGGGGGTGGCGGTGATGGTGAGGGGGAGGGGTAGGGAGGGTTCGCCGTCGGCGTAGGTGGTGATGCCCTCCGCGGCGAGGGTGACGGTGCGGGCGCGGTAGGTGCGCACCAACGGATGGGCGACGTGGGTGCCGGCGTAGATGCGCGGCTTGACCCGGATCAAGGTACGCCTGTCGAACCGGCCGCCGACCACCACGTCGAGCAGGCCGTCGGTCGGGTCCGCGTCGGGACAGATGCGCATTCCGCCGCCGTAACTGGCCCCGTTGCCGACGGCCACCAGCACCGCGTCGACCTCCACCCGCTCGCCGTCGAGGGTGAGGGTGTACCGGCGTGGACGTAGCCGGGCCAGCTCCACCAGGATGGCCAGGTCGTAACGGCGTGGACCGCGCGGCCAGCGCATCCGGTTGGCCCGCTCGTTGACGATCGCGTCGAAGCCGGCCGCCAGCACCGCGCCGTACCAGCGGACCGTGCCGTCGGCCCCGGTCATCCGGGCCAGGTCGACCGGCCGGCTGCGCCCTTCCCGCAGGGCCGTCGCGATGACGTCGACCGCCGCCCGGGGGTCGGCCGGAAAACCGGTCTCCACCGCGAAGTCGTTGCCGGTACCCGCCGGGACCGGCCCGAACGGCACCGAGGTGCCGGCGACGGCCTGCATCGCCCGGTGCACCGTGCCGTCGCCGCCCGCCGCGACCAGCGCACCGGCCCCGTCGGCCACGGCGGATCGGCAGACCGCCTCGGCCTCGGCCGCGCTGCCGGCCCGCAACAGCCGTACCGGCCGGTCGGCCGCCGCTAGCCCGTCCAGCAGGTCCGGCAGCAGCCCCCGGTGCCGGCCACGGCCGGCGGTCGGGTTGGCCAGTACGGCGACGGGCCCATCGGGCACCGACAGGTGATCGTCTGAGGTCACGGCGAGCACCGTACCTGCCCGGACCGGTGCGGGCGGGCCGGTGCCGACCCGGTACCGGCCCGTGCCGGGGAGGGGAACCGGACAGTCCCACCGTCTGCGCCACAACTGTCATTTGTCATGACCGGTCGTGCGGCACGCATTCATCTCCATGACTGAAAACACTATGGACGCCATAGGCCGAACGGACAGACTCGTATCCATCAACAGGACCGCAGCCGGCAGGCGGATGGGAGGCGACACAGTGGACGAGCGCTACGACAGCTACTGCGCAGCCGACCCGCTGTTCTACGACTCCCTCGGCAGTGCCGTCGCGCAGCCCACCTTCGCAGCGGCCGGCCGGCCGCTGCCGACAGGCTGGCGCCGGGAGCCGCTCGACGACTGGCTCATCCACGCCCCGGACGGCGAACGCCTGCCGCAGCAGGGCTGGAAGGTGCACGTGTCGGCCACGGTCGCCAACGCCGACCGGGTGCTGGACACCGTCTGGGACTACTGCGTCCCCCGGGGCCTGTCCTTCAAGTTCCTGCGCGGCCCCCGCACCCTGCTGCTGCGCAACTCCAAGTACGCGGCCCGCGCGGCCAGCGGCAAGTTCGTGACCGTCTACCCTCGCGACGACGCCGAACTCGAACTGGTCTGCAAGGAGCTCGACGAGCTGCTCACCGGCGAGGCCGGCCCGTACATCCTCAGCGACCTGCGGTACGCCGCCGGGCCGGTGTACGTCCGCTACGGCGGCTTCGCCGCCCGGTACTGCCACTCCCCCGACGGCCAGGTGGTCCCGGCCGTCGAGGACGACACCGGCACCCTCGTGCCGGACCGCCGCGACCCGGTCTTCCACGTGCCGTCCTGGGTGACGCTGCCCGACTTCCTCGCGCCGCACCTGGCCGCCCGCAACGCGACAAGCACCGACGAGGTCCCCTACCGGATCGAGAAGGTCATCCACTTCTCCAACGGCGGCGGCCTGTACGTCGGACGCGACAGGCGCACCGACACGCAGCTCGTGTTCAAGGAGGCCCGGCCGCACGCCGGCCTGGACGCCGACGGCACCGACGCCGTCACCCGGCTCACCCGGGAGGCCGCCGTCCTGCGCCAGCTCGCCCACCTGCCGCAGGTGCCGCGGGTGCACGACGAGTTCGCCCTGGGCGACCACCGGTTCCTCGCTCTGGAGTTCATCGAGGGCCGCCCGCTGAACAAGGTCCTGGTCGACCGCTACCCGCTGATCGACGCCGACGCCACCGACGAGGACCGCGCCGCGTACGCGAGCTGGGCGCTGGACGTCCACCGCCAGGTCGACGAGGTGGTCCGGGCGATCCACGAGCGCGGTCTGGTCTACGGCGACCTGCACCTGTTCAACATCATGATCCGCCCGGACGACCGGGTCGCGCTCGTCGACTTCGAGGTGGCCGCCCCCATCGACGGGCACCGCCGGCCGGGCCTGCGCAACCAGGGCTTCGCCGCACCCCGGGGACGCACCGGCATGGCCGTCGACCACTACGCCCTGGCCTGCCTGCGACTGGCCCTCTTCCTGCCGCTGACCCAACTGGTCCGCCTCGTTCCGGCGAAGGCGGCGCACCTCGCCGACATCATCGCCGACACCTTCCCGGTGCCGAGGGACTTCCTCGACGCGGCGGTTGCGGAGATCACCGCTGCGGACACACCGCCCGGGGAGCGCATCCCACCCACCGCCGACGTCGCCCCCGTCGACCGGGACCGGCTCGCCCGCGCCATCCTCACCAGCGCCACGCCCGCACGCACCGACCGGTTGTTCCCCGGCGACATCGAACAGTTCCGCAGCGGCGGGCTCAACCTCGCCCACGGGGCCGCCGGCGTGCTGTACGCGTTGCACCGCAGCGGCGCCGGCCGGTGGCCGGAACACGAGCAGTGGCTGGTCCGCCAGGCCACCGCACCCCCGTCGGGCACCCGGTGCGGCTTCTACGACGGCCTGCACGGCGTCGCGTACGCCCTGGAAGTGCTCGGTCGCCGGCAGGACGCGCTCGACGTGCTCGACATCTGCCTACGCGAGTCGACGACCGGACTGGACCACAGCCTGGCCGGTGGACTGGCCGGAATCGCCCTCAACCTGGCCGAGCTGGGCGGGCGTACCGGAGAACCGGCGCTGCTGGACGCGGCCTGGCAGGTCACCGGACAGTTGGTGGAACGGCTCGCCGACGACCCCGGCGGCGAGGTCAGCGGCGGGCGACACCCGTACGCCGGGCTGCTGCGCGGCCGGACCGGAGCAGCGCTGCTGCTGGTGCGACTCTACGAGCTGACCGGCGACCCGGACCTGCTCGACCACGCCGCCACCGCGCTGCGCCAGGACCTGCACCGCTGCGTGGTACGCCCCGACGGCGCGCTGGAGATCAACGAGGGCTGGCGGACCATGCCCTACCTGGGGCAGGGCAGCGTCGGCATCGGGCTCGTCCTCGACCAGTACCTGCGCCACCGCGACGACGAGCAGTTTGCCGAGGCGAGCGCCGGCGTGCGTCGCGCCGCCCGGTCACCGTTCTACGCGCAGTCCGGCCTCTTCGCGGGGCGGGCCGGCATCATCGCCTACCTCGCCGCCCAACCCGGCGATCCGGAGCTACGCGACGAGTTGGACAGGCAGATCCGGCGGCTGGGCTGGCACGCCCTGCCGTACCGGGACGGCACCGCCTTCCCCGGCGAGCAGTTGCTGCGGCTGTCCATGGACCTCGCCACCGGCACCGCGGGCGTACTGCTGGCCCTGGCCACCGCCCGGCCCGGCGTCCCGACGACCCTGCCCTTCCTCGCGCCCCTCACCGGCGCACCAGACTCCCCCGCAACGGCGGGGGCGACCCTGACCCCGACGCCCGATAGGAGGTGACAGACATGGCGCTCCTCGACCTTCAGGGACTGGAGGCGGCTCCGGCCGACCGGACCGGCGGTGGTAGCCGGGCGAGCCTGCTGCTCTGCGGCGACAGCTCGCTGTCCGTGACGACCTGCAACTGATCGGACCGCACCACGCGAGGCCCTGGACGGTGACCTGACCGTCCAGGGCCACGCCGTACGACCGGGAGGACCGATGCGAACGCTGGCCGGCGAGGACCGCCTGCTGTTCCGGGTGGTCCGCGACGGTGGCGGCTGGACCGCCATGCTGGTGGTGGTGGCGCTGGCCGGCGCCGCCGCCGAACTGGCGCTGCCCGCGGTACTGGGACTGGCCGTGGATGCCGCCGTCGGTGGTGACGCCTCCCCCCGATGGCCCGTGGTCGCCTGCGCCCTGGTCGTCATCCTGCTGGTCACCGACGTCCTCGGTGACCTGGCCGGCGGGTACGGAGCCGCCCGGGCCACCGCCCGGCTCCGCCGGCGGCTGCTGCGGCACCTGTTCGCGCTGGACGTTCGGGCCGTGCGCCGCTTTCCGGTCGGTGACCTGGTCGGCCGGCTGGCCGGGCAGGCCGCCGACACCGGGCAGGCCGGCACCGCCGTGGCGCTGGGCGGGATCGCGGTCCTGCCGCCGCTGGGCAGCGTCGTGGCCCTGTTCCTGCTGGAGCCCGTCCTCGGGCTCACCCTCCTCGCCGGGCTTGCCGTGCTGACCGTCCTCATGGCCACGTTCGTCACCGACGCCTCGGCGGCCATCGCCGCGTACCAGCGGGTGCTCGGGACGATCGCCGGCCGGCTACAGGAGGCGCTCGGCGGTTCCCGCACCATCGCTGCGGCCGGCACCACCGACACCGAGTGCGACCGGGTGCTGGCCGCGCTGCCGCAGCTACGCGGCCACGGCCGGCTCGGCTGGCGGTTGCTGGCCCGGGCCAACGCCCGTGTCGCGGCCGTGGCGCCGCTGCTCCAGGTCGCTGTCGTCGCCGTCGGCGGGTACGCGCTGAGCGCCGGCTGGCTGACCCCCGGGCAACTGGTGGCCGCCGTGCAGTACGCCGCGCTCGGTGCCGGACTGGGCGCGGTGCTGGCCACCCTCAACCGGCTGGTCCGCAGCCGGGCCGCGGCCCGGCGGATCGCCGAGCCGCTGTCCTGTCCGGTGCGCTCCGGTGGCGACGAGCCGTTGCCGCCCGGCGGCGGCCACCTGCGGCTGCGCGGGGTCGGTGTCCGCGCCGACGACCGGCCGGTGCTGGACGCGGTCGACCTGGACGTGCCCGCCGGCTGCACGGTGGCCGTCGTCGGGCGTTCCGGCGCCGGCAAGTCCGCCCTCGCCGCCGTGGCCGGGCGGCTGTACGACCCGGACAGCGGTGAGGTGCTGCTGGACGGGGTGCCACTGACCCGTCTCGACCGGGCCGCGCTGCGTCGGGCGGTGGGCCACGCCTTCGACCGTCCGGTGCTTGTCGGTGAGACGGTGCACGAAGCGATCGGCCTCGGCCTGCCCGAACGGTCGGCCCGGCCGCCGTCGACCGGTGCGCCGGCCACCGCCGCCGTGCTGGCGGCGGCCCGGGCCGCGCAGATCGACGGGGTCGTCGCCCGGCTGCCCGACGGATTCCGCACCCGGACCGTGGACGCACCGCTGTCCGGGGGTGAGACCCAGCGGCTCGGGCTGGCTCGCGCGTTCCACGCCGAACGGCTGCTCATCCTCGACGACGCGACGTCCAGCCTGGACACCGCCACCGAACATCGGATCACCCGCACGTTGACCGGCCGGGACGCGGGACGTACCCGCCTGGTGGTCACCCACCGGGTGGCGACGGCCGCCGCGGCCGACCTGGTCGCCTGGCTCGATGCCGGTCGGCTGCGCGCCCTGGCACCGCACCGGCGGCTCTGGTCGGACCCGGACTACCGGGCGGTGTTCGCGGGCGACGGTGTCCCACGATGAGCGGCCCCGACGTCGGTCGGACCACGTGGCGGGCGCTGCGCGCACGTCGCCGGGACGTCGGCCGGCTCGCCGCCTGGTCGGCGGTCGAGTCCCTGCCAGCGCTGCTCGCCGGGCTGCTCGTCGCCCGCGCCGTCGACCAGGGTTTCCTGGCCGGCCGGTTCGCCACCGGCCTGGCCTGGCTGGGCGGACTCGCCGTGGCCATCCTGCTCGGCGCGGTGGCGACCGGGCGGGTCTACCGGGCCCTGGGCGCCGTGGTGGAACCGTTCCGCGACGATCTGGCCCGCCTGGTGGTCCACGGCGCGTTGCACGACGCCACCCGGGCCGGCGGTCGCCCGGACAGCGCCCCGGTGGCCCGCCTGACCCATCATGTGGAGATCGTCCGGGACACCTTCGGTGGCCTGGTCATGGTGGTACGCGGCTTCCTGTTCACCGCCGGAGCGGCCCTGCTCGGCCTGCTGGCACTGGATCCGACGGTCGCGGTGCTGGTGGCGGCTCCGCTGCTCGCGGGGCTGGTCGTCTTCGCCGCCGCGCTCCCGGCCATGCTGTCGCACCAGCGCACCCAGGTGCGGGCCGGCGAGGCGCTCGGCCGGTCGGCGGCGAACGCGCTCACCGGGCACCGCGACGTGCTCGCCTGCGGTGCCGAGGAACGCACGGTGGCCGAGGTCGACCGGAAGGTCGGCGACCATGCCCACGCCGAGCGGACACTGGCCCGGATGTCCGCGCTGCGCAGCCTCAGTCTCGGACTGGGCGGCTGGCTGCCGGTGGTGGTCCTGCTTCTCGCCGCACCGTGGCTGGTGCGGCGCGGGCTGAGCACCGGCGCGGTGCTCGGCGCACTCGTCTACGTCACCACCAGCCTGCAACCCGCACTGCACGCACTGGTGCAGGGGCTGGGCGGCGGAGGGCTGCGCTACGCCGTCACCCTGGAACGGATCCTGCGCACCTGCCGCCCTCCTGCGCACGGCGGTGCTGCGGCCACCTCCGCCCCGGTGCCGGACGGTGGCTCCCCGGCGGTCCGGTTGTCCGGCCTGGCCTTCCGGTACGGCCTCCGCGCCCGACCGATCCTGGACGACTTCTCGATGACGCTGCCCGAGGGGGAGCATCTCGCGGTGGTGGGGCCGAGCGGGGCCGGCAAGTCCACCCTGGCCGCGCTGGTCGCCGGCCTGGTCGAGCCGGAACGCGGCACGGTGCACCTCGCCGGTCGGCCGGTGGCCGCCGTCGCCCCCGCCGACCGGGCCGCGCTGCGGGTGCTCGTGCCGCAGGAGGCGTACGTGTTCACCGGCTCCCTGGCCGACAACCTCCGCTACCTCTGTCCGGACGCGGACGACCCGACAGTCGAAACCGCCCTGGCCGTGCTCGGTGCCGAACCCCTCGCCCGACGACTGGGTGGCCTGGCCGCCACTGTCGACCCTGCCACGCTCTCCGCCGGTGAGCGGCAACTGATCGCCGCCGTGCGCGCCTATCTGGCCCCCGCCCCCCTGGTCATCCTGGACGAGGCCACCTGTCACCTGGATCCGACGCTGGAGGCCACAGTCGAGTGGGCCTTCGCCCGGCGACCGGGCACCCTCGTCGTCATCGCCCACCGGATCAGCTCCGCCGTCCGCGCCCGCCGGGTGCTGGTGTTCGACGAGGACGGCCCGATGGTGGGCGGCCACCAGGAACTGCTCGCCCGCTCGCCCGCCTACCGCGATCTGGTCGGGCACTGGGACGATGTCGCGGCGGCAGCGACCGGCGGCACCGCCACCGCTGACCGTACCGTCGCCGGGGTGGCCGCACCCCACGGCTGACCCCACCGCGGGCTACGTGCCAGGCTGGTCAGATCCAGCCCGCGTCGCGGGCCACCTGGACCGCCTCCACTCTGGTGCGCCCGCCCGTCTTCCGGATGATCCGGCCGAGATGATTGCGGACGGTGCCGGGGGCGAGACCGAGCGATCCGGCCACCTCCGCGACCGGCGCGCCGCCCGCCGTCAGGTCGAGGATCTGCGCCTCACGCGGGGTGAGTGGGCTGTCCCGGTGCAGCGCCGCCATCACCAGTTCCGCGTCGACCACCGGCTCGCCACGGGACAGCCGGCGGATTCCGTCGACCACCCGCTGCGGCGGGACGTCGCTGCCGAGGATGCCGACGGTCCGCGACGGGGTGAGCATCCGGTGCAGACTCCCGGCCCGACGCGGCTCGGCGAGCACCAGCAGCGGACAGGAGCCGGTCGCCGGCAGCCCTTCGACGAGGTCGAGGTCGACCACTGCCACGTCCGGACGCCGCGTGCGGATCGTCCACGTGACCACGTCGCCGCGATCGACCTCCGCCACCACACTGATGTCGTCCTCCGCGGCGAGCACGAGGGACAGGGCGCCACGGACCAGGGCACCATCGATAGCGAGCAGGGTACGGATCACCGTAGGGCTCCCCGAGCATCGTCGACTGCATCACAGAACGTCAGCATTCAAACACGCCCCCGCCGGTTCCGCCCGTCGACGGCCACCCGCCGGGAAGTCGCCGACCCGCACGGTGGTGGATGTTCCGTGCCGCACGGCGCGGCCGGCATCCGCGTCGGAGGCCGGCAGGAGCATCCCTCGCTGGCAGGTCGAGGTACCGCACCGCTGGGTGGGCCGCCGTGCGGAGGCCCCACCCAGCGTCACATCCAGCCGTCACGGCGGGCGAGCAGGACCGCCTCCATCCGGTTGCGGGCACCGGTCTTGCGCATGATCGCCGACAGGTGGTTACGCACCGTGCCGTGCGCCAGGAACAGCCGACAGGCGATCTCCTTCAGCGGCAGCCCTTCGGCGGCCATCCGCAGCACCTCGGCCTCCCGCGGCGTCAGCGGGCCCGTGGCGGGCCGCAGCGCCGTCGCGGCGGCGGTCACGTCGATGACCCGCTCCCCCGCCGCGAGCGAACGTACGGCCCGGACCAGCTCGTGCAGCGGCTCGTCCTTGCCGACCAACCCCTTCGCTCCGGCCGTCAGTGCCTCCTCCACCAGGACCCGGCCCCACCGGTCACTCAAGGCCAGAACCGCTGTCGCGGGTGCCGCCTCGGTGATCTCGGTGATCACTGCCACCGGCTCGGGGGCGCCCGACGTCAGGTCCACCAGCACCACGTCCGGCAGGTGGCGACGCACCATCCCGGGCAACTCACCGATGCCCGTCGCCTCGGCGACGACCTCGATGTCCTCCTCACCGGCCAGTGCCGCGCACAACGCACTGCGCAGCAGACCCATACTTTCGCCAACCACAACGCGGATCACCACGTAGCTCCGATCTGAGGTACGCGCCGCGGCCGTCTTCCGGTCCCCTGGACGGGACTACGCAGGTCGGCCACGCGCGAACGGACTGGGCCCGGCCCGTGGGACGTCGGCTACGACGACCCCGGGCACCCGTACGACCACGCCGAGCGACCAGCCGGTGGAGTCCCGGCGGCGCGGGCGGGTCAGGGCGGACTCAGCCGGGTCGGGCGGCCACGCCGGGGAAACGGCCCGCGTGCCTGCGGGGCGGGGAGACATCGGACCGGGCGCTGGCCGTCGCCGGCACCTGGCACGCGTCGAGGGTCATCCCCCGCAACGGCCCGGGACCGCCATCAGCACCGGTGACACCGTCTCCACCGGGCGTGTGAGGGCGCTGTGGGAAGCCGGTCGGTGCCGACGTCGACCCGGATCCGGCACCCGGCCTGCCGGTGGCGGGCCGGTGCCACCCGAGCATCGCCCCCGCTGCGGACGCGGCAGGCGTCACCTCCGCCGGCGGTGCGGCGCGTGGTGCTGCGGCGGGCGGCGGTGCGGCGGGCGGCGGATCCGGCGGCAGCGACCGGGCCGGCGACGTCACCTCCACGACACCCGACGTGGGGCCGGTGGGCGGCACCCGCGACGTCGGTTGCCCCACGGTGGACGAGCCGGTGGCGGAACATCCCGACACGATGGGAAGCGTGGGGGTGACCAGATCCGTGAGCCGGGTGACCGGCGTCATCACCGCTGTGACGCCGGACGACACCGCCGCGACGACCGTGACCAGCACCGGCCGCACGATGACGGCTTCCGTCACGGGCAGGACCGCCAGGCCGGTCGCAAGCACAGGGGCTGAGCCCATCGTGGCCAGGGCCGGCAGGCCCGTCGCGGACAAAGCCGGCAGGCCCGGCAGGCCCGTCGCGGGCAGGGCCGTCACGGGCAGGCCCGGCAGGCCCGTCACGGGCAAGGCCAGCAAGGCCGTCGTGGGCGGGGACGCCAGAGCCGTCGCGGGCAAGGCCGCCAGGGCCGTCGTGGGCTGGGACGCCAGGCCGGTCGCGGCTCGGGTCACCCCCGGCAGGGGCGGCAGGTCCGTCCCCTCGTCTGGGACCGGCGTCCGGTCACCGACGATCGGTACGGTCGACCGGATGGATGGTGCCCCCGGCGCGCGCCCGACCGACCCGGAGCCCTCCGACCCGGAGCCCTCCGGCGAACCGTCGCCCGATGACCGGGCAGTCACCGGGCCGTCGACCGGTGACCGGCTGCCGGACGACCGGTCGGTGAGTGACCGGTCAGCCGGTGAACGGTCAGTCAGCAACCGGCCAACCGGTGAACGGCTGCCCGGTGGCGGGCCGGTTGACGGACGGTCGGCCGCCGGCACTCGACCGGCACGCGTGGCCGCTGGTGGCTCCGCCGGGCGTTCCCGAGCCGGTCGGCCGCTCCGCGACGTGCCTCTCCCCGCACTGCTCTCGTCAGCCGGCCGACCGGTGACCGGGGAGCCGCGTGTCGGGCTCCGGCTCGCACCGGGATGCCGGGCCGCCGGGCGTTCGACGAGCCCGGTGACCAGATCGTCGAGGGGCGAGGGGGGCCGGGCGCGTTCGGGCTCCCGCTGATCCGCGGCGACCGACGGCACATCTGTGGTGTCCGCGCTGGCCGGGTCGCTGGACAGGGCACCGAAGAGGAACCCGACGCCCACGGCGGCGACACCGGTGAAGGCGAAACGGGCGACCGTGGCTCCCCACCGCGCTGCCGACGCGTCGGGCCCCCGCCGGGCGGCGGGTGGACGGCGGAACGTCGGACGACGCACGGAGCCTCTCTCTCGCCAAGAACGTCGACTCATCGTATTCAGTCCCTTACCCCGTCGCTGACCGTGAAGCACCCGTTGACGGATTGCCGACTGTCAGGCTGACGGAGGCGCAGTCGTCCGGTAGTCGGTGCGTTCGCACCGAGCGCCGCACAGAGCCGATCGCCCACCCAAAGCGAAGCGACAAGCCTTCCAATCCTGGAAGGCTTGTCGCTCTGGTCCGGCGAAGCGTCGCGGGGTCAGGTCACGTCGTCGTAGCGTCGCTCGATCGACAGGGGCCGGGTCACCGGCTCGGGGGCGTCGATCGGGCTGGCCGCGCCGACCGGCTGTCCCGCTTCCACCGGCTCCCGGTCGAACTCCAGCGGGGAAGCCTCGTCGTCGTCGGTGTCCGCGTACAGCTCCTTGCCGCGTCCTCGACGCTTGTCGTTGAGGAACGCCACACCGACCGCGATGAAGTAGAGCAACGACAGGCACAGCGCCAGCAACGTCATGCCGAACGGCCCCGGGTCGGGCGTGGCCACCGCAGCGAACGCGAAGCAGACGAACACCACGATCCGCCACCAGCTGAGCAGTCGCCGGGCGCTCACCACGCCGGTGAAGTTGAGCATCAGCAGGGTGAGCGGAAACTCGAACGCCACCCCGAAGAGCAGGATCATGGTGGTGACGAAGCTGATGTAGCGGGTGACTTCCAGCTGCGAGTCGGTGCCGGTGACGCCGGCCTCGAGTAGGAACGCCAGGCCCTTGTCGACGACCAGGAAGGCGAGCACCGCGCCGGCGGCGAACAGCGGCGCCGCGATCGTCACGAAGACGTACGCCCACTTGCGCTCGTGCCGGTGCAGCCCCGGCGCGATGAATGCCCACAGCTGGTAGAGCCAGACCGGGGCACCGAGGATCAGACCGATCCAGAGCGCCAGCTTGAGCTTGAGGATGAAACCGTCCGCCGGGGCGAGCATGAGGAACTGCTGGCACTCGCCATCGACCATCATCCCCGGCAGTCGGCAGTACGGCTGCTTCAACAGGTTGAACGCCGGCTGCGCGAGCAGGTAGCCGCCGATCAGCCCGACGACGATCGCCAGCGAGGCACGGAACAGCCGATCGCGTAGCTCGCGGATGTGCTCGACGAGGGTCATCGAGCCGTCGGCGGCCCGCTCGAAGTTGGTCGGTCCGCGCTTGCGGAGTCCGAAGGCCACGGTTACCGGACCCGGGGATCAGTTCTCGCGGACGCGCTGCACCGGGTCGACGACCGGCTGCTGCACGGTGCCCTCGTAGGGCTGCTGCTGCGGTGCCGGCTGCTGCGGCGGGTACGGCTGGTAGCCGGCCTGCGCGTCGGCCTTGCCGGCGAGGTCGCGGTCGTCGTCGGCCAGGCTCTTCGTCTCGGCCTTGATGATCCGCAGCGAGCGACCGAGGGACCGGGCGGCGTCGGGGAGCCGCTTCGCGCCGAAGAGCAGGATCAGCACGACCACGAGTACGGCGATGTGCCACGGCTTGAGGGCACCCATGTGAAGCTCCAGTCGCTTGTACCAACGGGGGTGTTCCGCAGCCCATCGTACGTGCGACGAAGGGCGTTGCCACCCGCCGGGGCGGTGGTGGTTCGTCCCGGCGGGTGAAGTCTCGGCCAACCGCGAGTGTCCCGTCAACCAGGCGGCTGGCTCATTCTGCGCGAAGCCGGACCGCCACGAGCAGCAGAACGCACCGTGCGGGCAGGAATGCGGCACCGCGCCGGACAGCCCCACCGGTGGACGGTGCGCCTCAGTCGCCGCGGCGGGCTCGGATCAAGGTGAGTCGCTGCTGGGTCGTCTCCAGCCGGCTCTGCAACCCTTCCGCCCGCTGCTGGAGGCTCTCCGCCGCCTCGCGCAGCGCCGCCGCCTCGTCGGCTCGCCGCTGCAACGCCAGCGCCGCCCGACGCAGCCGGGGCAGTCGCGCCAACACGGGTCGTACCGCCAGGGCGAGCAGGACCAAGGGCACCAGCACCAGCGCGAGCACGATCCACTTCAGCACGCCGGCCAGCCTACTGCCTGTCGCCGGCCGCCGCCGGGTCCGCGCCGGCCGGCACCGGGCGGGCGTACGCCTCCAGGGCCGCCACCGCCGACTCGTGGATCTGCCCGGCCAGCTCGGCCGGCGCGACGACCTCGACGTCCGGGCCGAGACCCAGCACGAACCGGCGGGCCCAGCCGAGGTCGGTGACCCGCAGCGAGACCAGCCACCGTTCACCGTCGGACTCGACCCGCTCGCACGGGTAGTACTCGGTGATCCACCGTTCACCCCGGCCGATCCGCAACGTGATCAGCGGCAGGTCGGGCGAGGGCCGGAACGCCCCGTCGCGCAGATCCTGCGGTCGGGCCTGCGGCGGCACCACGGCTGGCTCGGCCAGCTCGGTGACGGCGTCGATCCGGTCGGCCCGGAACAGCCGCACCGCCTCGGCGCGACGGCACCACGCCTCCACGTACGTCCGGCCACCCACCATCAGCACCCGCAGCGGGTCGATGACCCGCTCGGTGGTCTCGTCCCGGGCCACCGTGTAGTACGTGATGCGCAGCGCGCGACCACCCTCCACCGCGGCACGCAACTGCTCCACCCGCCCGGTGTCGCCGGGCAGCCGCACCTCCACCGGCGCGGCGACCAGGTCACCGCCCGCGTCCTCGATCTTCGCCAGGGCCCGCTCGACCGCGTCCCGGTTGGCCACCCCGGGTGTCTCGGCCAGCATCCGCAACGCCACCACAAGCGCCAACGCCTCGTCCGGGGTGAGCCGCAGCGGCCGGTCGATGCCCGCGTCGTAGGTGATGGTCACCCGGTCGCCATCGAAGGCCATGTCGATCAGGTCACCCGGGCCGTACCCGGGCAGCCCGCAGACCCAGAGCAGCTCCAGATCCTCCCGCAGCTGCCGTTCGGTGACGCCCAGGTCACCGGCCGCCTCGGCGATCTCGATCCCCGGCCGGGCGAGCAGGTACGGCACCAGGTTCAGCAGCCGGGCCAGCCGATCCGCCGAGGCCCGGGAGCCGGCGCGGGCCGCCGGACGGGTCGTGCCGCTCATGGGACCACCGCCAGGGCGTCGTGTCGGGCGGCGATCTCCTTCAGCCGCTGGATGACCGCCTCCCGGACCTCGGGCGGGTCGACCACCCGCACGTCCGGCCCGTAGCCGACGAGGTGACCGGCCAGCGAGCAGGCGTCGCCGTACGGCAGGACCAGCCGGTCCGCGTCCGGCCCGGCGGTGACCTCCACCGCCCAGCGGCGCAACCCGGCGGCGCGCCCCGGGGTGACCAGCACGGTCGCCCGGCCGGGTCGCTCGACCGGACCGGACCAGCGGGCCACGTGACTGATCAGGTCGACTCCGGTCGGGGGCTGGTAGGCACCCGGCTCACCGGTGGCCCGCACCGCGCCCACCACCCGCGACAACCGGAAACAGCGGGTGGCGTCGCGGTCCAGGTCGTGGCCGACCACGTACCACCGGCCCCGCCAGCAGACCACACCCCACGGTTGCAGTCGGCGCCGCGCGGGTGCGTCGCGGTCCGGGACCCGGTAGTCGAAGCGGACCTCCCGCCGGTCGCGGGCGGCCGCGGTCAGTGGCGCGAAGGCCGGGTCGACCGTGACCATCGGCTCCAGCCCGAGGGTTGCCTGCGGGTCCACGTCCACGCCGGCGGCGCGCAGCTTCGCCAGCCCCGACGAGGCGGCGGCGGCCAGGCCGGCGTGCTGCCACAGGCGCGCGGCGATGCCGACCGCGGCTGCCTCGTCCGGCTGCAGGGGAATGTCGGGCAGCGCGTACTCCCGGCGGGCGATCCGGTACCCGGGCTCCGCGTCGAAGGCGCTCGCCGTCCCGGTCTCCAGCGGTACGCCCAGCTCCCGCAACTCGGCCTTGTCCCGCTCGAACTTGCGCTGGAAGGCCTCGTGCTCGCGGGCGTCGTCCGGATCGTGCTCATAACCGGGCACGGTCGCGGCGATCTGCGCGGCGGTCAGGAACCGCCGCGTGGAGAGCAGGCAGATCACCAGGTTGACCAGGCGTTCGGTGCGGCTGCGCGACACCCCGTAGACGCTAGCAGCCCACACCCCTCACGCAGGCACCCCACGCCACCCACCCCAACCCCCCGTCCCACTCCTTCGTCGATCTTGCACTTTCGGTCGCCGATATACGGCTTTTCATGTTCTTTGCGGCGACAGGATGTGCAAGATCGACGGGGTAGGGGGTGGGGTGGGGCGGGGTGGGGGTTAGCGTGCGGGGGTGGTGCGGTGGCGGGCAGGTGCGGTGGTGGGGGTGCGTCGGCGGTGGGCCGGGGCGGTGGAGCTGGACGTCCAGGTGGACGACGGCGGCGCGATGCGGGCGCTTGCCTATCCGGCGCTGGTGGGTGAGCCGGAGCCGGGCGATCGGGTGCTGCTCAACGCCGGTGCGCTGCTGATGGGCCTGGGTACCGGCGGGTACGCCCTGGTCGTGGCGCTGCCGGAGCGGCTGCCGCCGGACCCGCCGCAGGCCCTCGACTCCCGCGACGCTGGTCATCTGGTCAAGGCCCGCTACACCCCGTTGCAGCCGATCCTGCTCGGCGTCGACGAGGAGGCGTCACCGCACCGGGAGGCGCTGGCCGCCGCCGACGACCTGGCCGGTCTGCCGGTGGTCACCGCCGACCTGCACTCCGCGCTGCCGGCGATCCTGGCCGGGGTCCGCGCCGACGCGCCCGGGGCACGGGTGGCGTACCTGCTCACCGACGGCGGGGCGCTGCCCGCCTGGTTCTCCCGCACCCTCGCCGGGCTGCGGGACGAACTGGTCGGCACGGTAAGCGTCGGGCAGGCGTTCGGCGGCGACCTGGAAGCCTCGACGCTGCACAGCGGGCTGCTCGCCGCCCGGCACGTGCTCGGTGCCGACGTCGCGGTGGTGGCGCAGGGCCCGGGCAATCTCGGCACCGGCACCCGCTGGGGATTCTCCGGGGTGGCCGTCGGCGAGGCGGTCAACGCCGTCGCCACCCTCGGCGGACGCCCGGTCGGCTCACTGCGCATCTCCGCCGCCGACCCGCGACCCCGGCACCGTGGCGTGTCGCACCACAGCCTCACCGCGTACGGCCGGGTGGCGCTGGCCCGTGCGGAACTGGTGCTGCCGGCGGACCTGGAGCCGATGCTGGCCGCCGAGGTCGACGCCGCGCTGAAACCGCTCGCCGATCGGCACACCCTGGTGCGGGTGGACACCACCGGGCTGGACACGGCGCTACGACGCAGCCCGGTGCCCCTGTCGACGATGGGGCGCGGGCTGGACGCCGACCACGCCTACTTCCTGGCCGCCGCCGCAGCCGGCCGGCACGCCGCCCGCCTGGCGGCGCAGACGCCACCGGCGTCGGCCGAGCGTTGACTCGGCCCCTGCTCTGCCGCCGGCGTTGCCAAGGGGCCCATCCTGGCAGCTCAGGCGAAGATGATCAGCGCTGCCCAGGCGCCCACGATCAGCGCCAGGGCGAGGGCCAGCACCCAGGTGGGCACGGTGTACTCGCCGCGGCGGTTACGCTCGATCTCGGCGCGGATCTTGTCGCGGCGGCGTTCGAGCCAGCCCTGCCGCTGAGCGCCGGGGGTGGGAGGTTCCGGTGGAATCATGACCGCACCAGCCTACCCGGGGCCGGCCGGTCGGCACGGCCCCGGTCGGCCCGTCACATGCTGGCGATCAGCCGTTCCACCCGCTCGTCGTACGCCCGGAACGGGTCCTTGCAGAGCACGGTCCGCTGCGCCTGGTCGTTGAGCTTCAGGTGCACCCAGTCGACGGTGAAGTCCCGCCGCTTCTCCTGGGCGTGCCGGATGAACTCACCGCGCAGCCGGGCCCGGGTGGTCTGCGGCGGGGTCTCCTTCGCCTCGAAGATCTCCGGATCGGTGGCCACCCGGTCGACGTCGCCGCGCCGCTCCAGCAGCGCGTAGAGGCCCCGGCCCCGGCGCAGGTCGTGGTAGGCCAGATCCATCTGCGCCACCCGGGGATGCGACAGCGGCAGGTCGTGCTTGCGCTGGTAACGCTCGATCAGGCGCAGCTTCGTCACCCAGTCGATCTCCCGGGAGACCGGGTCCAGGTTACCGGTCTCCACCGCCCGCAACACCCGGCCCCACAGCTCGACCACCCGCTTGGCGGTCTGGTCGCCGCCACGGCGCTCGACGAACTCGGTGGCCTTGGCGAGGTACTCCTGCTGGATCTCCAGGGCGCTGATCTCCTTGCCCGAGGCCAGCCGCACCTTCCGCCGGCCGGTGATGTCGTGCGACACCTCCCGGATCGCCCGGATCGGGTTCTCCAGAGTGAGGTCGCGCATCACCACGCCGCCCTCGATCATCCGCAGCACGATGTCGGCGGTGCCGACCTTCAGCAGCGTGGTGACCTCGTTCATGTTGGAGTCGCCGACGATTACGTGCAGCCGGCGGTAGCGTTCCGCGTCGGCGTGCGGCTCGTCCCGGGTGTTGATGATCGGACGGCTGCGGGTGGTCGCCGAGGACACGCCCTCCCAGATGTGCTCGGCCCGCTGGGACAGGCAGTAGACCGCACCGCGCGGCGTCTGCAACACCTTGCCGGCACCGCAGATGAGTTGCCGGGTGACCAGGAACGGAATCAGTACGTCGGCGAGCCGACCGAACTCACCGTGCCGGGACACCAGGTAGTTCTCGTGGCAGCCGTACGAGTTGCCGGCCGAGTCGGTGTTGTTCTTGAACAGGTAGATCTCACCGGCGATGCCCTCGTCGTGCAGCCGCTTCTCCGCGTCGATGAGCAGACCCTCCAGGATCCGCTCACCGGCCCGGTCGTGAGCGACCAGGTCGACCACCGAGTCGCACTCCGGGGTGGCGTACTCGGGGTGTGAGCCGACATCCAGGTAGAGCCGTGCGCCGTTGCGCAGGAAAACGTTGCTCGACCGGCCCCAGGACACGACCCGGCGGAAGAGGTACCGGGCCACCTCGTCAGGGGACAGCCGCCGCTGTCCGCGGTAGGTACAGGTGACGCCGTACTCGGTCTCCAGACCGAAGATTCGCCGTTCCATGATGAGACATTAGCCGTACGGAGGCCCTGTTCGTCACTGTCGGGGCACGTGCCGGCCTCAGCCGTCGGTGGAACCTGCCGTGGCGGCGAGAGTCGCGACATGCCGACGGCACGTCTCGTACGCCGGCAGCAGCCCGGCCGCCCGGGCCTGCGCCAGGGTCGGCGCGGCGGCGTCGCGGGCGGACAGCCGCGCCGCGGTGGTCGGCCAGTCGATGCCCAGTTCCTCGTCCAGCGGGTGCACCGTGTGCTCGGCCGACGGGTTGTAGGTGGTCGAGCAGAGGTAGGTCAGGGTGGCGTCGTCGGTCAACGCGCAGAAGCCGTGGCCGAGCCCCTCGGCCAGATAGACCGCGCGTCGCTCCACGTCGTCCAGCCGCACCCCCTCCCACCGGCCGAAGGTGGGTGAGCCGACCCGCAGATCGACGATCACGTCGAGCACCGCCCCCCGCACACAGGTGACGTACTTCGCCTGCCCCGGCGGCACGTCGGCGAAGTGGATACCGCGCACCACGTCCCGGGCCGAGATGGACAGGTTGCCCTGCGCCAGCCGCAGCGGATGCCCGACCGCCTCGCCCAGCCGGTCGAAGCGGTACCACTCCAGGAACAGCCCGCGCGGGTCGCCGTGCTGCTGCGGGGTGATCTCCCAGGCGCCCTCGACGCCCAACGGCCGCAGCTTCATCGGGTCGCCCCCACCCCGCGGAACTCACCGGTCGGCTCCTGCCGCCCACCGGCGAGCAGATCGAGCAGATAGTCGCCGTAGCCGCTCCTGGTCAACGGCTCGGCCAGGGCACGCAACTGCGCGTCGTCGATCAACCCGGCCCGCCAGGCGGCCTCCTCGACACAGCCGATCTTCATGCCCTGCCGTTCCTCGATCACCCGGACGAACTCGGCGGCCTGCATCAGCGAGGTGAAGGTGCCGGTGTCCAGCCAGGCGGTCCCCCGGTCCAGCACGGTGACCGACAGCTCACCCCACCGCCGATACGTCTCGTTCACCGCCGTGATCTCCAACTCGCCCCGGGCGCTGGGCGTGAGTCCCCGGGCGATCTCCACCACCCGGTTGTCGTAGAAGTACAGGCCGGGCACCGCGTACCGGGACGTCGGGCGCTGCGGCTTCTCCTCGATCGACAGCACCCGACCGGCGGCGTCGAAGTGCACCACGCCGTACGCCTGCGGATTGGCCACCGGGTAGGCGAAGATCCGGCCACCCACCGGCTCGCCCGCCGCGGCCAACTGCCGGCCCAGGCCCACCCCGTGGAAGATGTTGTCGCCGAGGATCAGCGCCACCGACGCGTCGCCGATGAAGTCCGCGCCGAGCACGAACGCCTGCGCGATGCCCTCCGGGCGGGGCTGGGCGACGTACGCCAACCGGAGCCCGAACTGACCACCGTCGCCGAGCAGCCGCTGGAACTGGCCCTGCTCCTCCGGCGTGGTGATCACCAGGATCTCGTGTATCCCGGCCATCACCAGCGTGGAGAGGGGGTAGTAGATCATCGGCTTGTCGAAGACCGGCATCAGCTGTTTCGACACCGCCCGGGTGATCGGCCACAGCCGGGACCCGGTGCCACCGGCGAGCAGGATTCCACGCATCCGGGGCAGCCTACCGGCAATCGGACGGGCAGCCGCGCCTCGCCTGCGCCGCCGATGTGGCCGTTTCGCGTAGACTTTCGGACCCGTGAGGATCCTGGTCACCGGCGGCGCCGGCTTCATCGGTTCGGAATACGTCCGGACGCTGCTCGGCGTTCCCGGTGGCAGCGCGGCGGGCGTGCCGGCGTTGGAACCGGCCCAGGTCACCGTGCTCGACGCGCTCACCTACTCCGGCAACCGGGCCAACCTCGCGCCGGTGGCCGACGACCCCCGGCTGCGCTTCGTGCCGGGCGACATCCGTGACCCCGACGTCGTCGACCGGGCCGTCGCGGGGCACGACGTCGTCGTGCACTTCGCCGCCGAGTCCCATGTCGACCGCTCGATCGCCGGCGCCGCACCCTTCGTCACCACAAACGTCCTCGGTACCCAGAACCTGCTCGACGCCGCGCTGCGCCACGGCGTCGCCCGGTTCGTGCACGTCTCCACCGACGAGGTCTACGGCTCCATCGCCGACGGCTCCTGGACCGAGGACTGGCCGCTGGCCCCCAACTCCCCCTACTCGGCGTCGAAGGCCGGCGCCGACCTGCTCGCCCTGGCCTACCACCGCACCCACGGTCTCGACGTGGTGGTGACCCGCTGCTCCAACAACTACGGGCCCTACCAGTACCCGGAGAAGGTCGTCCCGCTGTTCGTCACCAACCTCCTCGACGGACATCGCGTCCCGCTCTACGGCGACGGCGGCAACGTACGCGACTGGCTGCACGTGCACGACCACTGCCGCGGCATCGCCCTCGTCCAGGACAAGGGTCGCGCCGGCGAGGTCTACCACATCGGCGGCGGCACCGAACTGACAAACAAGGAACTGACCGCCCGGCTCCTCGACGCCTGCGGCGCCGGCTGGGACCGCGTGACACCCGTCGCCGACCGCAAGGGACACGACCGCCGCTACTCCCTCGACATCACCAAGATCGGCAACGAGCTCGGGTACGCCCCCAGCATCACCCTGGACACCGGTCTCGCCGAGACCGTCGGCTGGTACCGGGACAACCGAGCCTGGTGGGAACCACTGAAAGCCGCCAGGGCGTGAGGTTCCTGGTGACCGGCGCCGGCGGGATGCTCGGACGCGACCTGGTCGACGTCCTCGCCGCCCGGCCGGAACACCGTCTCACCGCGGTCACCCGCACCGAACTGGACATCACCGACAGCGCCGCCGTGCACGCCGCCGTCGACGGGCACGACGTGGTGGTCAACACCGCCGCCTGGACCGACGTCGACGGTGCCGAGGCGCACGAGTCGGCGGCCACCACCGTCAACGGCGACGCCGTCGTCCACCTCGCCACCGCGTGCGCCGCGCACGGCGCCCGCCTGCTGCACCTGTCCACCGACTACGTCTTCGACGGCACCGCCACCACCCCCTACCCCGAGGACGCGCCGACCGCCCCGCTCAACGCGTACGGTCGCGGCAAGCTCATCGGGGAACAGGCCGTGGCCCGGCTGCTGCCCGACACCGGATACGTGGTGCGTACCGCCTGGCTCTACGGCGCCCACGGCCGCAACTTCGTCGCCACCATGCTCGACCTGGCCGACCGGCGCGACACCCTCGACGTCGTCGACGACCAGCACGGCCAGCCGACCTGGTCCCACGCGCTGGCCCGCCACCTGGTGATGCTCGCCGAGGCCGCCCACACCGGACGCGCCGCACCCGGGATCTACCACGGCACCTGCGCCGGCGAGACCACCTGGTACGGACTGGCCCGCGCGGTGTTCGCCCGACACGGCCTCGACCCGGACCGGATCCGGCCCACCACCAGCGCCCGGTTCGTGCGACCCGCCCCCAGACCGACGTACAGTGTGCTGGCGCACGGCCGGTGGGCCGAGGCCGGGCTGCCGCCCCTGCCGGACTGGCACGCCACCCTGGTCGACGCGTTCGCCCCGGCCGCCCCACCCTCCCCGCGGAAGGTCGCATGAAGCTCACCCTGGTCACCGGGCTGACCGGCCTGCTCCTGCTGGCCACGATCGTCGAGCTGCTGCGCCGCCGCCAACTGCGCGAGAAGTACGGCATGCTCTGGCTCGGCCTGCTGTTCGTGGTGATCCCGCTGTCGCTGTTCCCCCGGCTGCTCGACGGCGTCGCGGACCTGCTCGGAGTCGCCTCCGGAGTCAGCCTGGTGCTCTTCCTCGGCGTCGTCTTCCTCCTGCTGGTCTGCATCCACCTCAGCTGGGAGGTCAGCGCGCTGGAGGAGGAGACCCGCACCCTCGCCGAGGAGTTCGCCCTGCTCCGCGCCGAGGTCGAAGCCGAACGGGTGGAACGGGCGGAGTGGACCCGACGCCTGGACCGGACGGAAATGGTCTCCCGCGATGGTTGACGGCAAACGACTGCTCATCATCATTCCGGCGCTCAACGAGGCCGCCTCCATCGGCGACATCGTCGGCGAGATCCGCGGCGAACTGCCCGCAGCGGACGTGCTCGTCGTCGACGACGGCTCCACCGACCACACCGCCGCCGTCGCCACCGCCGCCGGTGCCCGCGTCGCCCGGCTGCCCTACAACCTCGGCGTCGGTGGCGCCATGCGGCTCGGCTACCGCTACGCCCGCGACCACGACTACGACGCCGCGGTGCAGGTCGACGCCGACGGGCAGCACGACCCCCGGTACGTGCCGAAGCTGGTCGACCTCCTCGACGACTACGACCTGGTCATCGGGGCCCGCTTCGCCGGCGAGGGCGACTACACCGTACGCGGCCCCCGCCGCTGGGCCATGGGCATGCTGTCGCTGGTGCTGTCCGGCCTGGCCGGCACCACCCTGACCGACACCACAAGCGGCTTCCGAGCCGCCAACCGACGGATGATCGAAATGTTCGCCCACTGGTACCCCGTCGAGTACCTCGGCGACACCGTCGAGACGCTGGTGCACGCCGCCCGCCGCGGCTACCGGATCCAGCAGGTCCCGGTCGCCATGCGCCGCCGGATGGCCGGCAGCCCCAGCCACTCCCCCACCCGGGCGATGATCTACCTCGGCCGGGCCCTGGCCGTCCTCACCCTCGCCCTCATCCGCCGGTGATACGCCGCCTGCTCCGCCTCGTCCCACCCGGAACCGTCGGCGTCGGCATCGGACTCGCCGTGGTCGGACTGGCCTCGTACGTCCACCTCGCCGTGGCCGGGCACAACCTCGACGCCGCCGACTACTCCTCACTGTCGGTGCTCTGGTCCGTCGTGTTCACCCTCGGCATCGGCGTGTTCTTCCCCGTCGAGCAGGAAGTCGCCCGCCTCGTCGCGGCCCGGCACACCCGTGGGCTGCCGCCCGGGCCGGTACTGACCCGCGGTGCCGCCGTCGCCGCCGCCGTGCTCGGCCTCCTCCTGGTGCTCACCATCGGCGGCGCCGACCTCCTCACCGACCGGCTCTTCGACGGCGACCCCGCGATGGTGCCCGCCCTCGGTGGCGCACTGGCCGCACTGGCCGTGGCGCACACCAGCCGGGGTGTGCTCTCCGGCCTGCGCCGCTTCGGCTGGTACGGCACCCAACTCGGCCTCGACGGCGGACTGCGCATCGGCCTGGTCGCCATCCTCGCCGTCACCGGCGTGGACTCACCCGTCGCCTACGCGCTGGTCCTGGTCGCGGCCCCGCTGGCCGCCGTCGCACTGACCGTCGCACCGGTCGCCCGGACGATCGGGCGCGGACCGGCGGTCCCCTGGCCGCCACTGCTGCGCGGACTCGCGCTGCTCACCGTCTCCAGCCTGCTCGCCCAGGTGGTCGTCAACGTCGGCGTGATCAACGTCCGGCTGCTCGACCCGACCGACGTCGCCACCGCCGGCGCGCTGCTCTCCGCGCTGGTGCTGGTCCGCATACCACTGTTCGTCTTCGGCTCGATGCAGGCCGCGCTGCTACCCGGCCTGTCCACCGCCGCCGCCACCGGCGACGAACCGGCCTTCCGCGCCCTGCTACACCGCTCCCTGGCCGTCGTCACCGCCCTCGGGGCCCTCGGCGGCATCCTCGCCGCCCTGCTCGGCCCAACGCTCGTCCGGGCCCTCTTCGACACCCCCGACGTCCTCGGCCACGGCGACTTCGCCTGGCTCTCGGCGGCCACCCTGGCGTACCTGTGGGCGATGGTGCTCGGTCAGGCACTGCTGGCCCGCGACCGGCACCACGCCCAGGCTCTCGCCTGGACCATCGGCGTCGCCGCGCTGGCCGTCGCGACCCTGCCCCCGCTGCCCGTCGCGCTGCGCGTCGAACTCGGCTACACCGTCGGTTCCGTGGTGGCCGCCGTCGTCATGGTCACCCTGCTGCGCCGCCACCGGGCGGCCCCGCCCGCACCACCGGTCGCGACGCCGATGCCGGCCACCACCAGCGGAGGTACGCCATGAGACCGCCCCGCGTCACCGCCGTGATGCTCGCCTACGGTGCCGAACCCTGGCTGGTCGACGCCGCGCGGGCCGTCCTGGCCAGCACCGGCGTCGACCTCGAACTGGTCGTGGTCGACAACGGCTGCACCGGCGACGGCATCGACGTGGTCAAGGGCCTGCCCGGCGTGCAGGTGATCCGGCCTGAGGCGAACACCGGCTACTCCGGCGGCTGCAACGTCGGTGCCGCCGAGGCGACCGGCGACTGGCTGGCCTTCGTCAACTCCGACGCCATCGTGGCCCCCGACGCCCTCGCCAAGGTCGTCGCGGTGGCCGCCGAGCCGGGCGTCGGCGCCGCCATGGCCTCCATCCGGCTCGCCCACGACCCCGACCTGATCAACACCTCGGGTAACCCGCTGCACTTCACCGGCCTGTCCTGGGCCGGCGGCAACGGCGAGCCGGCCACCGCCCACGCGAGGCGCACCGTAGTGCCCTCGCTGAGCGGCTGCTGCTTCGTCATCAGCCGCCACCGCTGGGCGGAACTCGACGGCTTCCCCGACGAGTACTTCGCCTACCACGAGGACACCGAACTCAGCCTGCGGCTGTGGCAACGCGGCCTACGGCTGGAGTACGTGCCCGACGCCGTGGTCCTGCACCACTACGAGTTCTCCCGCAACGACCTCAAGCTCTACCTGGTCGAACGCAACCGCCTGCTCACCCTGCTCACCGCGTACCAGGGCCGGACCCTGGCACTGCTGGCACCGATGCTGCTGCTCACCGAGGCGGCCATGCTCGCCGCCGCGCTGGCGGGTGGCTGGGGACGCCAGAAGACCCGCGGCTGGGCATGGCTGTGGCGTCACCGGGGTTGGATACGCGCCCGCCGACGCCGCCTACAGGCCGAGCGCACCGTCGGCGACGGCACTCTCGCCGACCTGATGACCGCCCGCGTCGCCCCGTCGAACGTGGCGGCCCCACCCGGCATGGGCGTCTTCAACGCGGTCGCCGCGGCGTGGTGGGCACTGGCCCGGCCGCTGCTCGCCCGCCACTGACCCACCCCGAACCCGCACACCCTTGGCCGCCCGGCGACAGCCGCGAGCCGGCCGCGTCCCGGGACACCCCGACCAACCGGCCCGGCAGCATCCGCTCCCGAACGACGCGACGCCCGACCGGTCGAAACCGTTCGGGCGCCGCCACTGCCCGGCCCGGGGCCGGGGCGGAACTCAGGTGTCGGACTTGTCGCCCGGCTTGTCCTCCAGGTCGGCGGAGCCGGCCGAGGTGGGCGGCTTGTGCCCCTCCTCGGTCGGCGTGCTCGGGGTCTGTGCCCGGTCGCCCTCCGCCGCTGACTCGCCGGCCGCGCCGCCATCCAGCAACCCGGTCAACGCGGCCCCGGTGATCCGTCGGAAGGTACGACCCACCCGGTTGCGGTCCAGGATCGCGACCTCCAACTGGTCGCCGGCGATCGTACGGGCAGCACCGCCCTCGCCGCCGACACTGCCCAGCGCCTGCACCGCCACCCTCACCGCGTCGCCGAGCGACATGTCCGGCCGGTGGTTCGACTTCAGCACCCCGGAGATCGACTCGGCCTGACCGCCCATCGCCATCCAGCCCGGCTCGTCGGTCACCGAACCGTCATAGGTGCACCGGTACAGCGAGTCCTCCGCCGGCGTGGCACCCACCTCCGCCACGCAGATCTCCACCTCGAACGGCTTCGACTGCTCGGTGAAGATGGCGCCGAGAATCTGCGCGTACGAGTTGGCCAACGCCAGACCGGTCACGTCACGGCGGTCGTAGCTCAGACCGTTCAGGTCGGCCATCCGCACACCCGCCCGGCGCAGGTTCTCGAACTCGTTGTACCGCCCCACGGCGGCGAAACCGATCCGGTCGTAGATCTCGCTGACCTTGTGCAAGGTGCTGGAGAGATTCTCGGCAACGAAGAGCACCCCGCCGGCGAAGCTGACGACCACCGCGCTGCGGCCCCGAGCGATGCCCTTGCGGGCCAACTCGGAACGGTCGCGCATGATCTGCTCGGGCGAGGCGTAGAACTGCATGGCCACGGCGGCGGCTCTCCTTCGGGCGGTACTCGGGGGTAACGGGATCAGCTGCGGGCGGGCGGTTGGCTCAGCCGCCCGGATTCTCCATCCGACCGGCGACGACGCTCTCCGCGATCGCCGAGGTTTCCGCGTCGGTCAGCCGGTGCGTACCCTCCGCCGTCGCGGTCATCACCACCGGGTAGATCCGTCGCGTCAGGTCGGGCCCGCCGGTCGCGGTGTCGTCGTCGGCGGCGTCGTAGAGCGCCTCCACCGCCAACCGCACCGCGTCGTCGACGGACAGCCCGGTCCGGAAGCGCTTCTTCAACGCCGACTTGGCGAACAGCGAACCCGAGCCGATGGCGTCGTAGCCAGTCTCCTCGTACGGGCCGCCGGTGACGTCGAAACTGAAGATCCGCCCGGCCCGCACCGGATCACTGGCCGCCAGGTCGAACCCGGCGAAGAGCGGAATCACCGCCAGCCCCTGCATCGCCGCACCCAGATTGCCGCGGATCATCGAGGCGAGCCGGTTCGCCTTGCCGTCGAGCGAGAGCATCGCGCCCTCGATCTTCTCGTAGTGCTCCAGCTCCACCTGGAACAGCCGCATCAGCTCGATGCCGATGCCGGCGGCGCCGGCGATGCCCACCAGCGAGTACGCGTCGGCGGGGTGCACCTTCTCGATGTCCCGCTGGGCGATCAGGTTGCCCATGGTGGCCCGCCGGTCACCGGCCATCACGACACCGCCGGCCGCGGCGATGGCCACGATCGTGGTGGCGTGCGGGGCCAGATCGGCGGCCATGCCCGGGGGCAGCGCCCGACGGCCCGGCAGCATCTCGGGGGCCACCTTGCTCAGGAATGCCGTGAAGGAGGACGTCCCCGCGTTGGTGAACACATCTGGAAGACGCCCGGATGGATCAAAACCCGCTGCCACGTGGTTCCTCTCAGGTACGTGATGGCCCTGGCCAGCCTCGTCGGACTGTCACGGAACTGGCCAAGACCACCGTTGCAGTTGAAGCAGAGTATCCCGCGCACCCACCCGGTGCGATGATCGTGGTCCACATGTTCCGGATCGGGGTCACCGCAGACCGCGCAGAGGCCGCCCTGCTCGGCCAGCAGCTCGTCGAACTCCCGCTGCCCGATGCCGTACCGCCGCCGCAGGTGATACTCGCGATTGCCGCCGTACAGCCGCTGTTTGGTCTCACGGGTGCGGGTGTTGTGGCAGGGCTTGCAGTAGGTGGCGTAGCCCGAACTGTCTGCACGGTTACGCGGAAAGTCGATCAACGGTTTGACACTGCCACAGTCCGCGCAATAGCGGTGCCCCTCGGCCACCTCTCGAGCTGGCTTCACCTCTCGGCCATGCTGGAGCTTCACTCGTTTGGCATAGCTGACCTTTGACCTGGCATTGAAGCAAGGCTTGCAGTAGCTGCCGCGACCGCTGGGACGCTTGCTGTTCGAGCAGAACTCCTCTAGCGGCTTCCACTCTCCGCAGTCACGGCATCGGCGTTGACCAGGCCGGTCATGCACTAAACCCGACATGTCCGAATTACCCTATATGTTCACTGACCTCCTTTTTGTACGTAACCCCTCACGAACTCCTCGGCGTTCTCCTCGAGGACGGAGTCGATCTCGTCAAGCAGGTCGTCGACGTCCTCGGTGATCTCGGCGTGCCGCTCGGCGACCTCCGGGTTCGCCTCGACGGTGACGTCCTCGACCTCTTCGCCCTGACGGGACTTGCCCGACTGCGACTGACCGCCGCTGTCACGAGTGGCCATCGTTGCCTCCTCCACGATCTCCCTGCGATGAACTTACCTCGCGGGAGCGACGACACGTCCCCCGCGCGCCGGTACCGACGCGCGGGGGACGAACAGTTGGTGACGTGGGCCGGTGGGTCAGCCGCCGGTCAGGGTCTCCAGCAGATCCTTGGCGCTGGCACAACGGTCGAACAACTCTCCGACGTGCCGCCTGGTGCCTCGCTCCGGCTCCATCATCGGCACCCGCACCAACGACTCCCGGCCGACATCGAAGATCACCGAGTCCCAGCTGGCGGCGACCACTTCGGAGGCGTACTGGGCCAGGCAGCGGCCCCGGAAGTAGGCGCGGGTGTCCTCGGGCGGCTCCGTCATCGCCGTACGGCTCTCCTCGTCGCTGAGCAGCGTCTTCATCGACCCGCGGGAGACCAGCCGGTGGTAGAGGCCCTTCTCCGGGCGTACGTCGGAATACTGCAGGTCGACCAGTTGCAGCTTGTGCGAGCCCCAGCCGAGCTGCTCCCGCTCCCGGTAGCCCTCCAGCAGCCGCAGCTTCGCCACCCAGTCCAGTTCGTCGGCGCAGAGCATCACGTCGCGGCCCAGCCGGTCGAGCACGTTCTCCCACCGGTCCAGCACGTCGGCGGTCTGCTCGTCGACGTCGTCGCCGTAGCGGTCGTCGACGAACGCGCGTACCCGTTCCAGGTAGGCCCACTGCACGTCCATCGCGGTCAGCCGGCGTCCGTCGCGTAGCCGCATCAGGTGCGACAGCGACGGGTCGTGACTGACCGCGCGCAGCTCGCCGACGGGGTCGGCGATGCCGAGGTCGGGGCCGAGGGCCTTCTCCTCGATCATCGTGAGGATCAGCGCGGTGGTGCCCACCTTGAGGTAGGTGGAAATTTCCGAGAGGTTCGCGTCTCCGATGATGACGTGCAGGCGGCGGTACTTGTCCGCGTCGGCGTGCGGTTCGTCGCGGGTGTTGATGATCGGCCGCTTGAGCGTGGTCTCGAGGCCGACCTCGACCTCGAAGAAGTCGGCCCGCTGGGAAATCTGGAAACCGCTCTGGCCACCGTCCTGGCCGATGCCGACGCGGCCGGCGCCGCAGACGATCTGCCGGGTCACGAAGAACGGCGTCAGGTACGCCACGATGTCGGCGAACGGCGTCTGCCGGCGCATGAGGTAGTTCTCGTGCGCGCCGTAGCTGGCGCCCTTGTTGTCGGTGTTGTTCTTGTAGAGGTGGATCGGTGCCGTGCCGGGGATCGTGGCGGCCCGTCGCGCCGCCTCCGCCATCACCCGCTCTCCCGCCTTGTCCCAGCGGACCACGTCGCGGGGGTTCGTCACCTCGGGGGTGGAGTACTCCGGGTGCGCGTGGTCGACGTAGAGCCGTGCCCCGTTGGTCAGGATGACGTTGGCCAGGCCGAGGTCCTCGTCGGCGAGCGCCTCGGCCGGGTCGTAGGCCGCGCCGGAGTAGGTGAAGCCGCGGGCGTCCCGCAGCGGTGACTCCTCCTCGTAGTCCCAGCGGGCCCGACCACCGCGGTTCAGTTCCGGTCGGGCGCCGTAGGCGTTCACCACCTGGGAGGAGGTGACCATCGGGTTGGCGCCGGCCTGGCCGGGCACGGAGATGCCGTACTCGACCTCGGTGCCCATGATTCGTCTAACGCTCATCGACCTACCCGCTTCGTTTGCCCGACCGGTCCCCGTCATGTCGAGCGTAGTCGCCACTTCGCCAACCGGGGGCGTGGCGGTGGGGCGGGTCCGCCCCCGACCGAGGTGGTGAGGCTTGCGCGACGCGGGTTCCGGGCATGCGACGGGGCCCGCGACGCACGGCGTCGCGGGCCCCGGTGGCGCGTACCGGTCAGAGGTACTGACCGGTGTTGCTGGCGGTCTCGATGGAGCGTCCGGCCTCGGCGCCCTTGCCGCCGGAGACGAGCGTGCGGATGTAGACGATCCGCTCGCCCTTCTTGCCGGAGATGCGGGCCCAGTCGTCCGGGTTTGTGGTGTTGGGCAGGTCCTCGTTCTCGCGGAACTCGTCGACGCAGGCGTCGAGCAGGTGCTGCAGGCGCAGTCCCTTGCGAGCTGAGGTGAGGAATTCCTTGATGGCCATCTTCTTGCCCCGGTCGACGATGTTCTGGATCATCGCGCCGGAGTTGAAGTCCTTGAAGTACAGGACTTCCTTGTCACCGTTGGCGTAGGTGACCTCCAGGAAGCGGTTCTCCTCCGTCTCCGAGTACATCCGCAGCACCACTGCGTCGATCATGGCGGCGACGGTGGCCTGGGGGTCACTGCCGTGTTCGGCCAGGTCGTCGGCGTGCAGTGGCAGACCGGGGAGGATGTACTTGGAGAAGATGTCCTTGGCCGCCTCGGCGTCCGGACGCTCGATCTTGATTTTCACGTCGAGTCGTCCCGGACGCAGGATCGCCGGGTCGATCATGTCTTCCCGGTTGGAGGCACCGATGACGATGACGTTCTCCAGCCCTTCGACACCGTCGATCTCGCTGAGCAGCTGCGGCACGATGGTGTTCTCCACGTCGGAGGAGACACCGGAGCCGCGGGTGCGGAAGACCGAGTCCATCTCGTCGAAGAAGACGATGACCGGAGTGCCTTCACCGGCCTTTTCCCGGGCCCGCTGGAAGATCAGCCGGATGTGCCGCTCGGTCTCGCCGACGTACTTGTTGAGCAGCTCGGGGCCCTTGATGTTGAGGAAGAAGCTGGTGTGCCTCTCCTTGCCCTGCCGCTCGGCGATCTTCTTGGCGAGGGAGTTGGCGACCGCCTTGGCGATAAGCGTCTTGCCGCAGCCCGGCGGACCGTAGAGCAGGATGCCCTTCGGCGGGCGCAGCTGGTGCTCGCGGAACAGGTCGGCGTGCAGGAACGGCAGCTCCACCGCGTCGCGGATCTGCTCGATCTGGGAGTGCAGGCCGCCGATGTCGGTGTAGTCGACGTCCGGCACCTCCTCCAGCACGAGTTCCTCGACCTCGCTCTTCGGAATCCGCTCGTACGCGTAGGCCGAGCGAGGTTCGATCATGAGCGAGTCGCCGGCCCGGATCGGACTGCCGATCAGGGTCTCGGCCAGGTGGACGATGCGTTCCTCGTCGGAGTGCGAGACCACCAGGGCCCGGTCACCCGGGGCACCTTCGGGACCGGCGAGGATCTCCTTGAGCATGACCACCTCGCCGACCCGCTCGTAGCCGAACGCGTCGACGATGTTGAGCGCGTCGTTGAGCAGGACTTCCTGGCCGCGCCGCAGCTCGCCGACGTCGAGCGAGGGCGAGACGGCCACGCGTAGTT
Source organism: Micromonospora sp. NPDC000442 (assembly GCF_042898635.1). NCBI lineage: Bacteria > Bacillati > Actinomycetota > Actinomycetes > Micromonosporales > Micromonosporaceae > Micromonospora > Micromonospora sp. NPDC000442. The sequence goes on along the minus strand of NZ_JBIAYZ010000022.1, from coordinate 40,175 downwards.
TCCGTCCGCCGGTGAAGACGTCGACCGTGCCGTCGTCGTGCCGGGCCAGGAAGACGCCGTAGCCACTTGGGGGTTGAGCGAGCCGGTCGATCTCCTCCTTGAGCGTCACGATCTGCGCGCGAGCTTCCTTGAGGGTGCTCACGAGCCGTTCGTTGTTCTCGGTCAGCCGCGCCAACTGCGCCTGGGTGGCGGCCAGCCGCTCTTCGAGCTGCCGGACGTGTCGGGGGCTCTCGGTCAACTTGCGCCGCACCAGAGCGAGTTCCTCTTGAAGGAACGCGACCTGCGTGGAGAGATCGTGGGCCTCCTTCTCCCACCGTGCGGCGCGCGAGTCCGCGTCGTCGCTGCGTGCCACGTCCCACCTCCCCGGGGGGCTTGAACGTTCTGACCTAACACTAGCCGCTATGAGCCCGATTCGGTCCTCCGCAACGCGCCCGTCACCGAAGCTTGATCGCCAAGGGTGGGTCGACGGGCGGGTACGGGCATTCGGGTACCGTCGAGGGGTGGGACGGGAGAACATGGGGGGTGCACCGGTGGCCGAGGTCGCGACCGACCAGCTGCAGGTCTGGGTCGACCAGGATCTGTGCACGGGCGACGGGCTGTGCGTGCAGTACGCGCCGGAGGTCTTCGAGTTCGACGTCGACGGGTTGGCGTACGTCAAGGGTCCCGACGGTGAGCTGGTGCAGGCACCGGGTGGCCGGGTGGACGTGCCCGAGCACCTGCGCCTCGAGGTGATCGACTCGGCGAAGGAGTGCCCGGGCGAGTGCATTCACGTCGTACGCGGCAGCGACGGCGTCGAGGTCGCCGGCCCGGAGGCCGAGGACTGACCCGCTGATCCCGGGATCACCCGGGCGGCTACAGCAACGGGCGGCCGACCACCGAGGCGACCAACCGGGCGAACTCCTCCAACCGGGTGATCTGCCCGGCGCCGCCGTCGTCGAGGGTCTTACCGAAGCGCAGGGCGTCGTGGCGCGGCCCGCCGGCGGCCTCCTCGCTCGGCGGCGACTCGTCCAGCGAGGTCAGCAGCAGGTAGACGTCGATGCTGTCGACCCGGATCTCACCGTTGTCGTGACGGAACAGCCGACGTCGGCAGCCGACCTCGGTGACCGAGGAGACCGGCACCACCCGCAGCGAGGAGGTCATCGAGCCCGGCGGCCCCTCCCCCGGTGGCACGTCCTCGCCGTGCCAGAGCACCAGGCGGCTGCCGTCGCAGACGACGACCTCCTGCCAGACGCCGTTCACCTCGTTGACGAAGCGTTCCAGCGTGAAGCCGAGCACCGACGCTCCGCGCAGGACGCCGCCGAGCGCTTCCAGGGCGACGTCGGGGTCGCGCAGGTAGGCCCGCGCCGCCGATTCGAGGTCGGTGTACGGAGACCAGTCGGGAAAGACCGCCGGCAGGTCGCCACCGCCGAAGCCGGGACGGCTCATGCCGGCCCTCCGCTGCGCTGCGGGCCGACATGAGGCACAAAGGCGCCGAGTTGATGATTCGCTCGCTGACGCTCACTCATCGGATCACCTTCGCCGTCACGGCCTGTCCGTCTCCTGGGCCACGTCGGGTCGTATCTGCTCGGCCGGCGCCTCGTGCGGCACCACGGTCGCCTGCCGGGCCGCCTCCGCCTCGCGTAGCGCCTGGCGGCGTTGCGCGTACGCCTCGGTGCCCTTGCTGGGCTTGCGACGCCGTGGCGGGGCGGTGACTCCGGGGGCGAGCTTACGCGCGGAGACGAGGAACGCGGTGTGGGCGATCATCCGGTGGTCGGGGCGGACCGCCAGCCCTTCGGCGTGCCAGTCCCGGACCAGTGACTCCCAGGCCCGTGGCTCGGTCCAGCCGCCGCGCTCGCGCAGCGCCTCCACCAGCTCGGACAGCTGCGGGGTGGTGGCCACGTAGCCGATGAACACGCCGCCGGGCAGCAGCGCGCGTTCGACCATGTCGAGGTTCTCCCAGGGGGTGAGCATGTCGAGGATGATCCGGTCGAAACCGGTCTCGGTGCACTCGGCGACGTCACCGACGTGCAGGTGCCAGGCCGGGTGCGGGCCCTGGAAGAACGACTCGACGTTGCGTCGGGCGATCTGGGCGAAGTCGTCGCGCAGTTCGTAGGAGTGCAGTTCCCCGGCGGTGCCCACCGCGCGCAGCAGCGAGCAGCTCAGCGCTCCGGAGCCGGCACCGGCCTCGAGGACCTTGGCGCCGGGGAAGATGTCACCCATGGCGACGATCTGCGCGGCGTCCTTGGGGTAGATCACCTGGGCGCCACGGGGCATGGAGAGCACGTAGTCCGACAGCAGTGGGCGCAGTGCCAGGAACGCCGTGCCGCCGCCGGAGGTGGTCACCACGCTGCCGTCGGGCAGGCCGATCAGCGTGTCGTGCGCCAGGATGCCGCGGTGGGTGTGGAACTCCTTGCCCGGCTCCAGGGTCACCGTGTGCATCCGCCCCTTGGGGTCGGTCAGCTGCACCCGGTCACCGGGCTGGAACGGCCCACGCCGCACGGCGGGCGGTTCCACCTTCTCCTCGGGGAGGTCGCTGGCCGGGTGGGCGGAGTGGGTGACGGTCACGTGTTCATCTTCCGGTGAGGTTCGAGCAGTTGAGCCAGATCCGCGATGTGCAGAACGCCGACGACATCTTCGCCTGCCGTCACGACGTACTGTGCGCCCGGGTGGGTCTGCACGGTCTCCAGCACCCGTTCGCCGTCCGTGTCGACCGGGATGGCCGGCAGGTCGGCGAGGGTACGGGCGACCGTGTCCACGGCCAGCCAGGGTCGGCGGGCCTCCGGCACCGCCGCGGCGGCCGCCGGGTCGACCAGGGCCACCGGCCGGCCCGCGGAGTCGGTCACCAACAACGCGGCGGGGTGCTGCGGCTCGGTGGTCGGGTACGCCTGCGCGGCGCAGCGCTGCGCCTCGGCCAGCGGGGTGCCGGTGGGCACGGTGTGCACCGGACGGGCCAGGGTGGCCAGATCGACAAGCGGCAGCCGCCGGCTGATCCGGGACATCCGAATCGACTGACCGGCGCCGTGCCAGAGGGTCAGGGCGACAAGTGCCGTCAGCGGCAGCGCCAGCAGGCTCAGGACGTCGATCGCGTAGAGCGCCGCCACCAGCAGCGCGGTGCCGACGGCGAGGACCCGTCCGGCCCAACCGGCCACCTCGGTGGCCCGGTGCCGGTCCCGGGTCAGCGCCCAGACCACCGCACGCAACGCCCGACCGCCGTCCAGCGGCAACCCGGGCAGGATGTTGAACAGCGCGACGATGACGTTGCTCGCCGCGAGTTGGAAGGCGAGTTGGTCGGCCACGGTGCGGTCGGGCAGGGCCACCGTCGCGGCGACGGCGACCGCGCCGAGCACGGCGGAGACGGCCGGCCCGGCCAGCGACACCATCAGATCCACCCGCGGGGAGGGTGCGTCGCGGTCCATCTCGGTGTAGCCGCCGAGCAGTTCCAGGGTGATGCCGCGCACCCCGATGCCGAAGCGACGGGCGGTGAGGGCGTGGCCGAGTTCGTGGGCCAGCACCGAGCCGAGCAGCGCCAGGACGAACCCGGCGCCGACGAGGTAGCCGCCGAGCGGGGACAGTTGCAGCCGTTGGCCGGCCAGTTCGCCGTACAGGACCGTGATCAGGAGGGCGAGCAGCAGGATCGAGGCGTTCAGGTACAGCGGCACCCCGAGGATCCGGCCCACCTGCATGCCGGGGCGCTGGCCGGCCCGTGGTCGCCTGCGCTGTTCCATCGGGCTGATGCTACGCGGCGGGAGATCACGTACCGGAGCGGCGGCGGTCGACCTGTCATACCGGTGGCCTAACCTTCCGGGGCATGACGGCGGATCCGGTGATCACTCAGCAGGCCCCGACCCCGACGGAGTTGCCGGTGACGGTGCGGGCCTCGCTGTCGCCGTCGCGGGCGGCGGATTTCAAGACCTGCCCGCTGCTCTACCGGTTCCGCAGCATCGACCGGCTGCCCGAGCGGCCCAGCGTGGAGCAGGCTCGGGGCACGCTTGTGCACGCGGTGCTGGAGCGGCTGTTCGACCTGCCGCCAGCGGCCCGCACTCCGGAGGCCGCCGGTGATCTCGTGGCCGGCCAGTGGGATCGCCTGGTCACCGAGCAGCCGGAGTTGGCCGGGTTGTTCTCCGATGACGACCCGTCGACCGTGGCGGAGTTCCTCCGCTCGGCGTCGGCCCTGCTGGGCGGCTACTTCGCGGTGGAGGACCCGCGCCGGCTGGAGCCGGCCGAGCGGGAGAGCCTGATCTCCGCCGTGGTCGACGACGAGTTGCTGATTCGCGGCTACCTCGACCGGCTCGACGTGGCTCCCGACGGCGCGCTACGGGTGGTGGACTACAAGACCGGGGGTGCGCCGCGGGAGGCGTTCGAGGCGCGGGCCCTGTTCCAGTTGAAGTTCTACGCCCTGGTCCTGTGGCGCACCCGTGGCGTGGTGCCCCGGGTGCTGCGCCTGCTCTACCTCAAGGACGCCGAGGTGTGTGACTACGCTCCCGACGCCGAGGAGTTGGTGCGCTTCGAGCGGACGGTGGTGGCGTTGTGGCGGGCGATCGAGCAGGCCACCGCCGCCCGGGATTTCCGACCCCGGCCGAGCCGGCTGTGCGACTGGTGCAGTCATCAGGCCCGGTGCCCCAGCTACGGGGGGACTCCGCCGCCCTTCCCGGAGCCGGCGGCGACGCCCGGTCCGCTGCGTGACGCCCGGTCCTCCCCCGCGCCACCGGGCGCCGACGAGTAGTCGCCCTCCTTCCCGGGGATGAGGGACGAGTCACCACACAAGACGATCTTTCGGCGGCGGAGGCGGCTAGCGTCGGGGCGTGGGCAACGCGCTGAGGGAGTGGCTGCGTCGCAATCCGGCGGCCGGTGACGCGCTGCTGGCCGTCGGCCTGGTCCTGGGCGAGGTCGTGTTCACCCTGCTCACTCCTCAGGAGTTCTGGCCGCGACCGTTGCCGGCGGCGCTGGGGTGGAGTGTGTTGTGCGCGACGCCGGTGGTGCTGCGCCGGGTGGCGCCGTGGCCGGCACTGCTGGCCGCGTTGGCCACGCTGCTGCTGCCGGTCGTCATCGAGGTGGCGCCCACGACGCAGAGTCTCACCTTCGTGGTGCTCACCTACACGATGGCGGCCTACCGCCCGGTGCGTCCGGCGCTGGTGGCGGCGGTGGGGTTGTGGCTTCCGGTGGCCGTGGTGAACACCGTGGTGCCGCCGGAGGGTGTTCCGCAGGTCAGTACGGCGTTCCTGATCGCGAACAACATCCTGGTGGGGATCGTGTCGTTCTCGGTGGGCCGGACGGTGCACGCGCGCCGCGCCTCCACCGAGGCGCTGCGGGAGCGGGCCCGGGTCGCCGAGGCCAATCAGCGGGCGCTGGCCGAGCAGGCGGTCGCGGACGAGCGGCGCCGGATCGCCCGGGAGCTGCACGACGTGGTGGCCCATCACGTCAGCGTGATGGGGGTGCTGGCGACCGGGGTGCGACGGGTGCTGCGCCGCGACCCGGACAGCGCCGACGAGGCGATGGCCACGATCGAGGAGACCAGCCGGGCGACGCTGCGGGAGCTGCGCCGGCTGCTCGACGTGCTGCGTACCGAGGCCGAGCCGGCGGCGGAGTTGGCGCCGCAGCCGGGCCTCGCCGGAATCGAGACGCTCACTGATCAGGTGCGGGAGGCCGGGTTGCCGGTGACGTTGACCGTGGCGGGTGAGCCGGGACAGTTGGAGGAGGGGGTGGCGCTGACCGTGTACCGGATCGTGCAGGAGGCGCTGACGAACGCCCTCAAGCATGCCGGGACGGCGACCGCGCAGGTGCGGGTGGGTTTCGGTGGCGACGCGGTGGAGGTCGAGGTCACCGACACCGGTCGCGGGCCGTCGCCGGACACCGATCGGATCGGGCACGGCCTGGTCGGGATGCGGGAACGGGTCGGCCTCTACGGTGGGATCCTGCGCACCGGCGCGCGCAGCGGCGGCGGCTACCGGGTGTACGCCCGGATTCCGGTTGAGCCGCTGCCCGAGGCGAGCCGTCGGTGAGGTGGGTCTGGTGAGCGGTGCAGTCGACGGGGAGGACCAGATGGCCGATTCGACGGGGCGGGCCCGGCCGGTGCGGATCCTGCTCGCCGACGACCAGCCGCTGCTGCGTACGGGCTTCCGGATGGTCCTCGGCGCGGAGGCTGACCTGGACATCGTCGCGGAGGCCGGCGACGGGGTGGAGGCGGTGGAGCTGTCCCGTCGGTTGTTGCCGGACGTGGTGCTGATGGACATTCGGATGCCCCGGATGGATGGGGTGAGCGCCACCCGGGCGATCGTGGATGCCCGGTTGCCGGTGCGGGTGCTCATCCTGACCACCTTCGATCTGGACGAGTACGTGGTGGGGGCGTTGCGGGCCGGGGCGAGCGGCTTCCTGGCCAAGGACGTGCCGGCGGAGGATCTGGTCACCGCGATCCACACGGTGGCCGCCGGTGACGCGGTGGTGGCGCCGCGGATCCTGCGTCGGCTGCTGGACCGTTTCGCCGACGTGCTGCCGGATCCGTCCGCGACGCCGCCGAAGGCGCTTGGCGCGCTTACCGAGCGGGAGCGGGAGGTGCTCGTGCAGGTCGCCCGTGGCCTGTCGAACGCCGAGATCGCCCGGGCGCTGTCGGTGAGCGAGACCACCATCAAGACGCACGTCGGACATGTGTTGACCAAGCTCGGGCTACGCGACCGGGTGCAGGCGGTGGTGTTGGCGTACGAGTCGGGCCTGGTCCGACCTGGGGGTTAACGCCGGCGTTGCATCCGTCACCTACCGTGACGGCCTGCGGTGGAAATCGGTTGACCCTCACGCGGCGGCAACGTCCAGGATGACCGTGACCACCGGCTGCAGATGGCCGACAGCTGCCGGGTCGGGGACAACCCTGACTTCGGTTTGGGGGGTACCCGCAGCCGGAAATCCGCTCCGCCTCCGCCCGGAGTCGGACGGATCGGCGGTGGGCAGCACAGATGATGGACTCGCACCGGACCAGCGGGGGCGGTGCGAGCAGACGCGACGGAGAGGTACGTAACGTGACCGCTACGACAGGCCAGCCGGCATCGGCCGCAGCCCGGGCGAGCGACGTGTGGAAGGTGTACGGCAGCGGCGAGGCACAGGTCATCGCCCTGCGGGGGGTCAGCGCGGAGTTCGAGCGCGGACGGTTCACGGCGATCATGGGCCCGTCGGGTTCCGGCAAGTCGACGTTGATGCACTGCCTGGCCGGGTTGGATTCGACGACCAGGGGGACCGTGGAGATCGGCGAGACCACCGTCACCGGGCTCGGTGACGCGGGTCTGACGAAGTTGCGCCGCGACAAGGTCGGCTTCATCTTCCAGCAGTTCAACCTGCTGCCGACGTTGACCGCCAAGGAGAACATCCTGCTCCCGTTGTCGATCGCCGGGCGCAAGCCGGATCCGGCCTGGTTCGACGTGGTGATCGACACGGTGGGTCTGCGGGACCGGTTGGGTCACCGGCCGGCGCAGTTGTCCGGCGGCCAGCAGCAGCGGGTGGCGTGTGCCCGTGCCCTGGTGGCCCGCCCCGAGGTGATCTTCGCGGACGAGCCGACCGGTAACCTCGACTCGCGCTCCGGCGCGGAGGTGTTGAACTTCCTGCGCAACTCGGTCCGCGAGCACGGGCAGACCATCGTCATGGTCACCCACGATCCGACGGCCGCCGCGTACGCCGACCGGGTGGTGTTCCTCGCCGACGGGCAGATCGTCTCGGAGCTGATCGAGCCGACCGCGGACACGGTGCTGGACACGATGAAGAAGCTGGACACGCCCGCCGAGGTGGCCGGCTGATGTTCCGGGCAACCTTGAAGAGTCTGCTGGCCCGCAAGGTCCGGCTGATCCTGTCCGGCCTGGCCGTGGTGCTCGGCGTCATGTTCGTCTCCGGTGCCTTCGTCCTCACCGACACCCTGGGCCGTTCCTTCGACTCGCTGTTCGCCGACGCGTACGCCGAGGTCGACGTCAACGTGGCCGCCAAGCCGAAGCTGGAACGCGGCGAGCGGGAGGACGACGAACTCGCCACCCCGTTCCCGGCCGCCACGGTGGAGACGGTGCGCGCGGTGGACGGGGTGGCCGAGGCCACCGGGGTGGTCGCCGCCGACGGGGCCCGGCTGATCGGCAGCAACGGCAAGGCCGTCACCTCGTTCGGGCCGCCGCAGTTGGGCGGCAACTGGACCGGCGAGAGCGACCTGGTGCGGTTGCGGGAGGGCCGGGAGCCGCAGGCCGACGATGAGATCGTCATCAACAAGGGGTTGGCGGACGCCGGCCGGGTGGCGCTCGGCGACCGGGTGGGTGTGCTCACCCTCGGGCCGCGCAAGGACTTCACCATCGTCGGCATCTTCGGCTACAGCGGTGACCGGGACTCCCTCGGCGGCGCCAACGAGGTCATGTTCACCACCCCCGTGGCGCAGCAGCTGATGCTCGGCGAGACGAACGTGTTCAGCAACATCGTGGTCACCGCCGCCGACGGCGTCTCCGACGAGCAGCTGCGCGACGCGGTGGCCACGGCGGTCGGCGACGACTACGTGGTCAAGACCGGCGAGCAGCTCTCCGCCGACGCCGCCGCCGGCCTGAAGGAGGGGCTGTCCTTCTTCAACCGGATCCTGCTCGGCTTCGCCGCGGTGGCCCTGCTGGTCGGTACGTTCCTGATCCTCAACACCTTCTCGATCATCGTGGCGCAGCGCACCCGGGAACTGGCGTTGCTGCGGGCGGTCGGTGCCAGCGGCAAGCAGATCATCGGCTCGGTGGTGCTGGAGGCGGTCGCCGTCGGGTTGATCGCCTCGGTGTTCGGCCTGGCCGCCGGCATCGGCATCGGCGCGCTGCTGGCGTACCTGTTCGGCAACCTCGCCGGTGGGTTGGCCCTGGCCGGGGTCGGGGTGCCGGCGTCGGCGGTGATCGGCGCGTTCGGTGTCGGTCTGGTGATCACCGTGCTGGCGGCGCTGCTGCCGGCGCTGCGGGCCGCGCGGATCCCGCCGATCGCGGCGATGCAGGACGTCGCCACGCCGGATCGGCCGTTGACAAAGGTGACCGTCGGCGGTGCGCTGGTCACCGCGATCGGCGCCACCCTGCTCTTCCTCGGCCTGGGCGGGCACGCCGGTGGCAGCACGCTGGCCACCATCCTCGGTGGCGTGCTGTTCTCGTTCATCGGGGTGGCCCTGCTGACGCCGCTGATCAGTCGCCCTGTGGTGGCGGCGCTGGGCACGGTCTTCTCCGGTTGGGTGCCGGGCAAGCTGGGTCGGCTCAACTCCGGTCGCAACCCACGCCGCACCGCGATCACCGCCGCCGCGTTGATGGTGGGGATCGCCCTGGTCACCGGCATCACGGTGATTCTGGACTCGGCGAAGAGCAGCATCAGTAGCCTGGCGCAGGACAGCATCAGCGCCGAGCTGGTGATCGCCGGGGTGCAGTCCGGTCCGCGCCCGCCGACGTTCGACCCGGCGGTGCTGGACGAGGCGAAGGCGATCCCCGGGGTCCGCCTCGTCGACGGCGAGTACGGCGACATGGCGCTGGTCGGCGGCGAGCGTACCTGGGTCGGTGCCAGCAGCGAACCGAGCGCGCTGGTGCAGATGTTCGGCGCCACCGCCACCGCCGGGGACATCGGACAGCTCGGGCCGGGCCAGATGCTTGTCAGCTCCGACACGGCGGAGTCGCGTGGCCTGTCGGTCGGCTCCACGGTGCCGGTGCAGTTGGCCCGTGGTGAGGAGCGCACCTACACGGTCACCGGCATCTACCAGAGCACCCCGCTGTTCGGCGGCGTGACGTTGCCCGCCGAGGCGGCGCGTGACTTCGCCATCCCGCAGCCCATCCAGGGCTATATCCAGTTGGAGCCGGGGGTACGGGCGGCCGACGTGCTGCCCCGGGTGGAGTCGCTGCTGGCGGACAGCCCGGAGGTGTCGGTGGCCGACCGGGACGCGTTCATCGAGGAGCAGGCCGGGCAGCTCGACGGGCTGCTCCAGATGATCCAGATCCTGCTGGCGTTGGCCATCGTGATCGCCGTGCTCGGCATCATCAACACCCTCGCCCTGTCGGTGCTGGAGCGGACCCGGGAGCTGGGTCTGCTGCGCGCCATCGGTCTGCGCCGGTCGCAGACCATGGGGATGATCACCGTGGAGGCGGTGGTGATCTCGGTGTTCGGCGCGCTGCTCGGCGTCGTGGTCGGCGCCGGCCTGGGTGCCGCGGTGGTGGAGGCCCTGCGCGACGAGGGAATCACCAAGCTGGTGCTGCCGTGGGGCCAGATGGGTGTCTTCCTCGGCCTGGCCGCGATCATCGGCGTGATCGCGGCGGCGCTGCCGGCGATCCGCGCCGCCCGGATCAACGTGCTGGGCGCGATCGCCCACGACTGAGGCGCCGGAGCGAAGGCCCCTGTCACCGGTCGGTGGCAGGGGCCTTCCGCTGCGTCCCGCGGGTCAGCCGGGCGGGACCGGTTGGGTGGACGGTGACGGTGTCAGACGGGGGTTCGGCGCAGCAGCCCGGACAGCAGTTCCAGGTCCGCCAGCAGCAGGCTCTCCAACTGGTGTACACCGTCGGTGGGTGCCAGCGGCACCTCGGCGGGGACGGCCAGCACCGCGGCCCCGGCGGCCACCGCACTGGCCACCCCGGTCGCCGAGTCCTCGATCGCCACGCATCTGTCGATGGGCACTCCGAGCAGTCGGGCGGCCGTCAGGTACGGCTCCGGGTGCGGCTTGGTCGAGTCGACCTCGTCGCCGCAGACCACCACGTCGAAGCTGTCGCGGCCGAGGGTGTCCAGGGCGATCTCGACAAGTGCTCGCCCGCTGGAGGTGACCAGGGCCGTCGGGATCCGCGCCTGCCGGACCGCGCCGAGCAGCGCCAGCGCCCCCGGCCGCCACTGCAGCCCGGTGCGGAACAGCTCCAGGATCCGCGCGTTGATCCATTCCGCGCTGGTCTGCGGATCCCGGTGCGGCTGCCTGAGGTCGTCGTGCAGGATACGCATCGAGTCGGCCATGCCCGTGCCGACGATCGCCCGGCGGGCGTCGGCCGACAGGGTGCCGCCGTAGTGGTGTGCGAGTTCGGCCAACGCGACGTCCCACAACCGCTCGCTGTCGACCAGGGTGCCGTCCATGTCGAAGAGCACGGCGGCTGGACGGGTGCTGCTCACCGGATCCTCCTCGGGCTCGGGTAACCGGTGAATCCTGTCAGCCGACGGTGGTCCGGTGCCCGGCACAGTGACCTTTCTCAACCGAGGTCGCAGGCGGACAGGGACCGCTCGTAGCCGCGGAAGAACGCCTCGGTGCGCTGCTCGGGGGTGCCGTGGGAGCCCTCGGCGAACCACGGTTGGCCGGGGTCGTCGCCGACGGCCAGCAGTCCGTCGTTGAACTCGTCGAGGTCGCCCTCCTCGAGGGTGAGCCGGCCGGCCCGTACCGAGTCGCCGAGGAACGCCCCGGCCATGCAGTCGGCCTGCAACTCCTGCTGGATGGTGAAGTTGTAGCGGATGCCCAGCCGGGTCTGGATGCCGTGCGCGTACTCGTGGCCGAGCAGGTAGAACACGAACGCGTCACCGATCTGCCGGAAGGCGCCGAAGGACCAGTTGATGTCGTACGCGATGTAGTCGCTGACGGTGCAGTAGACCGCGTTGTTGCGGGGCACCTCCTGCCCGCCGCAGGAGACCTCGCCGTCGCGCTGGTACGGGACGACCCGCCGGATCGGCCGGAAGGACTGCCCCGACGCCTCGAACTGGTCGGCCCAGTACAGCTCGGCGAGCCGCTGCGCGTCGGCCACGTCCTGCCGGAACTCCTCCACCGTGTCGGTGCCGTCGGCACGGGTCACCTCGGCCGTCGGCTCGGCCGGTTCCCGCTGCCCGTCCGGGTCCGCCGGCCCACCCACCGGCTCCACCATGCAGGCGGCCGCCGCCACCAACGCCACCGCCAGGCCGACGAGCCTGCCCCGGCGTCGCCCTCGCCCACCTGCCGCCACCGTGCTCCTCCCGCCTCGACGTCGCCGGTCCAGTACCCCCACGGTACGACCGTCACGCCCGTTGCCGTCAGGTACGCCGTCCCGTCCCGTCCGGTTCAGTGGCCGCCCTCTTTCGGCGCGTTTCATCCGGCTCGCTCGGGCGAGCCGGAGGTGACGCGGCCTAGAGTGCGGTGGTCCGTGTCCGGAACGGACGTCCGGCTCCGACGTCCCCGGTGAACCGGCACTGGAGATGGTGGCGGACGCGAGAGGGAGACAACCCGTGAAATACATGATCATGCTGTACGGCTCGCAGCGGGACTACGACGCGATGGCCGGGCACGGCTCCGACCGGGCGGCGATGTCGGCCGAGCAGGTGGCCGCGATGCACGCGCACATGGGCAAGGTGCACCAGGACCTGGCCGACGCCGGTGAACTGGTGGACGCCCAGGGGCTGACCGCGCCGGTGCACGCCCGCCGGGTGCAGGTGCGCGACGGCGCTGCGATGGTCACCGACGGGCCGTACCCGGAGACGCAGGAGGTCCTCGCCGGCTACACGGTGGTCGAGTGCGCCAGCTTCGACCGGGCCGCCGAGATCGCCGCCCTGCTGGTGAACCCCGACAGCCCCGGCGAGTACGTCGATGTCCGCCCGATCGCCGAGGGCATCGACGACCTCGTCTGATGGCTGAACCGACCGTCGAGGACCTGCTGCGCCGGCTGGCGCCGCAGGTCCTCGGCGCGCTCGTGCGCCGCTACGGGCATTTCGACACCGCCGAGGACGCCACCCAGGAGGCGCTGATCGCGGCGGCCACCGGCTGGCCCCGCGACGGCGTACCGGCGAACCCCCGGGCCTGGCTCATCACGGTGGCCTCGCGGCGGCTCACCGACCTGCTCCGGGCCGAGCAGGCGCGACGGCAGCGGGAGGACGTCGTCGGCCGACGAGTGCTGGCCGAATGGCGGCTGCCACCGCCGGGTGACCGGACCGCGGACTCTGACGACACCCTGATCCTGCTGTTCCTGTGCTGCCATCCGTCGCTGCCCCCGGCCACGCAGATCGGGTTGACCCTACGGGCGGTCGGCGGTTTGAGCACGGCCGAGGTGGCCCGGGCGTTCCTGGTGCCGGAGCAGACCATGACCCGGCGGATCACCCGGGGCAAGCAACGCATCCGCGACAGCGGCCTGCCCTTCGCGATGCCCGACCCGACCGAGGCCCCGGCGCGCCTCACGGCCGTGCTCCGAGTGCTCTACCTGATCTTCAATGAGGGGTACGCGAGCACCTCCGGGCCCGGGCTGCTCCGCGCCGACCTGTGTGCCGAGGCGATCCGGCTGACCCGACTGCTGCATCGGATGCTGCCCGATGCCGCGGAGGTGACCGGTCTGCTGGCGTTGCTGCTGCTCACCGACGCCCGCGCGCCGGCACGCACCGGTCCGCACGGCGAACTGGTGCCGATGACCGAACAGGACCGTTCCCGCTGGCGTGCCGATCAGATCGCCGAGGGCACGACGCTGGTGGTCGAGGCGCTGCACCGGGGACGTCCCGGGCCGTACCAGGTCCAGGCTGCCATCGCCGCCCTGCACGACGAGGCGCCCGGCCCGCAGGAAACCGACTGGCCGCAGATCGCGGCACTGTACGAGGTGCTGACGGCGATGGACGCCAACCCCCTGGTCGCGTTGAACCATGCCGTCGCGGTGGCCATGACGGACGGGCCGGAGGCGGGACTGGCGCTTGTCGACAAGGTGGCCGCCGACGGTCGGTTGGCCCGGGATCCGAGGCTGCCCGCCGTACGCGCGCATCTGCTGGAGCGGCGCGGCGACCCGGCGGCGGCCCGCGCCGAGTACCGGACGGCCGCCGCGCAGGCCACCAACCTGGCGCAGCAGCGTTACCTCAACGCTCGTGCGGACCGCCTCACCGACGGCTGAGGCGAACCTGACGTCACCATTCGACCAGTCCGGCCAGGACGGCGTCGAAGCTGCGGGGCGGGAGGTCGGGCTGCTGGGGTCGCCGACAGGCGACGTCGAGGACACGCTCACCCGGCCGGATGGCAGCTCGCCGGACGAGGCCCCGGTCGGCGCTGCGGCTCCGTCAGGCGAAGAGCGTGTGGTAGGCGTTCAGGGCGGGTTGGCCGCCCAGATGGGCGTAGAGGACGTTGGCGTCGGCGGGGATGTCCCGGGTACGGACGAGGTCGATCAGCGCCGCCATCGACTTGCCCTCGTACACCGGGTCGATGATCATGCCTTCCAGCTCGCCGCTCAGTCGGATCGCATCCAGGGTGGACTGCACCGGAATGCCGTACCGCTCCCCGGCCCAGCCCGCCAGCACGGTGATCTCGTCGTCGCGCAGGTCCCGCCCGAGACCGATCAGCCCGGCGGTGTCGCGGGCGATCTTCTCCACCTGGGCCCGGGTCTCGTCGAGCTTCGCCGAGGCGTCGATGCCGAGCACCCGCCGAGGGCGGTCCTGGCCGGCGAAACCGGCGATCATCCCCGCCTGGGTGCTGCCGGTGACGCTGCACACGACGATGGTGTCGAAGAAGATCCCCAGCTCCCGCTCCTGCCGCTGGACCTCGTCGGCCCAGTTGGCGAAGCCGAGCCCGCCCAGCGGGTGGTCGGACGCCCCGGCGGGAATCGCGTACGGCACGCCACCGCCGGCCCGGACCTCCTCCAGCGCCCGCTGCCAGCTCTCCTTGATGCCGATGCCGAAGCCGTCCGGCGCGAGGCGCACCTCGGCGCCCATGACCCGTGACAGCAGGATGTTGCCGACCTTGTCGTTGACCGGGTCGGGCCAGTCCACCCAGCTCTCCTGCACCAGCACGGCCTTCAGACCGGCCCGGGCCGCGACGGCGGCCACCTGGCGGGTGTGATTGGACTGCACGCCACCGATGCTGACCAGGGTGTCCGCGCCCCGGGCCAGGGCGTCGGGCAGCAGGTACTCCAGCTTGCGGGTCTTGTTTCCGCCGAAGGCCAGGCCGCTGTTGCAGTCTTCCCGCTTGGCCCAGATCCGGGCGCCGCCCAGGTGGCGGCTCAGCCGGTCCAGTGGGTGGATCGGGCTGGGACCGAAGAGCAACGGGTAACGGTCGAACGCGTCGAGAGGCATGCGATATTTTGCACGTTGCATGTCGTCGACTGTCAAGCCCTCCGTCCGGCACCCTCGGCGGCGAAGGGTCACCGGTACGACGACAGCAACGCAGGGCGTGACGCCGTCGACGTCACGCCCCCGTCACCGCTGCCGCCCTGGCGGGCGGCTGCTCAGCAGGTGTTGAGCATGGTGTTCAGCGCCAACTTCTCCGCGCTGTTCACGGTGAGGCCGTAGTACCACTTCACCTGGATCCAGGCCCGGGCGTAGGTGCAGTGGAAGGCCGCACGCGGCGGCTTCCAGGCGGCCGGGTCCTTGTCGCCCTTGGACGAGTTGACGGTGCCGGTGACCGCCCACAGTTCCGGCCCGCCGAGGTCGTTGGCGTAGGTCTGGCGCCGCGCGGTGGTCCAGGCCCAGGCGCCCGAACGCCAGGCCTCGGCCAGCGGCACCACGTGATCGATGGAGATCTCGGCGGGGTTCGTCCGGGTCACCCCGTCGTACGGGCTGTACCAGGACCCGGAGGTCGGGTAACAGCTGGCGTTCACCACGACGTTGCTGCCGTCCCGCTTGAGCACCTGCTCCCGGGTGTTGCAGGCGCCGGTGACCGTGATCCAGTGCGGGAACAGGTCGCGGTTGTAGCTGGACTGGTGGGACTCGGCCGCGACGGTGAGCGAGTTCAGTCGGCTCACCGCCGTGCTGTACGAGGGGATGTTGGGCGGTGTGGCCTGGGCAGCCGGCGGCACGAGGACGACCGACAGGGCGACGGCGACCACCGAGACGATGGCGACCTTGCGTAGGTGAGCCACGGGGCGACTCCTGACTGTCTCCTGCGACGGCGGGTGGGGGAACCCGACTGGGGGGCGCGGCAGGGGACATCAGGATTCTCGCAGAAATGACGATCAATACGTGTCGTCGCGCCACAACCCCCGTGAACGCCACGTGAAGTCCAGCCACGTCGTGCGTGACCATCCCCTGCGGTGTGCCGGAAGGCCGGGCCGGGCCGGTCACGCCGGGCCGTTGCGGACGCGGTCGGTCTGGTACGCCCACATCGCGATCTCCACCCGGTTACGGGCGCCGAGCTTGACCATCAGGCTGGCGATGTGGGTCTTCACGGTGCTGAGGCTGATGTGCAGTTGCTCGGCGATCTCGGTGTTGGTGCGACCACGGGCGACGGCCACCAGCACCTCCTCCTCCCGCAGCGTGAGCGCGTCGACCGGCTGCCGCGGTGGCGCGGCCGGACCCGCGTCGGCGAAGGCCCGGAGCAGCCGCGTGGTGATGTTCGGCGCGATCAGCGCGTCACCGTCGGCGGCGGCCCGCACGGCCTGGGTGAGCAGGGCCGTACCGGCGTCCTTGAGCAGGAAACCCCGCGCTCCGGCGCGGAGCGCGGCGTAGACGTACTCGTCGAGGTCGAAGGTGGTGATGACGACCACCGCCAGGGGGTCGGGCACGGCCGGGCCGGCGAGGCGGCGGGTGGCCTCGATGCCGTCCACGCCGGGCATCCGGATGTCGAACAGACACACCTCCGGGCGTAGTCGCCGGGCGAGTTCGACGGCCCGGTGACCGTCGCCCGCCTCGCCCACCACGTCGATGTCCGGCTGGGCGTTGAGGATCATCGTCAGTCCGGTGCGGACGATCTCCTGGTCGTCGGCGACGATCACGCGGATGGCCACCCCACGATTGAACACGGCCGGTGGCTCGACCCAAAGTACGGCCGGCTTCCCCGTCCATCGGCCGAGATGACGCCGGCCCGCACGGCGATGAGTGCGGCCCGCCGCGTTGCCAGGATCGACGGAGCAGGAGCGACCGTGGGGCTTGTCGACCGAACCGCGCACCACGTCCGTCCAGGGTCGGGCGGGCGTGGAGCGGGGACGTGGTCAGGGCTCTGGTCGCCGCGAGAAGGGACTCACCGCTGTGACGTCTTCCGCCAGGTCGACCTGGCTCATCCCCGCCGGTCTGCTGGTGCTCAGCGCGGTGCCGGTGGTCGCCGGCGGCCTCCGCCTGACCGAACTGGCCGGCGGCGCCCAGGTGTTGCCCGACGGCGACCGGATCGCCTCGGCTCCGCTGCCCGTGGTCGCCCACATCGTCGCCGTGACCGTGTTCAGCGTCCTCGGCGCCTTCCAGTTCGCGCCCCGGTTCCGTCGGCTGCACCGCCGCTGGCACCGGGTCGCCGGCCGGATCCTGATCCCCTGCGGGCTGCTCACCGCGCTGAGTGGCCTGTGGCTGACGCTGTTCCTACCGCCGGGCGCGCTCGACAGTACCGCGCTGGTCGCCGTCCGGGTGGTGGTCAGCGTCGCCATGGCCGGCGCGCTCGTCCTCGGCTTCGTGGCGGTCCGCCGCCGCGACTTCGCCCGGCACCGGGCCTGGATGATCCGTGGCTACGCCATCGGGATGGGCGCGGGCACCCAGTTCTTCACCCAGATGGCCTGGCTCGCCACCGTCGGTCCGGTCACGACGGCGGGCCGGACCGGGACGATGACCGCCGCCTGGCTGATCAACGTGGTGCTGGCGGAATGGATCATCCGGCGGCGCGGCGGTGCCGCCCGAGCGCGTCCGGCGGTACGCGGGCGCCGCGCGCGAGAGGACACGGCGATTCCGGTGTGAGACCGCCAGCGGAGTCACGTTCGGCGGCCGGGCGGGGTCGAAGACCTGAACCCATCCGAACGGAGAAGCCATGAGCGATGCGGCGACGAACGCACCTGTCCTGGTCACCGGCGGCACCGGCACCCTCGGCGGGCACGTCCTGCCGCGCCTACGCGCGGCGGGCCACACCGTACGGGTACTCAGCCGCAAGATCCACCGAAATGTCGACGGCATCGAGTACGTCGCCGGTGACCTGCTCAGGGACGAGGGCATCGAGCCTGCGCTGCACGGTGTCCACACGTTGCTGCACCTGGCGGGCGGCCCGAAGGGCGACGACCGGGCCACCGCCACCCTGATGCGAGCCGCCGCCCGAGCCGGGGTACGGCACGTCGTCCACATCTCGGTCATCGGTGCCGGCCGGGTCCCGATCGGCTACTTCGAGGCCAAGCGCGGCGCGGAGCGGGCGGTCAGCGAATCCGGCGTGCCGTGGACGACGCTGCGGGCCGCGCAGTTCCACGACCTGGTCTTCACCGTCGTGCAGAAGCTGGCAGCCCTGCCGATCGTGCCCGACCCGAGGGTGATCCGGTTCCAGCCGGTCGACTCCCGCGAGGTCGCCGACCGGCTGGTCGCCCTGGTCCAGGGTCCTCCGTCCGGCCTCGTGCCGGAGCTGGCCGGCCCGCAGGTCTACACGCTGGCCGACCTGGTCCGTAGCTACCTCGCCGCCCGCCGCAGGAACCGGCCCTTCCTGCCGGTGCCGGTGCCCGGGGCGGCCGGCCGGGCGTACCGCAACGGCGACAACCTCAGCTTCGACGGCGTCACCGTCGGCACCCGCACCTGGGAGAATTTTCTCGCCGAGCGGCTGAGCTGATCGACCTCCGGCTACCGGGACCCGGCCGGCTGGCGGCGAACGGCGGTCGCCCCCTCGTCAAGCTGCGAACCGACCGCATCCGCCCGCAGGTCGACGCTGATCCCCTCCAGGATCACACCGGAGGCCTGCTCGACCACAATGGGCGACCGCGGACGCCGCGCGTCGCCGGGCCCGGCCGTGGCGAGCGGCAGCGGCACGAACGTGCAGTCCCGGACCACCACGTCCCGGTATTCGAGCACCCGGAACGAGTGGTCGATCTCGCTGCGTCCCCAGCCGGCGATCCGGACCGCGTACAACGGACCGTTCCAGGCCACGTGCGCACCGCAGACCCGGATCCGCGCGCCGACCGGCTCGTCGCCGCCCGGGTGGAACCGGTCCGTGTTGTCGCCGGGCAGCAGCCGGAAGCCGATCTCGACCTCGCTCAGGTGGACCCGATCCACCGCCACGTCGTGCACCGAGCTGAGGTAGAACCCCTCGAACGCGTCGGACACGCGTAGGTCACGAATCTCGAGGTGGTGCGGATGGTAGGAGGGTCCGACGATCGAGTCGACCCCGTCGCCGACCGCACCCCAGTGCACGGCGATGCCGGTGCAACCGCCGACGATCGACACATCGCTGATGGTGATGTCGCGTACCGCGCCCATGACGGCGACACAGTTGGCGGCGCGCTCGTCGCGGCGCTCGACCTGGACGCGCCGGATCTCGATGTCCTCGATCCACTCCGTCTCGGCCGGGTACAGGTAGCTCCCGATGGTGATGGCGGTGCCCCGGTCACCGCCGTGCTCCCCCGGCGCGCACGGCGGTGGGAGGAAGCCGATGTCCTGGACCGTCACCCGTGAACCCAGCACGTGGACGACGGGTTCGCCGGCCGACGAGGACGACGTCAGCCACGTTGTCACCGGCCCGTTCCCGTGCGCCGCGCCGGTCAGCGTCCAGTCCGGTCCGAGCACCACTCCCCGGTCCAGCGTGAAGGTGCCCGCCGGCAGCCGCACGGTGCCCCCGGTCCCGGAGGTCAGGATTCGTTCGAGCGTTCGCCGGTTGGCCGCCGGATCATCGGCCAGCGTCAGGTCGTGGTGGTTGTGCGCGGTCACCGGTGGCACTCCAGCTCGACGAGCTGGCAGACGGTCTCGGCGACCCGCCGCCGTACCGCCGGGTTGTCCCGCTCGGCGAGCCCGACCAGCACCGGACCAGGGGCCGTACGCTCGATCACCACGTCGAGGGTGTCCTCGGTCTGCGGGGTGGCGCTCACCCGGCATTCGGTGCCGCCGACCAGATGTACGCCCCGGACGACCAGCCGGTCCGGATCCGGCGACCGGGTGAACGGCGACGCCTCGAACAGCGCATATCCGGCCCCGCGCTGAGCCACCCGGAACGCCTTCAGCACGGTCTGGCCCTGCCGGCGACGCAGCCACTTCTGGCTCGGCTGTCGCATCGCGGCCGGTGGAGCCGTGGCGGCCGAGATCCGCAGCCGGCACCGCACGGTGGAGTCGGCGGCGTTGACCACGACGAACCTCGACCGGGCGTGTCCCTGGCCGCGACCTCGCGCCCCGACCAGACCGCCGACGCTGACCAGCCCGGCCAGCTGCGCGGCGGCACCGGCGAGTCGAGTGGCACCGCTGCGCTGCTCCGCCTCGTCGATCGCGACGATCTCGACCTGGTTGATCCGCACCCCGATCGCCGCCAGCGGGCTGAGCGCGGTCGACGCCCACGGCGGCAACGTGCCGTCCACCACCTCGATGATCAGGAGGCCGTCCTCGCCCACCTCGTCGGCCCGTAGGTCGAACTCCACCCAGGCGTGGGCCTCCACCATCCGCAACCGCCCCCGCTGACGGCTGATCAGGGCGGCGGCCCGGTCCGTGCCCTGGGCCCGGACCATGACCAGTCGCGGCAGCTCACGCATCCCCCGGGCCGGTGCCGCCGCCCGCGACCAGGCGGTCTGCGAGGCACCGTCGATGTGCAGGTCGACCCGGACGCGGACCGGACGGCCGTCGGTGCGTACCTTGAGCACGACCGCGCCGGACCCGCCCTGGACCCGACCCACGATCGCGACGCCCCGGGCGACCTGGTCGGCGAGCAACACTTCGGGATCCCCACCCGAGGTGAACATCGCGGGAAGCTCCCGGGCCGGAACCGGCTCGTCGAACTCGGTGGCGAACCACGTACCGATCGCCACTACCGGACACCTCCCGGCTCCTGGAGGTCGGTTCGGGTCAGCACCGGCTCCCGCCGGGTCCACATGCGCTCGACGGCCTCGAAGACCGGGTCCGCGTCGCTCTCGATGTGCCGGAACGAGGTGCGCACCGCGCGCAGCAGGTAGTCTGCGGGCCAGACCTCCCAGTGCGGCACCTGAGGGGTGAACAGGTCCGTGGCGCTGCGGTAGAACCACAACCACAGTCGGGCGCGCTCGACCTGCTCGACTGAGATGATCTCCTCGCCGTTGAGCATGGCGCTGATCGCGGCGTCGAGTGCCTTCCAGTAGCTCTCCGGGTCGTTCACCACGGTGGACAGACCGCACTCGCTCCACTCGGACCAGCCGGCCTGGATCACCGGGATGCCGTACGCCGGCAGTTCGTTGCTGACGCTGCCGCGAACGGTGACGCCCAGGTCGACGAGGCTCCACAGACCGTTCTTGCTCAGGTCCTTGCTGGGCTGGAACACCATGTGCCGGTGTCGGGCGTACCGGCGGGCGACCGAGTCGAAGAAGTCGGTGCTGTCGTAGCGGAACTGGCTCGGATGGTCCTGGAACAGCCACTGCACCTCGGTGGCGGTGCTGGCGAACCGGGCGGTCTCCTCGAACCAGTCGGCCAGCGTGGGGAAGGACTGGTGGTTCGTGCCCGGCGCGTCGGACACGGCGTGGTTGAACACCGCCACCACCGGACGAGCCGGGTCGAAACCCAGGCGGGCCGCGAAGTGCGTACGCAGCCGGGCCCGCTCACTGCTGTTGGTGATGTCGACGGAGGCGCTGGCGCCGCCCCGCCACCAGCTGGGCCGACCCAGGTTGACCTTCGAGCGCCAGGCGACCAGTTCGGCGTTGCGCCGCACCTCGTTGCGTCGCGACCACACCCGCTGTTCGAAGAAGGCGCCGATCTGGTGGGTGAGTTCACCACGGAAGGTGTGTTCACCGGTGTCGTTCTCGGGGAACAGGGCGTACGCCTTGAGACACCCGGTCTGCTGGGTGTGCACGACCGGCACCCCGGCCCGCCGGGCGGAGTCCACCGCGAGCCCCCAGTGGTCGTAGTCGACGTGACTGGTGACCAGCGCGACCACCGAGCCGCTGCCGAGCAGGGCGTCGTAGGCGGAGGAGATGGCCCGGGCCAACGCCTGCCGTCGCCGGTAGCGCGGGTCGGCGGTGGGGTTCTCCGGCGCCCGGGGCCGCTTGGTCACCCGGCAGTAGGTGGCGCTGACGAACTCGGCGAGGGTCTCCGCACTGATCGGCGCACCGGGGGGCAGCGGCCGTCCGAACAGCTCCACCGGCACGGCACTCGCAGTGGCGGAGTTGGCCGGCCCCTCGACGAGGCGGTACAGGTCGATGACCTGGCTGGCACCGTAGGCCGCCGCGATCCGCTCGACCAGCTTCACGTCGAACTCGGTCCACAGCGCGTCGTGCCACATCTGCTCCACCCCGGTCACCACGACCAGCTGGGCGGGGACGATGCGGCGGATCGCGTTGGCGACCGACAGATTGCGCATCGCCACCCTGATGTCCTGGTGGAACACCTCGACGACGAGGTAGTTCTGGGACGTCGTGGAGCCCAGGTTCTTGCGCCAGTAAACGTCAGCGGAATCGAGGAAGGCCTCGAACTCCTTCTTGTCAGCCCCGAGCCACACCCGAAGAACCGCCTTCCCCCGCATACCCGTCTGAGCGCGCTGTGTGTGAATTCGTTTGTGCACCGTGGAGCGCGCCGGCAGGCCCGGCACGACTCACGGAGACCGCAAGGTACCGGCGCCGAGAGGAATTCAGGTTGACATCGCATGGACAGCAGGTGGCCGGGACGGCATCAGGGGTGAACCTTTTTCAAACCGACGCGCGTGTCCGCCGTGGGCCACGATCCCTCGACCGCGTTATCCAGCCGCCCGGGTTCGCGCCCGGGCGCAGCAGCTGGCGAAGGAGGCTGCCGCCGCCGGCCATTCCGACGGCGACGGGAATCGCCAGGCTGGTCAGCACCAGTGCCGCGACCGACCAGCCGGGCAGCCCGACGGCCAGCGCGACGAGACTCAGACCACTGAAAACGGCCAGCTTGCGCCGGACCCGCGACAGCGGGACGAGATCCGTCTTCGAGATCGACATGGCATGCTCCTTCGGCCGGTTCACCAGAACACGAGCAACGCCCCGCCGACGGCCGCCGCGGGAACGGTGGTGATGACGGTCGCCACGACCGCGGAGTGTCGACGCAGCGCGGCGAGTGGGATCAGGGCGTCTCCGTCCTGACTGATCGCGTTCGCGACCAGAGTGGGTAGCGGCAGTCCGCCACTGACGTAGAGGCCGGTGAAGACGATCTGCAGGGCGCAGCCGGGTACCAGGCCGATCAAGGCGCCGACCAGCACGCCGACGATGCCGGTCAGGACGAGTTGCGTACCGTCGAAGCCGGTCGTGGTGCTCAGCACCTGCCAGCCGAGATAGGCCACCGCCACCCAGACCGTGACGAACGAGGCCTCGTGGGCGCTGTGCCGCATGGTCGCCGCCATCGTGCTGGCGTGTGCGGTCTCCAGGCTGTCGTCGGCCAGCCGCCCCCGCCCGGCGGCGAAGATGAGTGCCGCGACCAGGGTGCCGAGCACACCGAGCGCCAGGTACGGGTCCACCCCACCGATCACGGTCAGCGCCGTCGGGTCGACGAGCTGGAACACCACCGGTACGGAGACCGCGAAGGCCGGCGTCGTCAGCCCCCAGAACGCCGTCGATGCGGGCATCCGGGGCAGCAGGCCGCCGAACAGGCGGCGGGACGAGGCGAGATCGGGTCCGGCGTCGACGGCGGGGCGCACCGGCGTGGTGACGGGCACCGCCCGCCGCCGGACGGCGGACCGGGCCGGGTCGATGCCGAGGGCGTCGACGGCGTACCCGGTGGCCAGGCCGACGACGAACAGCAGCGCGTGCAGTTGGAGCGCGAAGAGTGGGTTCCAGGCCAGCACCACCCACGACGAGTCGCCCATGGTCGCGACCAGCGCCCCCACGACGGTGCCGAAGGAGACCTTGCCGCGCGCGTACAGGGGCATGAGGATGATCGCGCCACCGCAGCCCGGCGTGACCCCCAGCAGCGCGCCGACCAGCGGGCCCACCCGGCGGCGACGGGTCAGCCCGTCGGTGACCCGGTCCCCGTACCGCCACCGCAGCCAGCCGAACAGCGCCACCATCACGGCGACGTACACACCCACCTGCATGAACGCGTCCGCGAGCGGGCGGAGCACGAGTTCGGTCACGGCGCACCTCCTCGGGGCGGGGTGACGCCCGCCGGACCACCCGGTGGGTGGGCGGCCCGGCGGGCGACGTCAGCTGATCTTGCTCTTGACGGTGTTGACCACGCCCTGCGCCATGCCCGGGTTGGTCCCGTACAGGCGCGGGTCACCCGGCGGCAGGACAGGTTCGGGCGCGTGGGCGCGAGGGCTGTGGTCGTAGCGGAATTCGCCCTTGCCGTCCGGCGTGGGTCCGGCGGCCCAGCGTCCCTGCGCGGCGTCCTGACCCGGAGAGAAGTCCAGGTAGGTGTAGCTGAACTGCTCGGTGAAGTCCGGCGAGTCGGGGAAGGCGTCCGGCACCGGCATCTCCTCCAGGCCGTCCTCCTTGAGCTGCTCGATGGCGGCCATCCACATGTTCTGGTGCATCGTGTCGCGGGCCAGCAGGAAGCGGAGCATCTGCTTCACGCCGGGATCGTCGGTCATGTTGAACAGGCGCGACACCTGGAGCCGGCCCTGGGCCTCGGCGGTGACGTTGAGCTGGAAGTCGGCCATCAGGTTGCCGCTGGCGGTGACGAAGCTGCCGTTCCAGGGCACCCCGACGCTGTCCACCGGCATCGCCCCGCCGCCGCCGTGGATGAAGTGTGCGGGGTTGGAGCCGCCGTAGATCGCCCCGACCATCGGATTGTCCTCGGCGGCCTCCTGCAACGACAACGGCGCGTTGTCCAGCAGCCGGGTGATCATGGTGGCGATCATCTCGACGTGGCCCATCTCCTCGGTGCCGACGTCGAGCAGCAGATCCTTGTACTTGCCGGGCAGCCGGCAGTTCCAGCCCTGGAAGAGGTACTGGTTGGCGACGGTCATCTCGCCCCACTTGCCGCCCAGGATCTCCTGGAGCCGGCGGGCGAACGCGGCGTCGGGGCCGTCCGGCTTGGCTTCGAACTGCAGGTCCTTGATATGGGTGAACACGGGCCCTCCTCGATGCGACGAGCTGACACCGAGGTCACTTCCCGGATCGCTGGCCCGTCCGGGCCGACCGGTGGCCCGGACGGGTCAACCTGCCTGGCGTGCCGGTAGCAGCAGCTCCACCGCCACCCCGTCGGGCCGCAGCCGGTGCAGACGCACCCGGCCGCCGTCGGCGGCGACGAGTTCCCGGACGATCCACAGCCCCAGGCCGGACATGCCGGCGGCCGGGGAGGGCCGGCGCAGCGCCTCGACCAGGCTGTCCGCCACGCGCCCCTCGTCCAGGACACTGATGCTCAGATCGGCCCCACGGCGCACCGCGCGGATGCCTACCCGCCCCGCAGCCGGTCCGTGCCGCAGCGCATTCTCGACCAGGTTGCCCAACATCTGCCGGGTACGACCGGCCGGCACCGCACACCGCGCCGCCTCCCGGGTGACCCGCACGCGCCGCCGCTCGACCGGTACGAGCATCGCGACGGCGGGCAGGATCTCCGCCAGCGGCACCGCACGCTCGTTCCGCCCGGCCACCAAGGTCAGGGCACCCACGCTCGTCGCCGCCTCGGTGAGCAGAGTCTGCAGGTACGCCGCCTGGTCACGGGCGAGTGCGGAAATGGCCCGACGGTCCTCGCCGGTCAGCGGCCTCGCCTCGTCGGCGAGGGCCCGGGTCAGCGAGGTCAACGTGCTGACCGGCGTACGAAGTTCGTGACAGAACACCCGCAACAGCAGGTCGCGGGAGGCGGCCCCGGCCGTGGCACCACCACCGTGAGTATCGGTACCGCGTAGCGCCCCCAGCAATCGACCGATCCGTCCGCGCATCCGTCCCCACTCCCCCGAGCTGGCACCCGCCGCATGATCGGTACCCGCTCGGGAAGGGAACAGGCATGCCCGAGTCCCCGGCCATCCGGGTGGCCGTCGTCGACGACCATCCGCTGTTCGCCCGTGGACTCGAACTGCTGCTGCCGGCGGCCACCGCCGGGCGGGTACGGGTGGTCGGCTCCACCGGTGACGCCGCTGCGGCGGCCTCCCTGGTGTGCCGGTGCCTACCGGACGTGGCGCTTGTCGACCTGCACATGCCCGCTCCCGGCGGCATCCGCGCCGTGGCGGCCATCCGCCGCACCACCCCCCGGGTGCGGGTGGTGGCGATGTCCGGCGACGGTGATCCGGCCCCGGCGCTGGAGGCCCTGCGGTCCGGCGCTGAGGCGTTCCTGCCCAAGAGCGCCGAACCCGAGGCCCTGCTGCCGCCGCTGTTGGCGGTTCTCGACGGGTGGGCCGTGTTGCCGGCCCAACTCCTGCGGGATTTGCTGCGCTCCGGCCCCGGGGCCCGGGTCGATCTCGACGTCGAGGAGCGCGTCCTGCTCCGGTCGATCGCCGCCGGTTGCAGCACCCTGGCCATCGCGGATCAGTTGCACGTCTCGGAACGCACGGTGAAGCGGATGACCGCCGCGCTGCTGCGCAAACTGCGGGTCTCCAACCGTGCCGAGGCCGCGGCCCTCGCCGGGCACGCGGGCCTGCTGGGCGACTGACCGGCCGCACCACCGGGCCGACGAGCCCGACGGCGGGGTGCGGCGACTCCCACTGGTCGCTGGTTTGATGGACCATCTGGCGGGCACCACCAGGCATGCCCGATCTGATCAGCCGTCTCGACAACACCCTCCCACTCGCCATCCGTGGCTACGCCTGGCTGCCCAACCGGCTGCGGCGTGGCGAGTCGGATGTGCTGCGTACCCGCCTGCTCGGGCAACGGGCGATCGCCCTGCGCGGGCCGGAGGCCGCCGAGTGGTTCTACGACGAGCGGCACGTGCGGCGTCACGGAGCGATCCCGGAGCCGGTACGCGGCACCCTGTTCGGGCGGGGCGCCGTGCACACCCTCGACGGTGCGCCGCACCGGGCCCGCAAGGCGATGTTCATGTCACTGCTGAACGGCGGTGGCGTCGACGACCTCGTCGTCCGGACCGAGACCGCCTGGGACGAGGCGGCCCGCTCCTGGGTTGGCCGGCAGGTGGTGCTCTTCGACGAGACCGCCCAGGTGCTGACCCGGGCGGTCTGCGACTGGACGGGCATCCCGGTCCGGCGCGACGAGGTGCCGGCACTCGCCGCCGACCTGGTGGCCGCGGTGGACGGGTTCGCCACGGCCGGGCCGCGACACTGGCGGGCGCGCCGGGCTCGGGGGCGCCGCGAGCGCTGGCTTTCCGACCTGGTACGGCGGGTTCGCCGCGGCTCAGCCGAGGCGTCGGCCGGCTCGGCGGTGGCGGCGGTGGCAGACCATCGCGACGCTGACGGTCGACCGCTCGACGCACGTACCGCCGCCGTCGAACTACTCAACATCATCCGGCCGACGGTGGCGGTGGCCTGGTTCCTGACGTTCGCCGGCCACGCCCTGCACCGCTGGCCGTCCCAGCGGGACCGGCTGCGCGCCGACGACCCGGCCTTCGCCCGGGCGTTCGCCCACGAGATCCGCCGGTTCTACCCGTTCGCACCCTTCGTCGGTGGCCTCGCCGTGGCCGACCTCGCCTGGGGCGGCGTACCGATCCCGAAGGGGGCGATGGTGCTGCTCGACCTGTACGGCCAGAACCACGACGCCCGGCTCTGGCCCGAGCCGTACCGCTTCGACCCGGACCGGTTCGTCGATCGTGAGATCGGCCCCTTCGAGCTGATCCCGCAGGGCGGCGGCGATCCACGCACCGGGCACCGCTGCCCCGGCGAGGCCATCACCGTGGCGCTGCTCCAGTCGCTCGCCGTCCGACTCGCGCGGCTGGACTATGCGGTGCCGGAGCAGGACCTCACCATCCCGCTGCACCGCATTCCGACTCGCCTGCGCAGCGGCCTGGTCATCGAGACGTCTCACGCCTCGTGAACTGCGCGCCGAACCTCACGGCACCGGTTTCCCGCCACCCGGCGGGGTGCAGGGCCGTGCGTCTCCCGGCGGATCGGCCCGGTCAGTCCTGGGGCGTGTGCTTGTCGATCCGCTGCCGCAGGGTGTCGGCGAAGCCTTCGGCGGTGGCCAGTTGTTCGCGGAGCGCGTCGACCCGCGTGGTGGCGAGGGTGTGAAACATGGCGAGCCGGTCGAGCAGGGCGGGACGTTCGTCAACGTCGGCGGCGCGCAGCGCGTCGAGGATGCCGAGCAGGTCGCGCATCTCGTCGAGGGTGAACCCGAGGGGTTTCATCCGTTTGACCACCCCGAGGCGGTCCAGATCGGGTTCGGTGTAGAGGCGGAAGCCGCCGTCGGTGCGAGCCGACGGGACGATGAGCCCGACCTGTTCGTAGTGACGGATGGTGCGGATGCTCAGGCCGACCCGCTCGGCGGCTTCGCCGATCTGCATGAGTCGGCCGGGTGCCGGGCCGCCGCCGTGTCGCGGCCCGGCGTCGCGTCCGGTGAGGGGCATCAGTGGCCTGCGCTGAGGGTGCCGGCGAGGCTGCCGTGGATGGCGGCGCTGGGCTTGTTCAGTTCGACGATCTCGACGGTCTTGCCCCGCGCCGCGTACTTGGTGGTGACGGCGTCCAGGGCGGCGACGGAGGAGGCGTCCCAGACATGCGCGCGACTCATGTCGATGATCACCTTTTCGGGGTCGCCGGCGTAGTCGAACTGGTAGACGAGGTCGTTGCTGGAGGCGAAGAACAACTCGCCGTGTACGGAGTAGATGCGGGTACCGCCGTCGGGGTCGAGCACGCTGGTGACCTCGACGAGGTGGGCGACCCGGCGGGCGAAGATGACCATGGCGGTGAGCACTCCGGCGACGACGCCGATCGCGAGGTTGTGGGTGGCCAGGGTGGTGGCGACGGTGGTGACCATGACCAGGGTCTCCCCCAGCGGCATGCGCTTGAGGGTGGCGGGGGCCACGGAGTGCCAGTCGAAGGTCGAGACCGCGACGATGATCATCACGGCGACGAGGGCGGCCATCGGGATGGTGGCCACCACGTCGCCGAGCGCCACGACCAGGATGAGCAGGAAGACACCGGACAGGAACGTCGACAGTCGGGTGCGGGCGCCGGACGCCTTCACGTTGATCATCGTCTGGCCGATCATGGCGCAGCCGCCCATGCCGCCGAAGAAGCCGGTGACGATGTTGGCCACGCCCTGGCCCCAGGACTCGCGGGTCTTGTTGGAGTGGGTGTCGGTGATGTCGTCGACCAGCTTGGCGGTCATCAGCGACTCCATCAGCCCGACCAGCGCGATACCGACGGCGTAGGGGGCGATCAGCGCCAGGGTGTCCATCGTCCAGGGGATCTGCGGCAGGCCGAGGGTGGGCAGGCTGTTGGGCAGTTCACCCTGGTCGCCGACGGTCGGCACGGTCACCGCGGCGACCACCGTGATCACGGTGAGCACGATGATCGCGACGAGCGGGGCGGGGACGGCCCGGGTGAGTCGGGGCAGCCCGACCATGATGACCAGGGCGAGGGCGACCAGTGGGTAGACCAGCCACGGCACCCCGAGCAGGTACGGCACCTGCGCGGCGAAGATCAGGATGGCCAGGGCGTTGACGAAACCGACCATCACGCTGCGCGGGATGAACCGCATCAGCTTCGCCACCCCGAGGGCGGCCAGCAGCACCTGGATCAACCCGCCCAGGATCACCGCCGCGATCAGGTAGTCCAGGCCGTGTTCCTTCGCCAGGGGCGCGACGACCAGGGCGATCGCGCCGGTCGCCGCGCTGATCATCGCCGGCCGGCCACCGCAGATCGAGATGACCACGGCCATCGTGAACGAGGCGAACAACCCGACCCGCGGATCCACCCCGGCCAGGATCGAGAAGCTGATCGCCTCCGGGATCAACGCCAGGGCCACCACCAGCCCGGCGAGGACCTCGGTCCGGAACACCTTCGGCGACAACCACGACGGGCGGGACAGACGCGGCCGGACGACCGCGGACAGCATCGAAGACATAGAGCCGTTTCCGCTCAGGGTGCACGCCCCAGACGCACACACAATGCCGCTCCCGGGCAGGGAACGACGTGATCTGCACATATCAGTACCAGTCGGACGTTTCCGGACCATTTCCGGGCATCGTCGCCCGAGAGAAGACCGCTCGAAAGAAGACCGCGAGGGGCCGTAGCCGCACCTCGACGACCAGCACCGAACCTACCCTCCGGAGAGGGTAGGTTTCACCCCACGGTGATGATCATCACCGTGGGGTGGCGAAGGCCCTCACCGCCGTGGGTAGGAACTCTCGGCAGGCCGGTCGGGTCGGGCTCGATACGAGGTCATCCGGCCTGGTGACGCCTGTCCCGGCCGACCGGCACGGTTGCTGTATTTCGCTGCTGCACTTCCGACGGCTGCCGGGTCCAGCCGATGAAACGGCGGTGCAGCGCGCCGGCCGGTGCCCAGGGCATGTCCTCGGCGGCCTGCACGAGATAGGCACCGAGGTAGAGGGCCAGCGACACCGGCGCGTCGGCGTACTCCGCGCGCAGTTCCCGCCGCCGCGTGGGGCACGGCCAGGGCAGGTTGCAGCCGCCGCAGCTCCAGATCGGCGACACCGGGCCATGGGTGGTCACCGCACACCACCCAGGAACCGGGCGACGCTCGCGCGGGCCTGCCGGCTGGTCGCCCACTCCACCTGCCAGCAGGGGTACGGGGCCAGCCGCGACCACCACGCCCGGCAGCCGACGCACATGCCGTCGAGCCCTCGGACGTGCACCGCGAGGATCGTCCGCTCCGGCCCGCCGGTCACTGCTCGTTCTCCTGCGGCCAGTGGCCCCGGTTGATCGGGATACGGTGCCGAGCACGGCACGGCAGGTCGGCTCCGCACCGGCAGACCCGCCGCCACAGCTGCCACGACCACACCGGCCGATGCCGACGAGCGAACGTCAACGCGGTGGCCGACAGGTACTCGTCGTACGAGACGCGCCGCACGCACCCTCCCTCGTCGCTCACGAGGGCAGCCTCTTCGCCCCCTGATTGAGGGGGACGCGGCGACCGGGCGTGACTCGCACCGCCCGCCGCATCCCGTGAGCGAGAAGCTACGGTCAGTTGCGCGGTGGAACGGGTAAGGTTCCTACCTCTGGATCACGAAACGAGTCCGACTCGGACCGCGAGGTCACGGGCGTCATCCCGGGTGGCACGTGGTCCGTCGAGCAGGTCCAAGGTGATCTGGCGGGCGTACCCGTTGTAGCGGATCGTCTCCGGGGCCGACTCGTACGCCTGCCGCAGCGTCGCCACTGTCGCTTCCGTGTCGTCCTTGCCGTAGTGCGCCCGCGCGACCTCGATCAGATGGCGTGCCCGACGCGGCCTCGACGGGATCGCCGCCGCATCATGGCGGCGAGCCTGCCGCACCGCCTCGCCGGACTTCTGCAACTCCACCGCCACGGTCACCGCATGAGCACCCATGATGACCCGGGAAAACGACGTCTGCCGCTGGTAGAAGCCCTCCGGCAGACGCTGCGCCACCCGATCCGCACGATCCCAGTACCGCCAGGCCCGCCCTTCCTCACCGGCACGAGCGGCCGTGTACGCGGCCTCGAAGTTCAGCGCACCCCACAACGCCAGCAGATTCGTGCTCCCGTCGACCGCCGCCGACTCCAGCGCCGACAGCACGTCCAGCGTCACCACCATCGCGGTGTCCCAATCCCCGGCGTCCCGATGCACCTGACACAGAAACCACCCCGCACCGGCCAGCGCCTCCGGATCACCGGACTCCTGCGCCGCCACCATCGCCCGATCCGCCACCCGCCACAACAACTCGGCAGCCGGCTGGTACGCGATGAACATCTGCGCCAACCCGAGCGTCTCCGCCAACAGCGCCTGCGCCTGCCGCCGCTCGTCACCCTCGTACACCAACACGGCACGCTGCACATCCCACAGCAACCCCGGCAACAACCCGCCCAACACAGTCCGGTGATCCGACGCCTGACGACGCACCCGCCACGCCACCGCAAGCCGCTCCCGCAGACCGGACAACGACTCCGCCGGGACCTCACCGGCGAACGCCACACGGTTCACCGCATCCCGCACCGACGCCAACGCCGGATGCTCCGGCCCATTGACCACCGCAGACCGGTCACCCAACTCCACAGCCAAGGCAGACACGTCAACCTTCAGCGCACGCGCGATCCGATCCAGCACGGGAAGACGCGGCGGCAAGATCCGGTCCGTCTCCACCGCCTTCACCCACTCGGCGCTACGCCCCACCAACCCACCAAGCACCGCCCGAGTCTTCCCCGACCGCTCCCGATAGACCTTCAACCGCTGCCCGAACGTCAACTCCGGCAAGGAACCCACCCGGAACCTCCTCGCGTAGCGCCGGACGCACCACCGACCCAACGGGCCGCAATCACGCCCAACGCTACCGATCCGCAGGCTGCCTCATAACCCTCACACGCCAGCCACCCCTGCATCCCGGCAGGCAACCCGACCTCTCGCTTGTAAGCTCTGGGCGCTCCGTCCATGCGCGTCCGCGCACGTCTCTGACGTCGGGTACTGAACGACCACTTTCCGTCCTTGGCCCTCCCCGTCTGGCCCTGTTGCTGTCATCGTTGCTACGACAGCAACAGGGCTACCGGTGTTCCTGGGACTGACGCCAACCGATTACCGTCGACCCGTGCTCGATCCCGCAACTGTCTTCGACGGATCCGGCCCGCTGGAGAACCCGCTCACCGACGAGGTTCTGCGGGCGGTGGAAGCGCAGCTTGGGTACCAGCTGCCCACCGCGTACGTCGACCTGGCCCGTCGGTACAACGGCGGCTCGTTCGCCCGTGACGCTCACCCTGCACCAAGCCGAACCTCCTGGGCTGAGGACCACGTCGGCGTGTACACGCTGGCGGCAATCGGCCGAACTGCTCGGTTCAGCCTTTGCGGCGATTTCGGTAGCACGTTCTGGGTAGCGGAATGGGGCTACCCCGACATCGGCATCTACATCGCCGACTGCCCGTCGGCGGGGCACGACATGGTCGCCCTCGACTACCGCTCGTCCGGTGAGCCCGCCGTCGTACACGTCGACCAGGAGTGGAACTACCAGATCACGGTCCTCGCCCCCGACTTCGAGACCTTCGTGACGGGCCTGGTCGACGAATCCGAGTACGACGTCGACAACTGATCGCCGGTCCGCGACGGTACAGCGGAGTCGGTCAGACGTTGAAGCGGAACTTAGATGCGCTCTCCCGTGACCTGCGGCAGCCTGGTCGGAACGCTGGTCACGTCCCGTCTTGGGCTCACGTCATTGGTCGCTGGTTGCCGACGTTTCACGCTGTCTTGTGCCCCGTGTGTGCCCCGGACGGCTCCATGACCTTGAACGGCTCTCGCAGCATGGCGGGCAGGTCGCCTAGGGTAGCAAAAGCTGGCCCGCCCCAGCTGGGATCGGTGTCGTTGTGCTGCGTGGTTCGGAAGACGGTCAATCCGACCGCTGCCGCCCCGGCCAGCTCACCGTCTGCGCCGTCGCCAACAAAGATGCACTCCGCCGGCCCAACGCCCAGCCGCTCGGCAGCAAGGTGATAGATCGCCGGATCGGGCTTGGCCAGCCCGACATCACAGGAGAAAATCGCGACGTCGAACCGTTGGGCGAGCGGACTCTGCGGCCATGTCTCAGCAGTATCCGAGGTGGCGTTGCTGATCAGGGCCAGCGGATGCCCGTCGTCGCGTAGCGCGTCGAGCACGTCCAGAGTGGCGGTCGAGACACTGCCCAGCACCCGACGCCCGAGGGCTCGCCGGTGCTCACCGGCCCGTGACACCTGCTCGTTGGTGGGTGTGCCGCGCTCTCACCTCGCTTGCCATCACTGTCTGCCGTCGACCCGCCCTCCTGGGGAGCGGGTCGCCGCCCGGCCCACCACGTCAAGCGGACCTTGACGCATCGGTTGGACGCTGGCGGTCGGGCGGTGGTCTGCTCGGCTCGCCCGGGTCGAGGGCAGACGGGATGGCTTAACGCAACCACCCACGGACCGCGATCCGCCGGCGCAGCCTCGGCCATCCTGGAGCCGGAGCGCCCCCGCCGGAGGCGTCCTAACCGCGACCCCGCGACCGCCGCCAGCTCGCCGACGCGGCCGGCGTGCGCTCCCCTACGCCGCGCGGGCTCTTGGCCGCGCGGCCCGGCCGGCTGCCGGCCCCACCATCACCGGTCAACGGCCTGTCGTTCCGCGGCGGCCCTCCGGGCTACCCGCTGTTGGCGCCAGCCGCCGGGCGTCCGGCGTGACGGCCGCAGAGCGGCAGCGGCCGGCGCGCGCCCGGGCGGCGGCGCGTGCGGCCCGTTCAGGGCCGTCTTGATAGACGTACAGAAAGTCCTCGCACACCGGCCGGCAGCCGGCCTGTTCTCCGTCGACTGATGCGCGACACCCATCCGCCATCTGATGTGCGACACCTCCGCGCGCTGATAGCGGTGAAAGACGATGTCTGCATCGATCAGTAGAGCCACCGGTCGAGCACCCCGGGCCAGAAGTGGGTTGTATGGTCGCCGTCCCCGAACGCGGGCGGGTCAAGGTCCCTGATGCGTTCCAACAGGTCGGCAAGCTCCGCGAGCGCTTGCTCTTCGGCCTGTCCGTCTTCGTCCCAGCGGTCGATGACGGTTGAGCTGGTCAGCCAGGTACCAACCATGTGCAGCGAACACAGCCAGTGGATGATCGTTGAGTTGACGAATCCGGCGCCGCCGTCCGACGACCACATTTGCACCTCACCGGTCCCCGGCGCGGCACCGTACACCCAGCGCGGGCTGTCGGAGTTCGCCAACCGGTACATCGTCGGCTCTGCGTCGAATGACACCGCGCCGACGAGGTCATCAATCAGCGGTACACCACAGGAGACCAGCGCGGCCTTCTGCGGCTCGGGAAGCCACCACGTCGCCACGTCCAGCTCGGTAGCACGCACCACCCGCCCGGCACCAGCCCAGGCCGTGACCGCTCCGAACGCGGGAGGCAACGGAAGATCATCAACGGGCACGCCGATGAGGGTAGTCCGGGCGAACTTCCAAGCGCTCAGTGGTCTTAGCGGCCAGGCACCCCCCATCTCAAAAGGCAAGACGTTCCCGACTCGTCGGCCGGCTGCGTCGTTCCTGGCTGAGACGGAATCCGCTATCGCCCGCGGCGGGTACGTCGACCCGCACGCAGGTCGGCTGCTGTTCGGGAAGTACGCAGAGCGTTGGCGAGAGTCGCGCAATGACGAGTTGACCACAAGAGCGCGGGATGCCTCGATCCTTCGGACGCACGTGCTTCCGCGATGGTCGGATGTGCCGCTGCTCCGGATCGATCACCTGGCGGTTCAGTCCTGGGTGACCGAACTGGGTACTCGACGTTCGCCGGCCACGGTGGCGGAGTGCTTCCGCCTGTTCTCCTCGATCCTCCGCGCGGCCGTCCGCGGCCGGCTGATCGGCGTCAACCCGTGCGAGGGTGTGAAGGTGCCCTCCCGGCGGAAGAAAGACACCGATGGACATGTCCTGGCCCGCGCTGACCTGATCGGCCGTCTCCTGCCGGCGGTCCCCGATCGGTACCGCGCCCTGGTCCCGTTGGCCGGCGGCACCGGACTGCGGTGGGGCGAGTGCACTGGGCTCCGCTGGGAATCGCTCGATCTGACCACGAAAACGGTCGAATTCGTCCCTCGGCGACCTGCTGTTCAACTGGTTCGACTGAGCTACCCCTCCGCGCGCACGGTGGCCGGGTAGCGACGGCGCATTGCTGCGCCGTCGCCCCCTCAGAACCGGACGTGCACGATTTCCATGCTGGGCGCGGCAGATCAGGATGCCCCGCTATGGGATGCACATACGACAGTCAGATGGTGCCGGCGAGTAGCGCGGTGATCAGTGTGCTGGGCTCGGTGGTGGCCGGGCGGTCACTGACCTGGCCGTCGCCGATCTCGATGATCCGCCAGACGCCGTCTGCGCGCAGGGCGAGGTCGACCGTGATAAACGGCAGGCCGAGTGCGGCGATGACCGGTGTGACCGCGTCCAGGTCCACGTTGTGGGGCGGGACGTCGTTCGGGGTGTCCGGATGCGCGCTGACCAGGGCGCAAATGCAGGGCGCGCCGCTGCGCGTTTGGGCGCGAGAGGTCAGCGGGTACGGAGGACGACGTCGGTGACGGCGCCCTCGCGGGAGAAGAAGTGGTCCCGCTTCCAGATCACCATGACCACTGCCACGACAGCGAACACGTAATTCTCCCACGGCTGCCCCTCAGGGTAGGCGGGGATGTTGGCCTGGAAGTGGAACAGGGCGGGAATGAGGATGCTGCCGCCGGAAACGTTGAACAGGGGCGTCATGATGATCGATAGCGCGAACGCACCGAGCATGAACGGGCCGAAGGACCATGCGCTCTGCGGGGTGCCGCTGAGCAGGAACGCGGGCAGATGCCACAGCCCCCAGAAGAATCCGAGGATCAGGCTGGCCACCAAGGGGTTGACCCGACGTTGCAGCATCGGCTGGGCGTAACCACGCCAGCCGAGTTCCTCGATCGGCCCGAGGAGGAGCGCCGGGATCAGCGCGGGCAGGACCATGTACCACGGCGAGAAGGGGAACTCGCCCGCCGTCCCATTCAGCAGCGCGCTCACGTACTTGCCCGCCGGCATCGCGAGCAGCAGGAACCACCACCATCCGGCAGGCATCCGCCACAGGGTCAGACGGCGCAGATGGTCCCGGACATCGCGCAGGCCGCCCTCCCGCCAGATGACGTAGAGGGCCGCGAACTCGGGGGAGTACACGGCCAGGACGAAAACCGGGTGCGTGCCGGACGGAGGGCCGAAGACCGGCTCCATGAGACCGCCGAATGCGATCAGGGACGCCAGAGCCCCCCAGCCGAACAAGAAGGTCAGAGCGAAGAACACGACGAGAGGCCGACGAAGGCGGATCTGCGGGGATGTCCAATTGGTCGCCACGACGCCCATCATCGATCTCCCTGCTACGCGCGTGGATCCGGATCTCCCCGGAGCAGCACCCCGAACCTGCTACCGCGACCTCAGGGTGGGTACCCCTGCCGCCGGGGGATTCGCTGCTGCTGCCCCAGACGGCCGGAAGTACAGGTCGTAGCTCACCCGCCGCAGCGTAGCGACCTCCAGATCGACGCATCCTCCTCGGAAAGCCGAACGTCCGCGCCCAGCGAGGCTCGGCCACCGGCAGCGACGGGTACACCGGCTGCCCACGCGCTCGATGCGGCAGATCAGTACGCCTCGTCTTGGCATGATGCACGTTCCGGCATTCGGTGGCGCAACCTCCAGGGTCCGACCTGCCGCAATGCCTGGGAGGCGAGGAGGCTCGACGGGCAAACTCGGATGGTTCGGCAGCACACGTTGGTAGATCATGCCGGGGTGAGCTGGGTTTACGCCTGCGAACTGGCCGTCCGGGTACGGCAGCTCGGTCAACGAGCCCACAGTGAACACCAGGCGGGGGTGGTTGCGTCGGGCCATGGCGACCATGCCCGGCGACAGGTCGACACCCTCCACCGAACAACCGCGTTCGGTGAGGTGTGCCGCCTGGCGCGGCGTGCGGAGAGCAAGGAGCGAGACGATCAGACGATCCTGCTGGCCAGGGCCCCATGAGCCGTACGCCCATCGACAGGGCCGCACAGCGGCCGCCTCCACCCGATGGCGTCGGAGGCGACCAAAGTGCTGATCAGAAGGGGGGTGCGTCCTCGCCCATCAACGCCAGCACGACGCCGCCCTTCCCGCGCTTGAGGCTCTGGACCACGACCTTGCCGGTGCTGCCGTCGGGCAACTCCAACGTAAAGGTCTTCCCGACCGCGTTCTTGGGGCCATTGCCGGCGTTGTTGGCAGGTCGGAAGTCACCTGCCCACGGCGGGGTCCCACCCTTGCGGGCGGGCTCGGCGAAGAGCGCGGCGGTGCCGGGAGTCCTGGTGCCGTCCGAGGAGAGGAGCACTGAGGCGCTGCGATAGGTAGCCATATAGGCCAAGGCTATCCCGGACTGCGCTCATTCGCGCCACGACAGCCGAGCCGTGGCTGGCGAAGCGCAACACGAGGCCACAGCTGTACTCACCGTAATGGCCGATAATCACGGCGCCGTCAGTGAGTCGGGCGCCGATGAACCGGGCCAGCACCTCCGGGTGTTGGGCGGGGCCTACCTCGGCTCGCCCGTGCGGCCCCATGTCATAGGAGCCGTAGGGATCTTCTGTGGCCAGCAGGAACTGGTCACCCCGGCCACAGGCTCTGCCACACGGCACGAGCCGTGGCCTCATACACATCACCGACACCGGTATCGGCTCCACTTACGGCCACCTCGGTCACGGTGACCGCCACCGTCGCCGGCAGGCTCCGCAGCGCCCACCAAGCACCCAACTCAGCCTCGTGCCGGAACTCATCACCCACCACCGCCGGCACATTCACCTCGGCCTGATCGGCGGCAGCGACCTCGACGGTGACATGGGCAAACCGGGAGGACCGGTTGGTCTGCCGCACGAGCCGGAGCGACGCCATGATCCTGATCGTTCCACCCAATCGCAACGGCCGGCCACCACCAGACGCCCCTATCCCGCAGCCCAGGTCACACCTGTTGCGGCAGATCCGGATACGTCTGAGCGGCGTGTGTAAAGAAGCGGCCGCAGTGGGCCGGATGGGACGGCCGGGTGACGCACAGGCTGCTCGGTCACTCGATGGCGTAGACGGTCGCCGGGTCAAACGCTGGGTCCGCCAACGACACCCCAATACGTCGGGGGGTATTGCGGCTCATGACGTATTCGTTACCCGTGAGCCTTTCTCTGTAGGATTCCCGTCACTATTAAACGCGCTCAACAGGCGTAGCCCGTCTTCGGTAGAGCTCCCCGATGCCGCCGACAGGACTAGCAGCTCCATGCCCGATTCATCCGGCAATGCGAAGTTCTCCTGGTGTAGTTCCAGTAGTCCAACCAGCGGGTGCCGGTACGCCTTACGTCCATGTGTGCGGGCGCTCACGTCCGCACGGGCCCAGAGGCGGCGAAAGCGCTCGCTGCCCATTGCCAGCTCGCCGATAAGCGAGGCCAAGCGTGGGTCGTCAGGGTACTTCCCGGCCGCCAGGCGCAGGTGCCCGACCACGTCGAGGGTGCATTTCTCCCAGTCGGCGTACAGGCCGCGCTCGGTCTCCTCGAGGAAGATGTGCCGCGCGGTGTTCAAGCCCGACATTTCCCGGCCGTAGAGGAGCCTGGCGAGGCGGTTCGCGGCGGCCACGTCCAGCCGGTGGTCCAGGATCAGGGCGAGCGCGTCGGTGACCAGGTCGAGTACGCGCAGTAGCTCTGGCCGCAGGCGCCCGCTGGGCGACTTCGCGCGGCGACGGCGCCGCCGGGCAAGCCGGTACAGGTGCCCGCGTTCGGTCTCGTCGAGGCCGAGGACGCGGGCGAGCGCGTCGAGGACCTGTTCGGAGGGCTGGGTGGCGCGGCCCTGCTCCAGGCGTACGTAGTAGTCGACGCTGACCCCGGACAGGTGCGCGACCTCTTCGCGGCGCAGCCCGTCGACGCGGCGGCGGCTGTCAGTGGGGACGCCGACGGCGGAAGGGTCGATCCGGGAGCGCCTGGTGCGCAGGAAGCCCGCGAGATCGTTCATGCCCCCAGTATGGCTCGGGTAACGGACGTGAAGGTGGTCCTGCCGTTACCAGGAAATCCCGTCCGATGGAAGAGTCGCCCCTGAATGACGCGGCTCTCGGCGGCCGAGCATCTATGGCGACACACCTCGTTGAAGGGAACAGCCATGAAGACGCTCATCGTTTACGCCCATCCCGAGCCACGTTCGCTGAACGGCTCGCTGAAGGACCTCGCCGTGTCCACGCTCGAAGCCGCCGGGCACGAGGTGCGGGTGAGTGACCTGTATGCGATGAACTGGAAGGCCGTGGTGGATGCGGCGGACTTCGGCGAGCACGCCACGAGCCCGCTGCAGGTGGTGCGGAGTTCGGGCGGGGCGTACGACGCCGGCGCGCTCACGCCCGACGTCGTGGCCGAGCAGGAAAAGCTGCTGTGGGCCGACACGGTGGTCTTCCAGTTCCCGATGTGGTGGTACACGATGCCGGCGATCCTCAAAGGCTGGGTGGACCGGGTGTTCTCCTACCACTTCGCGTACGGCCTCGGAGTGCACGACGAGACCCGGTACGGCGAGCGTTTCGGTGAGGGGACGCTGCAGGGGCGGCGGGCGCTCCTGTCGGTGACCGTCGGGGGCCCGGAGTCCCACTACACCGATCGCGGGATCAACGGCCCGATCGAGGACCTGCTGTTCCCGATCCACCACGGGATCCTGTACTACCCGGGCGTGGAGGTGCTGCCGCCATTCGTGCTGTACGGCACCGACAAAATTTCCAGCGGTTACTTCGAGGACGCCGCGAAGGCGTGGAAGGAGCGGCTGCTGTCGCTGGAGACGACCGAGCCGATCGCGTTCCGGCGCCAGAACTTCGGTGACTACGAGATCCCGTCGCTGCGGTTGAAGGAGGGCCTGGAAGTGCCGGGTCGCAAGGGATTTGGCCTGCACGTGCGAGGTTAGTACGGCAGCCGCCGTTCGGGATCATGGCTGGAGTTCGAGGTTGAGGCGTCGGGTGTAGTGGGCTTGGCGGGCTCGGGCTTGATGGCGGCGGC
>NZ_JBIAYZ010000021.1:0-100671 GCF_042898635.1 Micromonospora sp. NPDC000442 | reverse complement strand
GGCCGTGCGGAAAGGGGAGACGTGCTACGCGCTGTGCGGCGTTCGGTGCCCGGCAGGTGATGCCCGGGAGGTGGTGTAACGCCGGGCGGGCCGGGACCATTCCGGGGGCCTCGCGGGGGAAGCTGTTGCCCGGGGATGTAACGCCGGGCGGGCCGGGGCCATTCCGGGGGGCCTCGCGGGAGGCGGCTGCCTCGGCGTTGCCCGGGGGTGTAACGCCCGGCGGTGGGGGGTCATTCCGACCGGGCCGGGGGCGGCGCTCGGAGGCACTCGCGGTTACGCCATGTATAACCACCGGGCCGGGCCCGCGATTCCGCCGGCGAGGTGACCCCGGCCACCACAAAACACCTGATAGCGGACATGTGATATCAGGCCGTCATCGGCTCCCGCCCGCGTGACCCCGCAGGTGGGGCGTTTTCGGGCGGGGTGACGGGGAAAGCGGCGGCGGTCAGCAGGTCACGACCGAGGGGAGAAGTCCGTGCGGCAGCAGGACCGGTCCGTCGCCATCCGGGAGCGTCTGTCGCCGGTCGCCGGGGCGCCGCTGTGGTGCGACGCGCTTGACTTCGGACTTCGGGGCGATGGGGTCACCAACGACCAACCTGCGCTGTCTGCCCTGGTCGACCGCCTGGGTGAGGGGTACGCAGCCGACAGCCGGGCGCGGGTCATCTACTGCCCGCCGGGGATCTACTCGATCCGGGACGCGGGCACGGTCTGGCGCAGCGGGGTGTCACTGATCGGTGCGGGGCCCGGAGCCACCCGGTTCGTGCTGAGCAACGAAGGTAACCGTGCCGACCCGACACCACTGGCCTTCTGGACGACCGTGCAGCACGGCGCCGACCGGGACCGGCACATCGCCGACTGCACCTTCGCCGACTTCGAGATCGACGGCTCGGGCGTGGCCATGGCCGAGTACAGCTATCTGGCCAAAGGGCTCGGTCTCCAGTACGTCGTGCGGGGTGTTTTTCGCAATCTCTACATCCACCACACCGGTGCCACCGGACTCGGCTGCGACTTTCTCCAGGACAGCCTGATCGACGGCGTGGTGGTGGTCGGCTGCGGACGCCTGGACAACGGTGAGGAGATGGGTGGCGCGGGCATCGGCATCGGCATCGGCGGCTGGGGTCCGGTGGAGCGCTGCACCATCAGCAACTGCACCACGCTCGGCAACGGCACCAACGGGATCTTCCTGGAGTTGCAGAAGCCGTACTGGACGCCGCCGCGCGGATACCGCATCATCGGCTGCCACAGCCAGGCCAACCGGTTCGGCATATCGGACTGGGGTGCCGACGGCCTGATAGTCTCCGCCTGCACGATCACCGGAAACCTGGAAGCCGGCTTCGACGTCTCCGCCAACGGCACGGCGGGCATCGCCGGCCGAGGCGGCATCCTCACTGACTGCGTGATCGACCGCAACGTTCGCGACGGGATCAGCATGGGCAACACCCCCGGGCCGTACACGATCCGGGGCAACCGGATCAGCGGCAACGGATGGTACGGATACCACCAGCACAGTCTGGGCAACGGCTATGAGGGCCCGGCGTCGGACGTGGTGATCGACAGCAACGAGTTCTGGGACAACGGTCTGGACGGGATCCGGGTGGACCGGCCGATGGTCGACGCGACGGTGACGAACAACCGGATCCGGAGCAACGGGCGGCAATGCGCCCCGGCGGCCACCGGCTCCGGCGAGTCGGTGCGGTACGGCCGGCGTGCCGTGTCGGACCGGGCGGCGGTGTGGACACCCGACGGGCATCGCGGAAAGCTGCTCCGGGTGGGCTCCCGACTGGCACTGGTGGTCGGCAACACCGAGATGGAGCTGGATCTGGCCGATCTGCGCCCCGATGCGGCGATCGCCTGGAACGAGGACGTGCCACCACCCGGCACGCGCTACGAGTTGCCGGCGGCGGCACCGGTACGGGCCGGATTCACGGTGAACGCCCATTTCGAGTCGGCGATGGTGCGCGGCAACCGGATCTGGGACAACCGCGACGACCCGACGCAGAGTTACGGGATGTGGATCAGTGATCGGGGCGCGTGCGTCTCCTGCCGGGTCGAGGACAACGACCTCGCCGGCAACGTCGAGGGAGCGCTGCGGCTGGACAGCCAACCGGTCGGCGGCCGTTGGGACCGCAACCACGTCGAAGTGGACTGAGGACGACTCAGCCGGCCTCGTCGGCCGGGGAGGTCGAGGTGGCCTCCGCGTGCCGGTCCCGCAGTCGGGCCCGGATCTCCTCCGGGGTGTACGCGCGCCGCCGCCGTTCCGCCCGGGCGATCACCACGCCGGAGGCCGCGACACCGGCCAGACCGGCCAACCCGAGGACCTTCCACCACCGCATCCGTCGCCGCATCCGCTTAGGGTAGTCCCCTATGAGCATCAGCCTGGACGAGGCGGTGGAGCTGACCCGTACCGGCGATCTGTGGGTCTTCCGCGGCCGCAGCGTGCCCGACCGGGCCATCCAGTTGACCACCAACAGCCCGGTCAACCATGTGGGCATGGCGGTGGTGCTGGACGACATGCCACCGCTGATGTGGCACGCCGAGCTTGGTCGGTCGCTGCCGGACCTGTGGACCGGCACCCACCAACGCGGTGTGCAGCTGCACGACCTGCGGGATGCGGTCTGCATCTGGGCCAACCGGTACGGCCAGCGTGGCTGGCTGCGCCAGCTCGAGCCGCCGGCCGACGCGGAGATGGAGCGGTCGGTGCTGCGCACCATCGCCCGGCTGGACGGCACACCGTTTCCGTCCACCGCCCAACTGGCCTGGCGATGGCTGCGCGGGCGGGTACCGTCGCCCAGGTTGCCGCTGCCGGCGTCCCGGCGGCGCGTCCCGGCCGTTGGCCCGCAGCCAGATCCGCCTGCCGGAGCGGCACGGGACCTGGACCTGGAGACCGCGTACTGCGCGGAGGTCGTAGCGGTCACCTACGAGGCGATGGGTCTGCTGCCGGTCGGACGCCGACCGAACTGGTACGACCCCGGCCGGTTCTGGAGCGGGGACGACCTGGGCCTGCACGGGGGTGCCCGGCTGGGCAGTGAGATCGAGGTGCGGATTCCACCGCGTTGAGGTTTCGTCGCGGCGCGCCCCGGCAATTGCTTGCGGCGTGACTGCTTCCACCGATCTCGACCTGCTTACCGACTTCTTCGACCGGTACGGCGTGGCGTTGACCGTCGGCGACCTACCGGCGATCGCCAGCTGTTACGCCTTGCCCGGGCTGGTGGTTGCCGACACCTACAGCTT
Organism: Micromonospora sp. NPDC000442; assembly: GCF_042898635.1. Lineage (NCBI taxonomy): Bacteria > Bacillati > Actinomycetota > Actinomycetes > Micromonosporales > Micromonosporaceae > Micromonospora > Micromonospora sp. NPDC000442. The sequence continues at coordinate 97,440 of NZ_JBIAYZ010000021.1, read as the reverse complement.
CTCGTTCAACTCCCCGGCCGCCGTCGCGCTGTCCTTCGTGGGTGCCGCGCCGGACTACACCGAGCGTGAGCTGGTCGCGGCGCACGCCGACATCGAGCAGGTGCAGCAGGTATCCGCCCTGCTCGTGGAGGTGGCGGTGCGCTGGGAGTTCCTGGACAGCCAGGGCCGGCAGGTGCCCGGCGAACGGTACCGCTACCTGCTGCGTAGCACCGAGGAGGGGCCGGCCATCTGCACTGTCGTGCGGACGGGCTGAGCCACCGGTACGACCTTGGCCGCCGACCGGTCAGGTGCGCAGGGTCGACGCGTCCGGTGCGTCGGCCGGGTCGGGCGGCTTCGGCACCTGCCCGTTTCGCGCCCCGGCCCGGCGTGACTAGGCTGGCCCGTCGGCGACGACGAGTGGGGACCTCAATGTCAGTGCGGCCGTCCGGTGATGCCAACGACGATGCCACCGGTGACCAGTACGGCGACGGCAACCGTGCCGGCGCCGGTGACCGGAACGACAATGTCCCCGGTGACCGGAACGATGAGGCCGCCGGTGACCAGAGTGGTGATTCCACCGGTGACCGGAACGGTGACGCCACCGGTGGGATGGTCGGTGGGCACGCCCTGTCCAGGATGATCGCCTCCGCGCCCTGGGTGGTGGTGCTGGTCGGCGTCGCGGTGCTGGCGGTGCTGCTGGTGGTCGCACTGTTGTCGTTCCGCGGTCCCGAACGTCCGTCGGCATGGACGCCGGGCCCCCCGATGAGTCTGCCGACAGCCGCCGGGGAGAGCCCGGAGGCAGCGCCTACGGCAGGTTCGACCACCTCTACCGACCCCTCCGCCTCGGCAACCGCGACGGCTTCGGTCAGCCCGACCGGCTCACCCACGCCGTCCGGGTCGCCGGCAGCGCCGAACGATCCATCGCGTACCGGAACGCCCGCGCGGCCGGACGCCAGCCAGTCACCGAGCGCGTCCGCCCCGGCGGCGCCGGCCGACGGGGATGGGGCGATCACCGCCAGCTACCGGGTGCTGGACAGCGGCGACGCGGATCATTTCGAGGCCCAGTTGGTGGTCAGCAACGGCACCAGCCGGTCGGACGACTGGCAGGTGGAGTTGCGTTTCAGTGGCGGCGTCACCGGGATCCGGGCCTCCAGCGGCCCCGGGGTCTCGGTGACCATCAGAGGTAGTGGCTGGTATCTGCTCAGCGGAACCGGTCAGCTCGCCGCCGGGGCCCAGCAGTCGGTGCAACTGCGGTTCACGCGTACCGGGGGCGGGGAGTATCCGACACAGTGCACGGTCAACGGCACCGGCTGCGGGATCGGTTAGGACAGTTGGTGATTCGTCGGGCACTTTCCGGCGCGGCTGAAGATCGTTACGCTTGCCGGGCTGCCCGCTGAGGAGAGACATGTCCGGTACGCGTCGCGCTCCCCGCCAGTTTCCGCCGCACGGCTCCACCGCCGTGGCCTCCTCGCCGTGGATCCTGGTGTCGATCGGGGTCGTCATCATGGTGGTGCTGCTCGTCATCGCGGTCGGTGCGTACCGGGGGCCCGGGCCGGACTTTCAGCCGGTGCCGCCGGGACCGCCACCGGTTGCCGCGGCGCCGATACCCGAGCGTGCCTCGTCGGCGGGTCGTGAGGTGCCGGCACCGCCGTCGCAGGCGGTGCCGGGGCTGTCCCCGCGCCGGACCGACCCGCCGAGCCCGACCCCCAGCGCGTCGCTCACGACGTCGCCGCCGCCGGCCGCGCCGCCATCGGTCGCACCGTCCCGTACGCCGGCACCGCCGCCCGCGCCGATCGACGCGCGCTACCAGGTCTTGCACACGTTTCAGGGCGGCTTCATCGCCGAGGTGTCGATCCGCAACACCTCCCGTCGCGGTGTGGGTTGGGTGGCGCGGGTGGACTACCCGGGCGGGCGGGTGGTGACCGCCTGGCTGGAGGGAGTTCCACAGGGGACGTTCGACGGTGCGGGTGGGACGCTCACCTACCGCAGCGGGCCGGACCTGGCCGGCGGATCGTCGGTTTACCTGCGCTTCCACATTGAGTCGGCCGATTCCCGCCCCGCGAGTTGCAGCGTTTCCGGACGCACCTGCCGCAGCCGTTAGCGGCCAACGAGGGGCGGGTGGCGACCCGTCTTGCGCAAGTGTCTGCCTTGTTGCGGGGATATTTGCAAGGTATTGCAGAATCTTTCGGCAAGGGCTAGCGTGCGGGCCAATCAGCGACCAGAGGAAGGCCGTCGATGAAACCCCCGCCGACACCACGCACATTCCTGCTCGCCCTTGTCTTCCTGCTCACCGTCACCCTGGTCGGCACCCCCGTCGCGGTGACCCCCGCCGCCGCGGCCGGCCGGTCGGCCGGCATCGGGGCGCCGAGCGCCACCGGCGCCGTCACCTGGCACACCGAACCCTCCGCCGCGGCCCTGCTCGCCGCCGGCCGCAGCCAGGTGGAGGCCGAGCAGTTCTACTTCGTGTTACCGGACCGGTTCGCCAACGGAGACCCGCGCAACGACCGGGGCGGCCTCACCGGGGACCGGCTGCGCACCGGGTACGACCCCACGGACAAGGGTTTCTACCAGGGCGGTGACCTCAAGGGACTTACCGAGCGACTCGACTACATCGAAGGGCTTGGCACCACCGCCATCTGGCTCGCCCCGGTCTTCAAGAACCGGCCGGTGCAGGGCGAAGGCGACGACGTGTCGGCTGGCTACCACGGCTACTGGATCACCGACTTCACCCAGGTTGACCCCCACTTCGGTAGCCCCGCCGACCTGAAGAAGCTGGTCCAGCTCGCCCACCGGCGTGGCATCAAGGTCTACCTCGACGTCATCGTCAACCACACCGCCGACGTCATCAGCTACGAAGAGGACACGTACACCTACGTCGACAAGGCGACCGCGCCCTACCGCGACGCGCAGGGTCGGCCGTTCGAGGATCGCAACTACGCCGACGGCAGCCGGGACTTTCCGAAGGTCGACGGTGGCTCCTTCCCGTACACCCCGATCTTCGAGACCCGGGCCGACGCGAAGGTCAAGGTCCCGGCCTGGTTGAACGATCCCACCATGTACCACAACCGCGGTGACTCCACCTTCGCCGGCGAGAACAGCGAGTACGGCGACTTCTTCGGCCTCGACGACCTGTGGACCGAGCGGCCCGAGGTGGTCCGCGGCATGACGAAGATCTACGCCGACTGGGTGCGGTCCACCGGAGTCGACGGATTCCGGCTGGACACGGTGAAGCACGTCAACATGGACTTCTGGCCACAGTTCAGCCAGGGCGTGCAGCAGGCGGCGGCCCGCGCCGGCAAGAAGGACTTCTTCATGTTCGGCGAGGTGTACAGCGCCGACCCGGAGATCACCTCCAGCTACGTACGGCAGGGCGGCCTGCCCGCCACGCTGGACTTCGGCTTCCAGGAGGCGGCGCGCGGCTACACCGCGAACGACGGATCAGCCAAGGCCTTGGCCGACCTCTACGCCCGCGACGACCTCTACGCCGCCCGGGACACCCACGCCGGCCGGCTGACCACCTTCCTCGGCAACCACGACATGGGCCGGATCGGCTCGTTCATCGCCAACGGATCCACCGACCCGGCCACCCACCTGCGCCGGGACCAACTCGCCCACGAGCTGATGTTCCTCACCCGCGGCCAGCCGGTGATCTACTCCGGCGACGAGCAGGGCTTCACCGGGGCCGGCGGCGACAAGGACGCCCGACAGCCGATGTTCGCCTCGCGTACCGCGGACTACCTCGACGACGACCTGCTCGGCACCGACCGCACCCACGCGGTCGACCAGTTCGACCGGACACACCCGCTCTACCGCACCATCGCCGAACTGGGCCGATTGCGGCAGGCTCATCCGGCCCTGCGCGACGGTGTGCAGGTCACCCGGCACGCCGCCGACGGGCCCGGCGTTTTCGCCTTCTCCCGGTTCGACCCGGACAACCGCACCGAGTACCTGGTGGCGGTCAACAACGCCACCACCGCGCAGACTGTCACCGTGGACACCTGGTCGGCCGGCGCCACCTTCACCGGCATTCACGGCGCCACCACCCGACCGGTGGCAGCCGGCGACGGCAAGCTGACCCTGACCGTGCCGCCACTGTCGGCGGTGGTGCACCGGGCCGGTAAGGCGGTCGCGCTGCCCGACGCCAAGCCGGGCATCACCATCACCGCCCCCGACGGGTCGCCGGCCACCCGAGCCGAGGTGACCGCCCAGGTCACCGGCGACCCGCTGGCCCGGGTGACGATGGCGGCTCGGGTGGCCGGCGGGAAGTGGACGTTGCTCGGCTCCGCCCACCGCGCGCCGTACACCGTGCACCACGACCTGACCGGTCTGGCCGCCGGGACGAAGGTCGAGTACAAGGCGGTGGTCCGCGACGGTCGGGGCCGCACCGCGTCCGCCCGATCCACCGCCGCCGTCGGTACCCCGGAAGAGTCCGGCTCGTCGCGGGACTGGCTGGTGGTCCACCACCAGCGCCCCGACGGCGACTACGACGACTGGGGGCTGTACGCCTGGGGTGACATCGACTCGGAGTACGCCACCGAGTGGCCGCAGGGGCAGCCGTTCGCGGGCACCGACGCGTACGGACGGTTCGCCTGGGTGAAACTCAAGCCCGGAGCGAAGACGGTCGGTTTCCTGGTGGTCGACGCCGACGGCAACAAGGACGTGGACAACGACCGGACCGTCGACGTGACGCAGACCGGCGAGGTCTGGGTCAAGCAGGGCGACCCGGCGACGTACCTGACCCGGGAGGAGGCCGCGGGCGAACCCGCCCCGCCGGTCGAGGAGGGTACGGCGGTCATCCACTACCACCGGCCCGACGGCGACTACGACGGCTGGGGCCTGCACCTGTGGGACGGCGCGGCCACCCCCACCGACTGGGCGAAGCCGATGCCGCCGACCCGCGTCGACTCCTTCGGTGCCGAGTTCCGGGTGCCGCTTGCCGAGGGCGCGACCGGCCTCAACTACATCATCCATCGCGGCGACGAGAAGGACCTGCCGCAGGACCAGCGGCTCGACTTCGCCGACGCCGGCCGGGAGGTCTGGTTGCTCGCCGCCACACCGGGCCGGCTGCTGCCGGCGACAGCCACCGGCACCGGCAGGGACACCGACATCGGCAAGCAGCGGGCGCACTGGATCGACCGGTCCACCGTCGCCTGGCGCACCGGCCCCACCGACGGTCGGGCGTACGCCCTGGTGACCGCGCCGGCCGGCGGGGTACGCGTGGTCGACGGCGAGCTGGTCGGGACGTACACCTCGCTGCCGTTGACCGCGCAGCGCAACGGGCTCACCGAGGCCCAGCGCGCGGCCTTCCCGCACCTGTGGGACCACCGCGTTTTCACCCTGGACCGGCGGGATCTGGCCAAGGTGCCGGCCGCGCTGCGCGGGCAGCTGCTGGTGACCGAGCGGGCCGCCGACGGCACCCTGCTCGGTGCCACCGGCGTGCAGATCCCGGGTGTGCTGGACGACGTGTACGCGCCGGCCACCTCCGCCCGACTCGGCGCCACGTTCACCGGTGGCGTACCGAACCTGTCGGTCTGGGCACCCACCGCCCGGACGGTGTCGCTGGAGCTGTACGACTCGCCGACGGCCACCGCGCGACCGGTGGCGATGCGCCGTGACGACCGCACCGGCGTGTGGTCGGTACGCGGACAGCGGTCCTGGAGCGGCAAGTACTACCGCTACCGGGTGCAGGCGTGGCAGCCGGCGACGCAGCAACTGGTCACCGCGTCGGTCACCGACCCGTACTCGGTGGCGCTGGCGGCGGACTCCACGCACAGCCAGATCGTCGACCTGACCGACCCGAAGCTCGCCCCGGCGGGTTGGGCGCGGCTGCGCAAGCCGGCCGCGGTGCCCCCGGCGAAGGTGCAGATCTCCGAGCTGTCGGTGCGGGACTTCTCCATCGCCGACGACACCGTGCCGGCGCAACGGCGGGGCACCTTCCTCGCCTTCACCGACCCGGCCACCGCCGGCATGCGGCACCTGAAGGCGACAAGCGACGCCGGGGTGACCCACCTGCACCTGCTGCCCGCGTTCGACTTCGCCACCATCCCCGAACGCCGGGCCGACCAGCGGCAGCCGGACTGTGACCTGGCGGCCCTGCCGCCGGACTCGGAGCGGCAGCAGGAATGCGTGGCGGCGGTGCGGGAGACCGACGGCTACAACTGGGGGTACGACCCGCTGCACTACACCGTCCCCGAGGGTGGGTACGCGGTCGAGCCGGAGGGCGCCCGGCGCACCACCGAGTTCCGGCAGATGGTGGCCGGGGTCAACGACGCGGGCCTGCGGGTGGTCATGGACGTGGTCTACAACCACACCTCGGCCGCCGGCACCGACCCGAAGTCGGTGCTGGACCAGATCGTGCCCGGCTACTACCACCGGCTGCTCGACGACGGCACCGTGGCCACCTCCACCTGCTGCGCGAACACCGCACCCGAGCACGCCATGATGGGCAAGCTGGTGGTGGACTCGCTTGTCACCTGGGCGAAGGCGTACAAGGTGGACGGGTTCCGGTTCGACCTGATGGGCCACCACCCGAAGGCGAACATCCTGGCCGTACGCGCCGCGCTGGACAAGCTGACGATGGCCCGCGACGGGGTGGACGGGAAGAGCATCCTGCTCTACGGCGAGGGCTGGAACTTCGGCGAGGTGGCCGACGACGCCCGCTTCGTGCAGGCCACGCAGGCCAACATGGCCGGCACCGGGATCGGCACGTTCAACGACCGGCTGCGCGACGCGGTACGCGGCGGCGGCCCGTTCGACGAGAACCCTCGCCAGCAGGGCTTCGCCTCCGGCCTGTTCACCGACCCCAACGGCGACCCGGTCAACAGGTCGGCCGACGAGCAGCGGGCGCGGCTGCTGCTCCAGCACGACCTGATCAAGGTGGGCCTGACCGGCAACCTACGCGGCTACCGCTTCACCGACTCGTCGGGTCGGCAGGTCACCGGGGCAGACGTGGACTACAACGGCTCACCGGCCGGCTACACCGCAGCGCCGGGGGAGGCGGTCACCTACGTCGACGCGCACGACAACGAGATTCTGTACGACGCGCTGGCGTACAAACTGCCGCAGGACACCTCGGCGACGGACCGGGCCCGGATGCAGGTTCTGGCCCTGAGCACTGTGGTGATGGGCCAGGGCACCGGGTTCGTCACCACCGGCACCGAGCGGCTGCGGTCCAAGTCGTTGGACCGCAACTCGTACAACTCGGGGGACTGGTTCAACCAGATCCGCTGGGACTGCACCCAGGGCAACGGCTTCGGCATCGGGCTACCGCCGGCCGAGGACAACCGGGACAAGTGGCCGTACGCGAAGCCGCTGCTGGCCGATCCGTTGCTGGTGCCGGACTGCGCGGCGGTCGAGTTGACCGACGCCCGGTACGCCGAGCTGCTGCGGATCCGGGCCTCGTCGCCGGTCTTCGGGCTGCCCACCGCGAAGCAGGTGCAGCAGCGGGTCGCCTTCCCGCTGTCCGGCGCCGACGAGACGCCGGGGGTGCTCACCATGACCCTGGACGCTCGTGGGCTCGGTGGGGCGTGGAAATCGGTGACGGTGGTCTTCAACGCCACTCCGGAGACCGCCACCCAGCGGGTGACCGGGTTGCGTGGGGCCGACGTGGCGCTGCATCCGGTGCTGCGCTCCTCGGCCGACCCGGTGCTGCGGACGGCGTCGTTCGACCGGGCCAGCGGCACGTTCACCGTGCCGGCGCGCAGCGTGACGGTGTTCGTCCAGCGGTAGTACCGCTCCGGCGACACGACGCAGAGTAGGCTCCGGCCCCGCCGGTCCGATCCGTCTGGATCGTTCCGGCGGGGCCGAAGTCCCCTCACCTCGGTCCGGCGGGAGCCGGTACCGCGTTGATCAGCCGAAGCAGTTCGGGATCGGGGTGAAGGTGCCGGTGCAGTTGGTCGGCTTGTTGGCCGTGATGGCCGACTTGTCGTCCACGTTCACCTCACCGAGGAAGCTGAAGACGCCGCCAGCGGTGAGAGTGGCGAAGTTGTGCGCCACCTTGGTCTTCTCCAGGTCGATCACACCGGCGACGGTGAAGATGCCGCCGCCGACGCCCAGCGGACCGACGGCCCGGTTGCCGCTGATCTCGCTGTGCCGGAAGGTCGCCTCACCGGTGCCGTTGAACACGCCACCGCCGAAGAAGCCGGCCTTGTTCGCGACGATCTTGGTTTCCTCGACGTTGGCGATCGCGCCGAAGCCGAGGGCCAGGCCACCGCCGACACCGACCGTGGTGTTCTTGGAGACCTCGACGTGCGCCAGTTCGAGGGTGCTGTCGTCACCGGCCGCGGTGACGCCGCCGCCGGCCAGGACCGCGGTGTTCCCGGTGACCTTGGAGTACCGGACGGTCGTGTTGCCCTCGATGTCGAGCACGCCACCGCCGAAGCCGAGCACCTCGTTGCTGGTGACCTCGGTCTTCTCGATCCACGCGGTACCGCCGTCGATGTCGTCACGGAAGATGAACGCCGCGCCGTTGGCGATGCCGCCACCGCCGATGATCGCGTCGTTGTTCTTCACGGTCGACGCGGCCACCCGCAGCACGCCCGCGTTGAAGATGCCGCCGCCGTAGAGGAAGGCGGTGTTGTCGGCGACGGTGGTGTGGTAGAGGCTGGCCTTGCCGAAGTTGGCCAGGCCACCGCCGACGCCGCCGGCCTGGTTGGCGACGATGTGCGTCTCCTCGAAGGAGGCGGTGCCGCCGGGCTGCACGAGCACGCCACCGCCGTCGTTCGACTCCGGGTCGACCAGCACCGACGGCGCGCTCGCGGCCTTGGCCTTGAGCGCGATGCCCTTCGGCTTGGCCTGGAGCAACGGCAGGTACTCCTTCTTCGCCTCGGCGGCCTTGGTCGCCTCGACCGAGTTCGAGAACAGCGACCAGACGGCTTCCGGCGTGTCGTTGTTGACCGGCAGTGCGCTGGTCTGGCCGTTCTTGATGGTCAGGCCCTTGACGGTCAGATTTCCACCGCGCCCCACGTTGAGGATCCGGAACTCCTCGGCCGTGGCGTCCCGGACGATCTTGGTGTCATGGCCCTTGAGCACCACGTTCTCCGTGATCACCGGAAGACCGTTGGGCCCGGTGCCGTCGGTCGCGTCGGACCGGGTCAGGGTGTAGGTGCACCCCTTGGCGAGGTTCAGGACACCGCCGTGGTTCTCGTTGGCGAAGACGAGCGCCTGGATCAGCTTGTCGCTGTTGCAGGGCACATCCTTGCCGTGGTCCCTCTTCTCGTCGTCCCGCTTCTGGTCGTGCCGGGCACGCTCGTCGGCGGCGTTGTCGGCCCGGTCCTCCTTCTTGCCCTTGTGCCCCTCGGGCGCGACCGCGTTCTGGTCGCCGTCCCTGCTGACCTGCTGGGCGGTGGACCAGCGCAGACCATCGGTACCAACCGCCCCGGCACCGGTGGCGACGCCTACGGCGGCAATGCTGACCACGCCGGTGAGCCCGGCGACGCCACTGGCGAGCCAGAGCTTGCGACGCCGCTTGGGCGTCGCCTCCGACTCGCTGGCGTTGTTCTTAGCTACGTAGTTGGACATCGGAGCTCTCTGCCCTCTCGTCGTACCAGACAGGGTCGTCACGCACAGGCGAGCGTCCCCTGCTACAAATCGGTTGTAGCTCCCAGAACCACCGTATGAGAAGGTTCCTCGCCTCAGAGCCTTATCCGAAATAACCCCACATTAGGTACGTCGGCGGCCAGCGACGCCCAGCCCCATGCTGATCGGCACGCCGGGGTGGCTTCCGCCCGGATCCGCTCTGACCTGCTCGGACGGCACTTGATGGGGGAGAAGTGGGAAGAAGGTGGGGCTCCTCCGTGGCGCCGAGCGGCACGGAGGAGCCCCTCTATGTGGTGGTGCTGTCCTGTTGCCTGTCGCTCGCCTCGGCGAAGGTTCAGCCGAAGCAGCGTTCGGGGATGACCGGGCTGCCGACGCAGTTGGTCGGCCGGTTACCGGTGACCGCGGACTTGTCGTCGATCTCCACCTGGTTGTTGTCGGTGTAGATGCCGCCGGGCTGGTTGGTGGCCACGTTGTCGGCGACCTTGGTCCGGATCAGCGTGGTGACGCCGTCCTGGTTGGCGATGCCGCCCGCGAAGCCAGCCGTACCCGACGCCTGGTTGGCCCAGAGTTCGGAATCCCGGAGGGTCACCGAAGCGCCGTCGTTGAACAGGCCGCCGGCGGCTCCGTTGGCGGCCACGTTCTCCTTGAGAGCGCTGTGGGCTATGACCGCGGTGGAGTCTTCGGCGATCCCGACACCGCCGGCGTCGTCGCTCGCGAAGTTCCGGGCGACCACCGTGTGTTCCAGGCTCAACCGGCTGTCGCCGAGGGCGACCAGGCCGCCGCCGTCGAGGCTGCTGGTGTTGTCGGCGAGCTCGCTCTGGACGGCGGTGGTGTCGCCGCCGTTGATGAAGACGCCGCCACCGAGCACACCGGTCCGGTTGTGGCTGATCGTGCTCTTCCAGATCCAGACGGTGCCACCCGTGCCGGCGAAGCCGTTGGGCGTGGAACCGTTGGCGATGCCACCGCCCCCGGCACCCGAGTTGTTGTACACGATCTTCGACTCCTCGACCCGCAAACTGCCCGTGCTGAACACGCCGCCGCCGAAGCTGCCGGCATTGTTCTGTTCCACGGTGCTGTGGCGGATCGTGGTGGTGCCGTAGTTCGCGATGCCACCGCCGTTGCGGGTCGCCTGGTTCTGCACGATCCGGCTGTGCTCCAGGTCTGCGGTGCCGCCCCGCTGCACCAGAATTCCACCCCCGTCGACGCCGTCGGCGGCGATGCTCGGCGGAGCAACGTCCGCTCCGGCGGCCCCGGTCTTGGCCGCCGGCGACGGCTTCGCCGCCGGTGCCGCTTTGGCCCCGGCCGCTTTGGCCCCGGCAACCTTGGCCCCGGCAACCTTGGCTCCGGCTGCCTTGGCCGCGTCGGCCGTGGGCTTCGCCGCGGCTGCCTTGGCCTTGGCTCCGGCCGCCGGGGCGGCCCCGGCGGGCTTCACGGTGCCGAGTTCCAGTCCCTTGACCGGTGCCGCGATCGTCATGCCCGGAGCGGTCTGGCCGCCCTTGACCGTCACGCCCTTCAGGGTCAGGTGACCACCTCGACCGACGTTCAGGATGCGGAACCGCTCGACGTTCGCGGCCCGAACGATCTTGCTGTCGTCGCCCTTCAAGGTGATCGGCTTGGTGATCACGGGAAGCCCGTTGCCGTCGTCGCTGCGGGTCAGCTCGTACGTGCAGTGCCGGGCCAGGGCGAGTACGGCGCCGTGGTTCTGGTTGGCGTGCACGATGGCCTGGATCAGCTTGTCGGTGTCACAGGGCACCTCGTGGGCCCCGTCCTTGTCGCCAGCGCCGCCGTCCTTTCGGCCGGCACCCTTGCGGCCGGCGTGGTTGCCGGCCGAATCTTTCATGGCGCCGCCGTTCTCGGTCGCGTCGGCCTTCCCGGCGTCACTGACGTTCTGCCGGGCGTTGGACTGCGCGTCCGTCCTGCTCGACGGGCCGGAGCCGTCGTCGCGGGCGGCCACCCCGCCCAGGGCGGCCAGACCGACGACGCCGGTCAGACCGGCGACGCCCGCTGCCAGCCATAGTTTTCGTCGTCGAAGTCCCGGCGGTGCCGGGGGTGGTGGTGCCGGGGGCGGCCCACCGTAGGAAGTGGTCACGTCATCAGACATCAGAGCCTTCCGCCCTTTCCTGCTACCCAGAAGGGGTCGCACTACCCGAAGTCAGTGCGAGAAGGCACAAACCGGTTGCAGCCTCCAAGGACCACCGTATGGGAGTTATCTTCGCGAGAGGTGTTTATACGAAAAAACCCCGCATTCGCCTCATCTCATTCGCAGGGCACCAACAGGGCGGGAGGCACGTGGACGGGCCGCCGAAGATCACAATGGTCAGCGAAGGGGTCCCCTTCCACTAGGGGAAGGGGACCCGAAGCCTCCTGTGCTGGCTCAGCCGAAGCAGCCTTCGACGGTCCCGGCGCAGTTGGTGGGTTGGTTCGCCTTGACGGTGGTCCTGTCGAGCTTGACCTCGCCGCCGTTCCGGAAGATGCCACCGGCACCTTCCGCCTCGCCGGCGAAGTTCTTGGTGATCTTGCTGTCGCGGATCGTCAGGTCACCGGCGTCGTGGTAGATGCCGCCGCCCTGTCGGGCGTCGTTGTCATCGAACTCGCTCTTGGCGATGAGCAGACCGGAGCCGTTGAGGAGGACCCCATCGGTCGCGGTGGCGTCGTCTACGAGAATGCCGGTAAACAACCCGCCGCCGTTGAAGCCGGCGATGTTGTCGAGGAACTTGCTGTCGGTGACGACGCCGCCGCTGCCGCCGTACCAGACGCCGCCGCCGTCCGCGCTGGCCGTGTTGCCGGCGATGAGCAGGTGGCGGAGTTCGGCCGTTCGGTCCCCGGCGGTGTAGATGCCGCCGCCCTCGTCGCCACCGGTGTTGCCTTCGACCTTGGTGAACGTGACGGTAAGGTTGCTGGCCTCGCTGTTGATGCCGCCGCCATCGTTGCTGGCCGCGTTGTCCTTGATGGTGGTGTGGGAGACGGTGACGTGGCCACCGTCGAAGTTGGCGATGGCGCCGCCGCTGCCACCGACGCCGTCAGCGTTCGACGTGGCGGTGTTCTTCGCCAACTCGGAGTCGCGGATGTCGAGCTTGCCCTCGTTGTAGATGACGCCGCCGTTGCCGCCATTGCCGAGTCCTCGGGCGTGGTTGTCCTTGGCGACGCTGTTCTCGAGCGTGACGTGGCCGGAGTTGTAGATGGCGCCACCGTTGCCGCTGTTGCCCTGTCCGGTGGCCCGGTTGTGCACCAGCGTCGTCTTGTGCAAGACGGCCTTACCTCCCCGCTGCACGAGCAGGGCGCCGCCCCGGCCCTGCTGCGGCGGCGGGCCGCTGACCTGGCCGCCCTTAAGAGTGAGATCCTTCAGCGTCAGGTCACCCCCCGCGGCGACCTCGAAGAACCGGAAGAGTCGCGTGCCCTCGTGTACGAGGGTCGCGTCACTGCCAAGAATCTTGATCTTCCCGTCGATGACGGGGAACGCGTTGAAGTCGCTCTCCCGGGTGAGCTTGTACTCGCAGCGCGGGGCCAACTTCAACACGTCATCGCGCGTCCTGAGGGCCTTGTGCACCGCCTCGACCAGCGCCTCGGCCCGGCACGGCACCTCCTTGGCCCGGCCGTGCTCGTCTTCGCCTTTTCTGCCCTTGTCCTTGCCGCCCCAGTCGCGACCGCCCCAGTCGTGCTCGCCCTTGGCGGGGTCGGCCTCGTGACCCTTGGCCGTGGCGTCTGCCTCGGCCTTGCCGGCGTCGCTGACGTTCTGCTTCGGCATTGAGGCAGAAGCGTCCGACGCGCGCTCCGTGCCGTCGTCCTTGTCACGTGCGGCGAGGCCACCTAGCGCGGCCAGGCCGACGATGCCGGCCAATCCCGCGACGCCGGCTGTCGCCCAGATTTTGCTTCGCTTTGATCGCGGTGAAGCCGGGGACGGCTCACCGCTGGAAGTGGTCACGTCATCAGACATCAGAGCTTTCCGCCCTTTCCTGCTACCAGGCTGGCCCCGCACCGTGCGGACGGGTGTGAGCAGCTGCAAACGGGTTGCAGCCTCCGATGACCACCGTATGAGAAGGATCCTCGCAAGAAGGACGTATCCGAAGAAGCCCCGCATTGGGTATCGATCGGGTCATCGTGCGTCGGTCCGTTGGGCCGGGGCGAAAGCGGGTGACCAGCTTCATACGCCAATGCACGGGACAGACCGGGACGGGCCCCGCACCGGGAGCGACAGTGTCGTCGCCGCCGGCGGGGGCCCGCCAGGTGTTCGTGTCGGTCGGGGTCAGCCAGGCAGCCGTGGCCCGGCTTCGCGCTGCTCGGCCAGCCAGGTTTCCACCTCGTCGGCCCGGCGCGGCAGACCCGCCGACAGGTTCACCGCGCCGGCGGTGGTGACCAGCACGTCGTCCTCGATCCGGATGCCGATGCCGCGCAGCTCCTCCGGCACCAGCTCGTCCTCCGGCTGGAAGTACAGCCCCGGCTCGACGGTGAGCACGTACCCCTCGCCCAGGGTGCCGTCGCGGTACATCTCCTTGCGGGCGTTCGAGCAGTCGTGCACGTCGATGCCGAGCATGTGCCCGAAGCCGTGCAACGTCCAGCGGCGGTAGACCATCGAGTTCTCGTCCATCGCCTCGTCCACGCTCACCGGCAGCAGCCCCAGGTCGGCCAGCCCCTCGGCGAGCACCCGCATACAGGTCAGGTGGACGTCCTTGAAGGTCACGCCCGGCTTGATGAAGTCGATGCCGGCCTGCTGCGAGGCGTACACGACGTCGTAAACCTGGCGCTGCAACGGGGTGAACCGCCCGTCGACCGGCAGCACCCGCGTCACGTCCGCCGTGTAGAGGTTGCGGCCCTCCACGCCCATGTCCATCAGCAGCAGCTCACCCGGTCGGGTGACGCCGTGGTTGTGCACCCAGTGCAGGATCGTGGCGTGCTCGCCGGCGCCGACGATCGAGCCGTAGCCGACGTCGTTGCCGTCGTGTCGGGCCCGCAGCGCGAAGATGCCCTCCAATAGCCGCTCGGAGACACCCCGGTCGGCCGGCAGCGCCCGGGCGACGTCCTCGAAGCCGCGTACGGTGGCGTCGATTGCCTCCTGGAGCTGGGCGATCTCCCATTCGTCCTTGACCAGCTTCTGCTCCGAGACGGCGATGGCCAGCTCGCGGTCGCGGGCCGGCTGCCCCTCCTCGCGCGGGCCGTCCCAGGGCCGCACCGCGGTGTCCACCCGGGTGTCGAAGCCACGCAGCACCCGGGTACGCGCGGGCGCCAGCTCGGCCAGCGCCGCGTCCAGCTCGGTCAGGTCGGCGGTGGGCAGGCCCAGCTCGGTCGACTTCTCGGTCAGGGTGTGTCGCCGGCCCACCCACAGCTCGCCGTGACGGCTGCGGAAGAACTCGTCGTTCTCCCGGGACGAGCGGGGACGCATGTACAGCGTGGCGTCGTGGCCGGAGCCGTTCGGCCGCAGCACCAGCACACTGTCCGGGTCGTGGTCCCCGGTCAGGTACGCGAAGTCGCTGCCCGGCCGGAACCGGTGCTCGGTGTCGTTGGCGCGTACCTTCTCGCCGCCGGTGGGGATCACCAACGTCTCACCCGGGAAGGCCGCCGAGAGGGCGGCCCGGCGCTTGGCGTAGTTGGGTACCTCCGGCCGTGGGCCGACCGGCAGGGTGGTGTCCCGCCAGCCCTGCCGCATGAACGACAGGAACGCCTGGGGGAAATCCGGGTCGTGTGACTCGGTGCCGTCGGTCGGCTCGCCGTCGGTGCGTTCCTGTTCCTCGGTCATGCCCCGCTCCCTTCGCCTCATTGCTGGTCCGACGGTACCGCGAACCCGGTCGCGGGCCGAGCCGCCGGTGGCCGTCGCGGTGAGCCCGGCAGTGCCGCGACGGCCGATCAGCACGCGTGGAAAGATGACGGACATGTGCGGACTCCTGGCTTTCTTCAGTGCGCGCGGCGATGCCGCCGCCCACCGCGACAACATCGCCGGGGCGTTGGAATGCCTGCACCACCGCGGCCCGGACGAGACCGGGGTCGAGGTGGTCGGCGACGCCTCCGGCCGGTACGCGGACGGGGTCTTCGCCCACAAGCGGTTGGCGATCATCGACGTCGCGCTCAGCCATGAGCCACTGCCCTACGCCGACGGGCGTTACCTGCTGACCTTCAACGGCGAGATCTACAACTACATCGAGCTGCGCGAGGAGCTGATCCGCGACTTCGGTGCCCGGTTCGCCACCAACGGCGACGGGGAGGTCATCGTCGCCGGTTACCACTACTGGGGTGAGCAGGTGCTCACCCGACTGCGTGGCATGTTCGCCTTCGTCATCTGGGACCGGCAGGAGCGTCGCGCGTTCGGTGCCCGCGACTACTACGGCATCAAGCCGCTGCACTACCTGGAGACCGCCGACGGGCTCTATCTCGCCTCGGAGAAGAAGGCCCTGCTGCCGTTTGCCCAGTCGGCGTACGCCGGGGACGCCGGGGTGGATCCGGCCAACCTCAGCCACTACCTGACCCTGCAGTACGTGCCCGAGCCCGGCACCCTGCACCGGGGGATCAGCCGGATCGGCTCGGGGGAGTACCTCACCTGGACCCCGGGCGGCCGGATCGACGTGCGGCGCTGGTACCGGCCGGTGTTCCGGCCCGCTCCGGTCTCGGACGAGCAGAAGCTCTACCAGGAGATCCGCGAGACGCTGCGCGAGAGCGTACGCATGCACATGCGCTCCGACGTGCCGGTCGGCTCGTTCCTGTCCAGCGGGATCGACTCCACCGCGGTGGTCGCCCTGGCGCGCGAGTTCAACCCGAACATCCTCACCTTCACCGTCGGCTACGACGTGCCGGGCTACTCCGAGATCGACGTCGCCCAGGACTCGGCCCGCCACCTCGACGTGACCACCATCCCGACCAAGATCGGTCCGCAGGACATGATCGAGGCGCTGCCGAAGATCGTGTGGCACCTGGACGACCCGGTCGCCGACCCGGCGCTGGTGCCGCTCTACTTCGTCGCGAAGAAGGCCGCCGAGCACGTCACCGTGGTGCTCTCCGGCGAGGGCGCCGACGAGTTCTTCGGCGGGTACACGATCTACCGGGAGCCGCTCTCGCTGAGCAGCGTCAACGGGCTGCCCGACGGGGTGCAGAAGGGCCTGCGGGCGGTCTCCAAGGCGATTCCGCAAGGGGTGAAGGGCAAGAGCTTCCTGGAGCGTGGCACCACGCCGATCGAGGAGCGCTACTACGGCAACGCCCGGATGTTCACCGAGGAGGAGAAGCAGCACCTGCTGCGCCGCTACGACCCGTCGGTGCGCTACACCGACGTGACCGCGCCGATCTACGCCGAGTGCACCGAGCTGGACGACGTCACCAAGATGCAGTACGTCGACCTCTACACCTGGCTGCGCGGCGACATCCTGGTCAAGGCGGACCGGATCTCCATGGCGCACTCGCTTGAGGTGCGGGTGCCCTTCCTCGACCGGGCGGTGTTCGAGGTGGCGGCGAAGATCCCGGTCGAGCTGAAGCTGCCGCCGCGCTCGGACGCCACCAAGTACGCCATGCGCCAGGCATTGCAGGGTGTGGTGCCGCCGGCCATCGTCAACCGCAAGAAGCTGGGCTTCCCGACTCCGACCCGGGTCTGGCTGCGCGGCGAGATGTACGAGTGGGCCCGGCACGTGCTCTCCACCTCCGGCGCCGGCGACCTGCTCGACCTGTCGTACGCGCTGCGCCTGCTGGAGGAGCACAAGCGGGAGGAGTTCGACCACTCCCGCAAGGTGTGGACCGTGCTGATCTTCTGCATCTGGCACGCGATCTTCGTGGCGAAGACCCTCGACCCGGGCATCCAACGCAACCAGTCGGCCCTGCTGACCAAGCCCGTCGTCGGCTCCATGGTGCGCTGACCGACAGACACGCGGACAAGCGGAAGGGGGCCCCAGCTGGGGCCCCCTTCGTGGTGCTGGTGGTTAGCTGCTGGCGCAGGTCGCCGTCGGCGTCGCGCCGCTGCCGCTGGCGAGGAAGCCGAAGCTCGTAGTGCCGTTGGCCGCGACGGAGCCGTTGTACGACACGTTGCGGGCCGTCACCGACGATCCGGACGTGGTCTGGGTCGCGTTCCACACCTGGCTGATCTGCTGGCCGCCGGGCCAGCTCCAGTTCGCGGTCCACCCGCTCAATGCCGAGCTGCCGGTGTTCCTGATCTCGACCTCACCCTGGAACCCACCGGACCAGCTGCTGGTCACCTTGACGGTGGCCGTGCAGCCACCCGGACCCGGCGGCGGGGTGGTCGGGTTCGGCGGCGGGGTGGTGGGGTTCGGCGGCGGGGTGGTCGGGTTCGGCGGCGGCGTGGTGGGGTTCGGCGGCGGCGTGGTCTGGTTGCCGCCGATGCCGGTCACCTCACCGTTGCCGCCGTCGAAGACGACGTCGGAGCAGCCGAAGAAGTTCTCCTGGCTGTCCGAGCGGACCCACCGGGAGTAGATGATGTGCCGGCCACTCTTGTTCGACGGCAGGTTGCCGGTGAAGTAGTAGTGGCCGTCGTTGGTGCCGACCGCGCCGCGCTGCGGCGGGTTGGTCACCGTCAGGAACGGCTGGGCCTCCAGATCGCTCCAGGCCAGCGCCCGGGTCGGGCTCCAGCTGTCGCGGGTCACGTAGAAGTAGAACGTGCCCGGGTGGTGGGCCCAGTTGCTGTACTTGAACTCGATCGACCGGCCGGCGGTCAGGTGCGTCAGCGGCCAGTCGTTGCGGGCCAGGTCGTAGCCACGGAAGCCGGTGGCCCCGCCGCTGCACAGCTGGCCGTCCGGGATGAAGCCGGTGGTCCGACCGCCGGCGTCCGAACGCAGCACGCTGAACCAGTTGTAGAGCGAGTTCGTCCCGCTCTGCGCGACGGCGGCGGCGCAGGCCGGGTTGTTCGGCCTGATCTCACCGGTCTGGGTGAGGCCGTCGCGCCAGCAGAGGAAGGTACGGGCGCCCGGCGTCATCGCCGCGCCGTGCGCGGCGGCCGGGTTCGGGGTGGCGATCACGACGACCGCCCCCGCGAGAAGAGTGAAAGCCGCAGTGACGAGCGCGGCCAAACGTGGACGTTGCACGGGTTCTCCTGACTCGCGGGGCGCATTACGTGGGTGCGCCCCGCCGAACGCGCGGGGTGGCGGATTGGTGCCGCCCCCGCTGTTGGGGCGGATGCGACTACGCGGCGACCGTGCGGATGGGGACGGATGGCCCAGCCGGCACGCTGTCGCCAGCGGAGTGTCGACGCGTGAATGCCCTCGCGCGATGTGAAGCCCGGCGCCGGTGGACGCGCAGCCCCGCGCCACCCGGCATCATCATCCCACCACGCCGGGTCGCGGGATGCAATAGCCACCTCTCGATGTGTGAGACGGACCCGGTGCGCAGTGCCCAGGTCGCGCCAATACCGTGGCTTCCACGCCCCGGCACACCCGCTGTGCCAGCCTGGGCATCACGTACGGCCAAGGGAAGGACCTGACGATGGGATACGCGGTGGTGCTCGGCGAGGCGCTCGTCGACCTGCTGGACACCGAGTGCGACGGTGCGCCGGTCTACCGGCAGGCGATCGGCGGTGGACCGCTGAACGTCGCCGTCGGGGTCGCCCGGCTCGGTGGCGCGGTGCAGTTCGTCGGGTCGCTCGGCGACGATGTGCTCGCCGACCGGATCCGTGACTTCCTCACCACCGAACAGGTGGGACTGGCCGGCGCGGTCACCGCCGCGGTACCGACCACGCTGGCGGTGGCCACCTTCTCCGGCGCAGAGCCGGACTTCCGCTTCTACGGCGAGCCGCCCTCGTACGCGCTGCTCGGTCCCGACGAACTCGACGTCGCGCTGGTCGAGGGCGCCGACGTGCTCTACTGCGGCTCGATCGTGCTGCTGGCACCGACGACGCTTGCCGCCGCCCGCCGGGCCTGGGCGGCGGCCCCGGGGCTGCGGGTGTTCGATCCGAACGTCCGTCCCCGGCTGCTGGCCGGCCCGCAGGCGCTGGCCGGGCTGCGCGAGGTGGTCGCCGAGTTCGCCGCCGGGGCGCACCTGGTCAAGCTCAGCGCCGCCGACGCGGAACTGCTCTATCCAGGTGAGCCGGTCGAGTCGGTAGCGGTCTACCTGCGCGAACTCGGCGCGACCACGGTCGTGGTCACCCTCGGCGCCGCCGGCGCGGTGGTCGCCGCCGCAGATGCCGATCCGGTACGCGTACCCGCCCCGAAGGTCGACGCCATCGACGCCACCGGCGGAGGTGACTCGGTGATGGCCGCCCTCGTCGCCGACCTGCTGACCGACGGCGAGCCGGTCGGGCCGTCCGGCTGGCACGAGCGGGTCGGCTACGCCCTGCGCGTCGCCGGCCTGGTCTGCGAACGTCCCGGCGGCGCGGTCGCCATGCCCACCCGCGCCGAGGTGCGCCAGCGCTTCGGCGACTGACGGCCAGCCCCGGCTGGCCGGGGAATCCACCGACCGGCTGGCCGGCGGCGTCGATCGCGGGGACGAGGTCAGGCGGTGCCGTCGAGTTCGGCGTACCCACGCCGGGCGGCGCTCAGCGCGTGGCGGGCCGGGAACGGGGCGTCGGCGGCCACCCGCTCCGGCGGTGCGCCGCCGGTGTGCCCGGCCCGGATCAGCCAGGCCAGCTCCACCAGTTGGGCGTGCTGGGCCCGGACGAACTCCGCGTCGACCGGTTCGCCGTGCCCGGGCACGACCACCGTCGCCGGTGAGATCGACCGCGACAGCTCGGCCAGCGCGTCGGGCCACTGCAACGGGTACGAGTCCTCGAACGCCGGGGGACCGGCCTGCTCGACCAGATCACCGGCCACCAGCAGGTCGGCGTCGGGTACCTGCACGACGAGGTCGGCGTCGGTGTGGCCTCGCCCCGGATGGCGCAGCACCACCTGTCGGCCACCGACATCGAGGACCGCCTCGGTGCGCACGGTGTGGGTGGGCGCCAGCAGCGCGGTGTCGGCCAGCTCGGCGGCGAGTTCCGGATGCCCGGGGTGCAACTCCGCGTACGCCTCCCGGCGCAGCCGGTCCGGCTCGTCGCGGATCGCCGCGGCGGCCAACTCGTGCGCCCAGACCGGGCGGGGCGGATCACCGGCGAGCGTGGCGTTACCGAAGCAGTGGTCGAAGTGGTGATGGGTGTTCACAAGCGTCAGCGGGTCGGTGGTGACCGCGCGTACGGCGGCGGCCAGTTCGGCCGCCTGCCCGACGGTGGAGAGGGTGTCGACAAGCAGCGCCGCGCCGTCGCCAAGCACCAACGTGACGTTGACCGCGAGCACCGGCTCACGTAGCACGAGCACCCGTTCGGCGACCTCGACGAACCGACCCGTGGTCGTCATGCTGCCCCACCGGCGCGTTGCATGAACCGGAGCCGGTCGACCAGGACCCGCTCCACGCGTCCCTCGGCGACGGTCTGCCCGCCTTCGGTGACGTCGACCTCGAACACCAGCCGACGCCTGTCGACCTCGGTCAGCCGGGCCTGCGCCGCGACCGTGCGACCCACCGGTGTCGCGGCCCGGTGCTCCAGCTCCACCCGGGTGCCCACGGTGGTCGAGCCGCTCGGCAGGTGGCGGGCGGTCGCGGCCACGGTCGCCGCCTCCGCCAGGGCGAGTACCCGTGGCGTACCGAGCACCGGAACGTCGCCGGAGCCGACCGCCTGGGCGGTGTCGGCGTCGGTGACGGTCAACTCGACCCGGGCGGTCAGACCCGGGGCCAGGGCTTGATCCGGTAGCTCCCGCATGGCCACAGCGTAGGTGCTCGGCGGAGCCCGGGCCACGCGGCCGGGCAGATGCGCCATGTCCGCCACGACGTCGCAGGTGCTCCTGCCGCCGGTCGGGCGCGGGTCGCCGCTAACCTTGTCCGCGATGTCTGCCGTGACCGACCCCCAGCCCCCAGCCTCGACCGAGCCGCCCACCCCGCGCGACGGCGGGCGCCGCCGCGTGATCGCGATGTCGGTCTGGGGCGTCGCCTTCGTGGTGGGCTGGCTCGTCATCGGCCTGCCCACCGACCCGGTGTACGCGTTCTTCTGGATCTGGGCCGGCACCATCGCCTGGTACTCCGCCCGTCCGTGGCGCAGCCACCTGCGCTTCGCCCGGGACTGGGTCCCGGTGGTCCTGCTGCTGGTGGCCTACAACCTGTCGCGTGGGTTCGCCTACCACGACGGGACCGTGCCGCACGCCTACGAGTTGATCCTGGCCGACCGGCTGATGTTCGGCTGGGCCATGGACGGTCAGGTGCCGACCGTCTGGTTGCAGCAGCACCTGTACCAGCCGGAGGTGCGCTGGTGGGACGTGCTGGTCAGCTGGGTGTACTTCTCCCACTTCGTGGCGGCGCTGGCCGCCGCGGCGGTGCTCTGGATGGTCGAGCGCAGCCGGTGGGCGGCGTTCATGCGTCGCTGGTTCTTCCTCTGCGCCACCGGCCTGATCACCTACTTCCTCTACCCGGCCGCGCCGCCGTGGTGGGCGGCGCAGAACGGGCTGATCGAGGAGGTCGCCCGGATCTCCACCCGGGGTTGGAAGGCGTTCGGCATGCACGGGGCGGGAAACCTGCTCAACGCCGGGCAGTTGGCCTCCAACCCGGTGGCCGCGATGCCGTCGCTGCACACCGCCTTCGCCCTGTTCGTGGTGCTGTTCTTCCTGCCTAACGTCCGGCGTCGCTGGTGGCCGCTGCTGCTGGCGTACCCGCTGGCGATGACCTTCACGCTGGTCTACAGCGGCGAGCACTACGTGATCGACGTGCTGGTCGGCTGGGCGTACGTCGGGATGACCTTCCTGGCGGTCGGATGGGCCGAACGCTGGTGGGCCCGCCGAAAGGCCCATACCACCCCGTCCAACCCCGCCACCCCGACCAACCCCGCCACCCCGACCAACCCCGCCACCGACCCCGACCCCGCCACCCCACCGGCACCCCCCATCCCATCCCGCCGCTGACCGCGCCCACGCCTACGCCCCTCCTCCCACGCCTCGCCGATCTTGCGGTTTCGGTCGCCGACACGACCCTTTTGTCGGGCTTGTCGAGACGAAAAGTGCAAGATCGCGGGGAGTGGGGTGGGGTGGGGGTGGGGTGGTCAGGCGGGGCGGCGGGCGGCCTGGCCGCGGGCGGTCAACTCCGCCGCCAACGCCCAGGCGTCGGCGAGGTCCCGGTCCGCCGCCGCCGCACCGGCCCCACCAGCGGTGTCGGCGTGTACGGTGGCCAGCCCGAGCAGCCGCTGCACCGGACCCTGCACCACCCGGACGCTCTGCAACCGGGCGTACGGCACGATCGTCAGCCGGCGGGTGAGTAGGCCGGAACGGACGACGAGCACCTGCTCGGTCAGGCCGGCACCGAGCACCTGGCGGCTCAGCGGGTTCACCCAGCGGGCCCGGGCCGGTGGTGGCCGCAGCGGCAACGACGACAACGCCACCCCGGGCAGCACCTCGGCAACGATCATCTCGCCCGTCGGCTGGTCACCGACGGGCAGCAGCCGGTCCGGCCGGTTGCGCTCGTCGGCCTCGCCGGCGGCGTAACCGGCCACCTCCAGCCGCAGCCGCAGCCAGCCCTTCATCCGCCAGAGCAACGGCCAGGTCACCCGTACGGTCTGCACCCGGTGCAACGGGACGGTCTGCGACCTGGTCTCCAGCAGGCCGTTGCGGATGCGCAGCCGGTCGTCGTCGCGGGCCAGCTGGAACCGCCAGTCGTCGAGGACCCGGCGGACGGGTTGCAGCAGGACACCGGCCATCGCGGTGAGCGTGCTCGCCACCGCGATGAAGGACCAGGACCCCTCGGACAGGAACTGCGTCGCCACGAAGGCCACCCCGAAGGGCAGCAGGAACGCCTGCGGGGTCAGCAGCTGACTGATCAGCAGGTCCCGGTTGTTCACCGCGTGCAGCGGCCGGCCGGCTGGCGGGGGTGGCTCGGCGCCCGCCGGCACCGGCTGCGCCGGGGGCGCCGGCACCGCGCCGGAGGGGTAATCGGCCAGGGCCAGCAGGCGCTGCCGCAGCGCTGCGGCCTCGGCCACACTGAGGTACGCCAGCGGTGCCTCGGTCTTGCCGCCGCCGACCACCTCCAATCGCAGCTCGGCCAGCCCGGTGAGCTGGGCGAGCAGCGGCCGGACCACCTCGACGGCCTGGAGCCGTTCCAGCGGAATCGCTCGGGTACGCCGCCAGAGCAGCCCCTCGTGAATGCGCAGTTCCCGGCCCACCACCTGGTAGCCGGTGTTGTACCAACTGACCACGGCCAGCACGCTCGCGCCGAGCGCGAGCACGATCACCATCGCGACGAACCAGCCGAACCCGACCCGGGACAGGGTCGACCAGGACAGCCCGGCGATGACCACGACCAGCGACTTGGCGCCGTGCAGCGCGGGACTCAACGGATGCAGCCGTTGCCGTGCCGACGGATCCTGCGGCGGCGGACCGGCCCACCCGGTGGGCGGCTGCGGCGGACCGGACGGCGATGACGGCCCGGCTACCTGGTACGGACCCAGCGGCGGGCCCGCCCCGGGCGGTGGTACCTCGGCGGGCACCGCTGGCACGGCGTGGCCGGGCAATGGTGTTTCGCCTGGCACGGCGTGGCCAAGTGGAAGTGTTTCGCCTGGCAGGGCGTGGCCGGGTGCAGGTGTTTCGGCGGGCACCGTCGGCTCGGCGTGGTCGACGGGCTGGCCGGAAGCTTGGCCGCCGATCGCGTCCCCGACCTGATCCCGCTCGTCCGCGGTGGGTGGGGTCCGGTCCGGACCCGGTCCGGCCGACCCGCTCACAGCCCTTCCGCCCGGTCCTCGCCGAGCGCGGTCAGGCGGTCCCGCAGCCGGGACGCCTCCGCCGGACGCAGCCCCGGCACCCGGGCATCGCTCGCCGCGGCCGCGGTGTGCAACTGCACGGTCGCCAGATCGAATGCCCGCTCCAGCGGGCCGGCGCTCACGTCGACGAACTGCATCCGCGAGTACGGGACGATGGACAGCCGACGGACCAGCAGACCGTGCCGGACCAGCAGGTCGTCCTCACGTTCGGCGTAGCCCCAGGCCCGTACCGCCCGGACGATGGTCACCACCCGCCAGAGAGCGAACAGCCCGACGGCACCGAGCGCCAAACCGAACGGCCAGGAACCGGTAAGCGCCCAACCGACACCGAGCACCGCCGAGACGACGGCCACCCCGGCCGCCAGGCGCAGCAGTTCCACCCAGATCAGGTCCGTCGATATCGACTGCCACTGGACGGTGTCCGGCCACGGTTCGAGCGGGCTGGTCGGCGCAGCCGGCGGCCGGACCTCAGACGCGTCATCGCTCACGGTGCCGACCTTTCGTTCGCGACTGTGGGGCTCGCAAGCTCACTCCTCGCGCTCACGGTGCCGACCTTTCGTTCGCGACTGTGGGGCTCGCAAGCTCACTCCTCGCGCTCACGGTGCCGACCTTTCGTTCGCGACTGTGGGGCTCGCAAGCTCACTCCTCGCGCTCACGGGGCCGGCTTTTCGTTGTACGCGTCCACTCTTCGAGCGTAGGCGATCCCGGCAGCGGGGTGACCTCACGCAGAAAGCCTCGCGCGCCGAGGAAATCGCCGAGCGACGACCGGTGCACGTCACAGGCGAGCCAGGTCTTGCGCCGCTCCGGCGCGTGCAGGCGGGGATTGTTCCAACGCAGTGCCCATCGGGCTGCGACACGACACCCACGGGCCGAACAGGGCAGCGCTTCGGCGGGACTGTCGGGGTGGGTCATCCCGCTCAGTCTAGGACGGCGGGGAAGAGTGAGCGCCGGGCGGCCACGGGGGAAGCCGCCCGGCGACGGATGAATGGTACACACGCCGGGGCGGCTTTTGTCCACTGGCGATCGGCGATTCCTCCGTCCCGGAACGGCGTGGCGGAAATCGGTCGCTCCCTCCGTCGGTACTCAGTCGGGCATGCGAGGCTTGGTACCGCACACGCCGCGACGACCGATCACGCTGTGGAGGACCAGTGGCCCAGCCGACCACGCCCGACGCCCCGCCGCCGAATGGGGCGCAACCGCAGGCGACCACACCGCCGACCACCCCGGCGCAGGACGCCACCCTGCTGGAACGGGCGCTGTTCGAGATCAAGCGCGTGATCGTCGGGCAGGATCGGATGGTCGAGCGGATGTTCGTCGCGCTGCTCGCCCGCGGGCACTGTCTGCTGGAGGGCGTACCGGGGGTGGCCAAGACCCTCGCGGTGGAGACCCTCGCCAAGGTGGTCGGCGGCTCGTTCGCCCGGGTGCAGTTCACCCCGGATCTGGTGCCGGCCGACATCATGGGCACCCGGATCTACCGGCAGTCCAGCGAGAAGTTCGACGTCGAGCTGGGTCCGGTCTTCGTCAACTTCCTGCTCGCCGACGAAATCAACCGGGCGCCGGCGAAGGTCCAGTCCGCGCTGCTGGAGGTGATGAGTGAGCGGCAGGTGTCGATCGGCGGCGAGAGCCACCGGGTGCCGAACCCGTTCCTGGTGATGGCGACGCAGAACCCGATCGAGCAGGAAGGGGTGTATCCGCTGCCGGAGGCGCAGCGGGACCGCTTCCTCATGAAGATCATCGTGGGGTATCCGACCGACGCCGAGGAGCGGGAGATCGTCTACCGGATGGGCGTGGCGCCGCCCGAGCCCACCGCCGTGTTCGACACCGAGGACCTGATCGCCCTGCAACACAAGGCCGACCAGGTATTCGTGCACAACGCCCTGGTCGACTACGCGGTCCGGCTGGTGCTGGCCACTCGTACGCCGGCGGAACACGGCATGCCCGACGTCGCGCAACTGATCCAGTACGGTGCCAGCCCCCGGGCCTCGCTCGGGCTGGTCCGGGCCACCCGGGCGTTGGCCCTGCTCCGCGGCCGCGACTACGCCCTGCCGCAGGACGTACAGGACATCGCACCGGACATCCTGCGGCACCGGCTGGTGCTCAGCTACGACGCGCTCGCCGATGACGTACCGGCCGACCACGTGGTGCACCGGGTGATGTCGACCATCCCGCTGCCGTCGGTGGCACCCCGGCAGCAGGCCACCCCGCCCGCCGGAGCGGTGGCACCTACCTCAGGGTGGCCCGGGCAGCGGCCGTGACCTCAACCACCCCTCGACCCGGTGAGCCGGACCGCCTGGCGGCCACCAACCGTTCCGGTGCCGTGCTGTCCCGGCTGCAACTGCTGGTGACCCGCAAACTCGACGGCCTCCTTCAGGGTGACTACGCCGGCCTGCTGCCCGGGCCGGGCAGCGAGGCCGGCGAGTCGCGCGAGTACCGCCCCGGCGACGACGTGCGCCGGATGGACTGGCCGGTGACCGCCCGAACCACCACCCCGCACGTACGGCGTACCGTGGCCGACCGTGAACTGGAGACGTGGCTGGCGGTGGACCTGTCGGCAAGCCTGGACTTCGGCACCGGCCGGTGGCTCAAGCGGGACGTGGTGATCGCGGCGGCCGCCGCGATCACGCACCTGACCGTGCGGGGCGGCAACCGGATCGGTGCGGTCGTCGGCAGCGGCGGCGACGTCCCGGTGCCCCGCCGTGGCCGGCGGGAGCCGCCCCCGGCCGGCCCGGGGAGACTGGTCCGGTTGCCCGCCCGGTCCGGACGCAAGGAGGCCCAGGGCATGCTGCGGGCCATCGCCGGCACCGAGATCCGGCCCGGCCGCGGTGACCTCGGGGCGCTCATCGACATGCTCAACCGCCCGCCCAGGCGGCGCGGTGTCGCCGTGGTCATCTCCGATTTCCTCGCCCCGCCGGCCCAGTGGGCTCGTCCGCTGCGCAAGCTGCGGGTCCGACAGGACCTGCTCGCGATCGAGGTGGTCGATCCGCGGGAGCTGGAACTACCGGACGTCGGGGTGCTCCCGGTGATCGACCCGGAGACCGGCGAACTGCACGAGGTGCAGACCGCCGACCCGAGCCTGCGGCACCGTTACGCGGCAGCCGCCGCGGCCCAGCGGGCGGAGATCTCCGCCGCGTTGCGCGCCGCCGGCGCCGCCCACCTGCGACTGCGTACCGACCGAGACTGGCTGCTGGACATGGTGCGCTTCGTGGCCGCCCAGCGGCACGCCCGCACCCGAGGAACGACACGATGATTCGACTGCTGCAACCCTGGTGGCTGCTGGCCGTGCTGCCGGTGCTCGCCCTCGCCGCGCTGTACGTCTGGCGGCAGCTGCGCCGGCGCGACTACGCGCTGCGGTTCACCAACGTTGACCTGCTGCGTACCGTGGCGCCGAAGGGTCTCGGCTGGCGCCGGCACCTGCCGGCCACTGCGTTCCTGCTGGCCCTGCTGGTGCTGGCCGGTGCGTTGGCCCGACCCGCGGTCGACACCCGGGAGCCGCTGGAGCGGGCCACCATCATGCTGGCCATCGACGTGTCGTTGTCCATGCAGGCGGACGACGTGCCACCGAACCGGCTGGAGGCGGCTCAGGAGGCGGCCATGCAGTTCGTGGCGGAACTGCCCGAGACGTACAACCTGGGGTTGGTCTCGTTCGCCAAGTCGGCAAACGTGCTGGTGCCGCCGACGAAGGACCGCCCGGCGGTGACCAGTGCCATCGAGGGGTTGGTGCTGGCTGAGGCGACGGCCACCGGCGAGGCGGTCTTCACCTGTCTGGAGGCGATCCGGTCGGTGCCGGCCGACGGGGCGGCCGGTATCCCGCCGGCCCGGATCGTGCTGCTCTCCGATGGCTTCCGCACGGCCGGGCGGTCGGTGGAGGAGGCGGCCGCCGCGGCGCAGGCGGCGAACGTACCGGTCTCCACCATCGCCTTCGGCACCGACTCCGGGCATGTCGACATCGGTGGTCAGTTGCAGCGGGTGCCGGTGGACCGGCTCGCCCTGGCCGAGCTGGCCGAGACCACCGAGGGCTTCTTCTACGAGGCGGCCACGGTCAACGAGCTGAAGCAGGTCTACCAGGACATGGGCAGCTCGATCGGCTTCCGGACCGAGCCGAGAGAGATCACCCAGTGGTACGCCGGCATCGCCCTGCTGCTCGCCCTCTGCGCCGGCGCTTTCAGCCTCCTCTGGTCCTCCCGCATGATCTGACCACCGCCAGAGCCTAGTTGATCATGAGGTTAGCGGCACTTTTGAAGATCGAACCGACCGCTAACCTCATGATCAACGGAGGCGGTCGGGTGGGTGGTCGGGGTGGGCGGGTGGGTGGGGGGTGCGGCGGGGGTTAGTGGTTGCCGCTGGCCAGGACGAACAGGATGGCCACCCAGACGGCGGCGAGGGTGAAGCCCAGCGGGGCGACGTAGCGGCTCATGACAGCTCCGACGTGGCGGCTTGGCGGCCCGGGCAGGGCGGACCGCGAGAGGGGTGGATCAGGACGCGCGCACGCGAAGTCGTGACCGGGCTGCTTTCCGGCGGCACCCGTCCGGTCGGCCGCCACGACAGCGATACCGGGCGGTGGGACGGGTGTGCGGGGGGAGCGGGCCAGCTCAGGCGGAGCGGGGCTCAGCGTGGCTGGCTGTCGGCCCGGCCACGACTGGGAGGATCGCTATCTGGCACAGCGATCACCTCCTGGGGTCGGTTCCGGGGCGACGCGGGCCGCCGAGCGACCCGCAAACGCGGATCATCGTACACCCGGGTTGTGTGCCCGGCCCACTCGGTCGACCGGCCGACGGACCGGGGCCGTTCATCTGTCGACGGCGGGCCGGCCGGCGTTGACGGACGCCGAGGTCAGCCGGGAATCGCGGCGCCGGACGAGGAGCATCAGCACGGCGGTGAGCACCGGCAGCCAACCGATCCGGGCCAGCAGCCAGGTCGGGTCGTCCGGGGCGGTGTGCAGCCCCGGCAGCGGGGCACCGCCGTGCGCGGCGGACACCACCACCGCGACCAGCACCGGCTGGTGCCAGAGGTAGATGCGTACCGCGTGCCGGTTGATTTCGCCGATCACCCGGCGGGGCAGCGGTCGGCACAGCAGTCGGACCAGCGCCGGTCGGGCGATCAGGCCGAGACCTGTCTGGGTGACCGCGAGCGCCACCACGAGCAGCGACGGGGGATCGAGGTTGGATCGGCCGTCGCCGGGGACCCCGACCGCGCTGACCGGGTAGCCGAAGGCGAGTACGGCGGCCAGGCCGACCGCCCCGGTGGCGGCCAGCCACCGGGCGTCACGCCGTCGGCTCAGCAGGCCGTCGGCGTGGGCCAGTCCCAGCAGATACGGCACCGCCCAGGCCGCCAGCACCGTCACCGGTGGCATCCAGGTGCCGGCCGGGAGCAGCCGCACAGCCAGGTCGGCGCCGGCCACCACGGCCGCCGCGGTGACCGCGCAGCGCGGAGCGCCCCAGCGGCGTACGGCCGCGCGCAGCGGACCGCTGAGCACCACCAGGGCCAGCAGGGGTGCCAGGAACCACAGGGGACTGATCGCCAGGGTCAGCGCCACCGACAGGGTGCCGTCGGGGACACCGGCGACGGCAGCGGCCAGCAGTACGGCTGACCCGGTGCCGAGCAGGGCGATCGCCGGCAGGAGCAGCCGCCGCAGCCGGTGCGCCAGCCAACCGGGTCCGGGATGCCGGTCAGCCGACCGGGCGGAGGCGTGGCCGGCGGTGAAGAAGAACAGCCCGAGGGTCTGCAACACCCAGCTGACCGGTGCCAGGGTCGGCATCGTGGTGAGCGGGCTGGCCAGGTCCAGCGCGCCTTCCGCGTCGAGTACCAGGCCGGTGACGAGCCAGTGACCGAGCACCACTCCGGCGACGGCGAATGCGCGCAGCCCGTCGACGAGGGGATCCCGAGCCGACCGGTGGGCGGTGTGTTGGCCGCTCATCGGGCCGGTCCCGCCGCCGTGCGGGTATCCACGGGGTCCGAATCTCCGCCGGATGGTGGCCACGTGCACCCGGGTGAGGCTGTCGGGCTGATGGCGTCAGCGGATCGTGAGTCGCTGCCCGCTACGCCGGTGCCGGAGCGGCGACCGTCGCTGGCGGTGACCGTGACGTCCGGACGGGCGTGGCCCGTGCCGGTCGCACCACACAGCACCACCTCGGCGACTGCCGCGAGGGTCGGCCCGCCGGGCAGCAGGTAGCCGTCGTGGCCGGTCGAGGCGGCCGGCAGCGGCCGCGCACCGAAGGAGTCGTCGGCCGGCCGGACCCCGTGTCCCAACCCGGGCAGGCGAAGCTGGGGCACGCGTCGGATCCAGTCGTCCGGTGCCTCGGCCGCCCAGACGCGGACCGGGCCGAACTGGTCGGCGTGCTCCGCGCCGACACCCACACCGCCGAGGGTGACCACGTCGGTGACCTGCGGCGGGGCGTCCATGGCGGCCAGCCCGACGACAAGCGCGCCGTAGCTGTGCCCCACCACGGTGATGCGGGCGGCCGGTAGCCGCCCGGCCAGTGTTCGCAGGTGGTCACCGAGCTGGTCGGCGCCCCGGCGGGCGGCGGCCGGGGTGGCTGCCGTGGTGACGCCGTCGGGCGGGTCGTAGCCGAGCCAGGCCAGCACGGCCACGCGGGCGTGCGGATCAGCGGCGCGCAGCGCGGCGTGCAGGGCTCGGGCCTGCTCGGCCGGGGCGCGCTGGGGCACGCCGCCAAGCCCTCGGTCGAAGTCGGCGAGCCGGGTACCGACGCCCGGAACCAGCACCGCGATCCGATCGGCGGTGGCCAGGTCACCGAGGACCTCGACGGCCCGGCCGTCACCGTGCGAATCGAAGGCCAGGAACTGCCGACCCTGCGCGGCCCAGCGGGCGTACGGCGCTCCGGCGGCCTCCATCGCGGCGGCAGTCGACGGGTACGCCTCGACGAAGCCGGCCGGGGCGGGGTCGGGCGGGACCGTCGGTGGCCGTACCAGTCCGGTCGCCAGCATCGCCGCGAGGCACAGCCGGACCACTTCCCTGCCCACCATCACGCGCTCCCTCCACCCGGTCGTGGGGTGCAGGATGTGTCGGCGGTGTGGTGCCGGTCGTCAACCCGGGGAGCCGTTGATGACCTGGCACCGGGGGGCTACTCCCCGGCGGCGACCAGTCCGGTCTCGTACGCGAGCACGACGGCCTGGGCGCGGTCGCGCAACTGGAGCTTGGCCAGGATCCGGCCGACGTGGGTCTTGACGGTCTGCTCCGCGACGACCAGTTCGGCGGCGATCTCGGCGTTGGAGCGTCCCTGGGCGATCAGCCGCAGCACTTCGGTCTCGCGTGGGGTGAGCGCGGCGAGGACCGTGGGTCGGGGCCGCTGTCGGTGTGGCCGGGCCGCGAATTCGGCGATCAGGCGGCGGGTGACCGTCGGGGCGAGCAGCGCGTCGCCGCCGGCGACGACGCGTACCGCGTGGATCAGGTCGGCGGCGGGGGCGTCCTTGAGCAGGAAGCCGCTGGCCCCGGCGCGCAGCGCCTCGTAGACGTAGTCGTCCAGGTCGAAGGTGGTGAGGATGAGCACGCGTGGTCGGTCGCTCGGCCGGTCGCCGAGGAGTTTGCGGGTCGCGGCGAGGCCGTCGAGCACCGGCATCCGCACGTCCATCAGCACCACGTCGGGGTCGAGTCGGCGGGCCTGCGCGACCGCCTGGGCGCCGTCGGCGGCGTCGCCGACCACCAGCAGGTCCGGCTGAGCGGCCAGCAGGGCGCCGAAGCCCTGCCGGACCATCGCCTGGTCGTCGGCGATCAGCACCCGGATCGTCATGTTGGGTCCTTCGGCTCGTCGGATGGCGGCGGGTCGGCCGGCAGCAGCGCGTCGATCGTGTAGCCGTCGTCGGCGGTGGGGCAGGCGGTGAAGCTGCCGCCGAGGGCGAGGACCCGCTCGCGCATGCCGGTCAGTCCCTGTCCGCCACCGCGTGCGTCCGGGCCGGCCGGGGTCCCGCCGGCGGCGTTCTGGACGCGTACCGTCAGGGCACCGGGGCGATCGCGGACGGTGACGCGCACCTCGGCGCCGGCCGCGTGGCGGGCCGCGTTGGCCAGCCCTTCCTGAACGATCCGGTAGGCGGCCAGCCCGACCGGTGCTGGTGGCTCGGCGGCGATGTCGCTGTCCAGTTCCACGGTCATGCCGGCCCGCTGCGCGGCAGCGACCAGCGCGGGTAGTTCAGCCAGCGTCGGCTGTGGGGCGGTCCGGGGGTCCTCCGACTCGCTGCGCAGTACGCGCAGCAGCCGCCGCATGTCGGTGAGCGCCGCCCGGGCGGCCTCGGCGATGGCGCTGAATTCGGCCCGGGCCGGCTCGGGCACGGCGAGTCGGTACGGCGCGGTCTCCGCCTGCACCGCGATCAGTGACATGTGGTGCGCGACCACGTCGTGCAGTTCCCGCGCGATGCGGGTGCGCTCCTCCAGTACCGCCCGCCGGGCCTTCTCCAACTCACTCACCTCGGCCTGCTCGGCCAGCGCCCGTCGGGTGAGCAGGTTGTGCCGCAGCAGGTCGCCGACGATGAGCAGCACCACGAACAGCAGGGTGACGCCCACCTGGTTGCTCGGCGGCACGAATATCCAGACCGGGAGCAGGCTGAACAGTCCCGTCCAGGCGAGCACGACCCGGTCGACCCGGGCCGCCACGGTGGTCAGAACGACGATGATGACCAGGATCTGTGTCGGGTTCCACGGCCAGAACTCGTACGTGGCGGGGCCGAGCACCACGGCGTCGTCCGTCGTGCGCCGGTTGAAGGTGCCGAAAAACTGCCCGATGAACATGATCCGCCAGGCCAGCAGTGGTCGGGTGGGCAGCAGGGGCAGCGGTGCGACGGTGAGCAGGGCGATGACCCATGCGGTGGCGATGGGCAGGCGCCGGGTGTCCAGCAGGAACTGCGCGGTGATCAGGGCCAGCCCGAGGAGCACCAGCAGCCCGGTCGTCCGCAGGACGGCGGCGGTGCGGGGCCGGTGTCGCAACCGGTCCAGTGGTCGGCGTCGTGCCGGATAGTCCGGTCCCACCACGGTGCGGCGCAGCCCCGCCAGGGCGGCACGGACGGTACTGCGGTCCATATCCCGGCAGGGTAGTTCGAGTGGCCGGCTCCGTCGTGCGACCAGGGAGTGATCCATCCAGTGGTACCGCGGTATGACGTGCGGCGGTTAGTGATTACCGTGCGGTAGCGCCTAGTCTCCAAGCCGCAGCGATCTTTGGGAGGGGACGCACCGTGTCGCGAACTGTGCTGGTTACCGGGGGCAACCGGGGGATCGGTCTGGCCATCGCCCAGGCCTTCGCCAAGCAGGGTGACCGGGTGGCGATCACCCACCGGGGCAGCGGGGCGCCGGAGGGATTGTTCGGCGTGCGCTGCGACATCACCGACGCCGACTCGGTGGACGCGGCCTTCGCGGCGGTCGAGGCGGAACTGGGGCCGGTGGAGGTGCTGATCGCCAACGCGGGCATCACCGACGACACGCTGCTGCTGCGCATGTCGGAGGAGCAGTTCACCCGGGTGCTGGACACCAACCTGACCGGCGCATACCGCTGCGCCAAGCGGGCCTCCGGGAAGATGCTGCGGGCCAGGTGGGGGCGCATGATCTTCGTCTCCTCGGTGGTCGGCCTCTCCGGTGGCGCCGGTCAGGTCAACTACGCGGCCAGCAAGGCCGGTCTGGTCG
The DNA here is from genome assembly GCF_042898635.1 of Micromonospora sp. NPDC000442. Lineage (NCBI taxonomy): Bacteria > Bacillati > Actinomycetota > Actinomycetes > Micromonosporales > Micromonosporaceae > Micromonospora > Micromonospora sp. NPDC000442. The sequence goes on along the minus strand of NZ_JBIAYZ010000021.1, from coordinate 63,625 downwards.
GGGTGGCCCGTTCGATCACCCGGGAGCTGGGCGGCCGGAACATCACCGCGAACGTGGTCGCGCCGGGCTTCATCGAGACCGACATGACCGCCGGGCTGACCGACCAGCGCAAGGCCGAGATCCTCAAGTCGATCCCGGCGGGTCGGATGGCCAGCCCGGACGAGGTGGCGGCGGTGGTCACCTGGCTGGCGGGCGAGGGTGCCGGGTACGTCTCCGGCGCGGTCATCCCGGTCGACGGTGGCCTGGGCATGGGTCACTGAATCCTGAGCACGGAGGAATGAGCGTAATGTCCGGACTGCTGGCCGGTAAGCGGCTGCTCGTCACCGGCGTCATCACCGACGCCTCGATCGCCTTCTCGGTGGCCAAGCTCGCCCAGGAGAACGGCGCCCAGGTCGTGCTCACCGGCTACGGCCGACTGTCACTGGTGGAGCGGATCGCCAAGCGGCTGCCCGAGCCGGCACCCGTGATCGAGCTGGACGTGACCGACCCCGAGCATCTCGCCGGACTGGCCGACAAGGTCCGCGAGCACGTCGACGGTCTCGACGGGTTGGTCCACTCGATCGGGTTCGCCCCGCAGAGCTGCCTCGGTGGCGGGTTCCTCGACGCCTCCTGGGAGGACGTGGCGACGGCGTTGCACGTCTCGACGTACTCCTACAAGTCCCTGGCCGTCGCGGCGCTGCCGTTGATGTCGCCGGGCGGCTCGGTGGTCGGCCTGACCTTCGACGCCAGCCAGGCGTGGCCGGTGTACGACTGGATGGGCGTGGCCAAGGCCGGGCTGGAGTCCGCCTCCCGCTACCTCGCCCTGCACCTGGGCAAGCAGGGTATCCGCAGCAACCTGGTGGCCGCCGGGCCGCTGCGCACCATGGCCGCGAAGTCCATCCCCGGCTTCGAGCAGTTCGAGGACGCCTGGGCCGGACGTGCCCCGCTGGGCTGGGACCTCACCGACCAGGAACCGGCCGCCCGGGCCTGTCTCGCGCTGCTGTCGGACTGGTTCCCGGCGACCACCGGCGAGATCGTGCACGTCGATGGCGGCTACCACGCGGTCGGCGCCTGACGCGGCGGTCGCCCGTCTGTTTACGACCGGGACCCGGGGGCGTTGCCGGGACGCCGCAGGCCACCGGCAAGAATGGGCCCATGGCGTACGACGCGGCGGTGCTGGTGTCCTTCGGTGGCCCGGAAGGGCCCGACGACGTGCTGCCGTTCCTGCAGAACGTGACCCGGGGGCGGGGCGTCCCGCCGGAGCGGCTGGCCGAGGTCGCCGAGCACTACCAGCACTTCGGCGGGGTCTCCCCGATCAACCAGCAGTGCCGGGACCTGCTGGCGGCGGTCCGCGCCGACTTCGCCGCCAACGGGCTCGACCTGCCGGTGTACTGGGGCAACCGGAACTGGGATCCGATGCTCGCCGACACGGTGGCCCAGATGCGCGACGACGGCGTACGACGGGCGTTGGCGTTCGTCACCAGCGCCTTCGGTGGGTACTCCTCGTGCCGGCAGTACCAGGAGGACATCACCGCCGCGCGGGCGGCGGTCGGCCCGGACGCGCCGGTGATCGAGAAGCTGCGCCAGTTCTGGGATCATCCCGGGTTCATCGAGCCGCACGTCGACGCGGTGCGCTCCGCGCTCGCCCAGCTCGACCCGGCGCGGCGGGACAGCACCCGGCTCGTCTTCACCGCACACTCGGTGCCGACCTCGGCGGCCGACAGCGCCGGCCCGCACGGCGGCCGGTACACCGCCCAACTCGCCGAGACGGCCCGGCTGGTGCACGCGGCAGCGGCCCCGGACCTGCCGTACGACCTGGTCTGGCAGAGCCGGTCCGGCCCGCCCCACGTGCCGTGGCTGGAGCCGGACATCAACGACCACCTGGAGACGCTCGCCGAACAGGGCGTGACAGGCGTGGTGGTCAGCCCGATCGGTTTCGTCTCCGACCACCTCGAGGTGGTGTGGGACCTGGACACCGAGGCGTCGGACACGGCCAAGCGGCTCGGGGTGGACTTCGTCCGCGCCGGTACCCCCGGCACCGACCAGCGCTACGTGACCATGGTTCGGGAACTGGTGCGGGAACGGATCGACCCGGACGGCGCCGAGCTGCGCCGTCGGCTGGGTGAGCTGCCGATGTGGGACACCTGTCCCACGGTCTGCTGCGTCCCGTCCCGCCGTCCGTCCTGACCGCCGCGGCGAACCCGACGACACCCCTGGGGATGAACATGCAGGATCGTAAGCCCGTCGAGAGCTGGCTCAGCGACATGGACGGGGTGCTGGTGCACGAGGGCCAGCCGGTGCCGGGCGCGCCGGAGTTCGTCAAGCGGCTGCGTGCCTCCGGCAAGCCCTTCCTGGTGCTGACCAACAACTCCATCTACACCCCGCGCGACCTCCAGGCCCGGTTGGCCCGGATGGGGCTGGACGTGCCGGAGCAGGCGATCTGGTCGTCCGCTTTGGCCACCGCCCAGTTCCTGGCCGATCAGCGGCCGGGCGGCACCGCGTACGTCATCGGGGAGGCCGGGCTGACGACCGCCCTGCACGCGGTGGGCTACGTGCTCAGCGACTTCGCCCCCGACTACGTGGTGCTGGGGGAGACCCGCACCTACAGCTTCGAGGCGATCACCAAGGCGGTCCGACTGATCAACGACGGGGCTCGGTTCATCTGCACCAACCCCGACGCCACCGGGCCCTCGGTGGAGGGCGCTCTGCCGGCCGCCGGCTCGGTCGCCGCGATGATCTCCAAGGCCACCGGGGTGGAGCCGTACTTCGTCGGCAAGCCCAACCCGATGATGATGCGGTCGGCCCTGAACACGATAAACGCACACTCGGAGAGCACCGCGATGATCGGTGACCGGATGGACACCGACATCCTCTGTGGCCTGGAAGCCGGGCTGGAGACCATCCTGGTGCTGACCGGGATCAGCTCCCGGGCGGAAGCGGAGCGTTACCCGTACCGCCCCTCCCGCATCGTCAACTCGGTCGCCGACCTGATCGACGAGGTCTGAGCCGGCGCCTGGTCACTGGCGTGCCGCGTCGCGGCGAAGGAAGTCGGTGAGCACCGGGGCGAGGGTGGTGGCCGGCACACCGTGCCACTCGCCGGGCAGGCTGCGCTGCTCGGCGGCGGGCAGCAGGCCGGCCGTGGCGGCGGCCATCTCGGTCAGGTCGTCGGTGCTGCCGGCGCTGTGCAGGACGAGCGTCGGGGTGCTCACCCGGGCGAGCACCGTCGGCCCGGTGGCCTCACTGAGCAGGCTGTCGTACGCCAGAGTGTGCGCCACCGAGACCATGGCGTTCCAGTGTGGCGTGTCGCGCATCCCGGCGAGCAACTGCTCGCGTACGCCGATGGAGGTCAGGAAGAACGTCACCGCCTCGGTGCCGGTCAGTCGGCGCAGTTCGGCGGTGAAGGCCCGTTGGTCGGCTTCGTCGCCGTCGACGTTCAGCGGTGGCTCCAACAGGACCAGCCGTCGCACGTCGAGGCAGGCGGCGGCCGCGTGCAACGCGAGCAGGCAGCCCGAGGAGTACCCGTACAGCGCGGTGGGTGCGCCGGCCTCGGCGATCAGCGCGGCGAGGTCCTCGACCTCGCGCTCGGGGGCGTAGGGCGGCGTGTCGTCGCTGCCCCCACGCCCACGACGGTCGTAGCGGTAGACGGTGAAGTCGGTCGTAAGCAGGTCGGCGAGTTCACCGAGTGGGCTGTTGGCGCGGAAGTGCCCGGCGGCGTCGATGAGGATCAGCGGAGGGCCGGCACCCTCGCGCTGGTACGCGATGCGCGTGCCGTCCTGTGCGGTGACCGTGGGCATGAACTGAACCGTACAGTACAGTTGCAGGGTGCGAAAGGACGTCAACCGGCGCGGGATCCTCAACGCGGCCCTGGCCGAGTTCCTCGAACACGGCTACGTGGCCGCCGGAATGGACCGGATCGCCGCCCGCGCCGGTGTCTCCAAGGTGACCGTGTATGCGCACTTCGCCGGCAAACACGGCCTCTTCGAGGCGGTGTTCACCGGCGCGATCGCCGAGGCCGAGCGGGCCGGCTCGGCGTACGTCGAAGCCCTGGCGGAATCCGACGACCTGCCGCACGACCTGCGGGCCTTCGCCCGCGAGCACATCGCCACGGTCACCGCCCCGCACCTGCTCCAGTTGCGTCGGATGCTGATCGGCGAGGCGGGCCGCTTTCCTGAACTGGCCCGGGCGTGGCACCGCGCCGCGCCGGAACGTGGCCACGCCACCCTCGCCAGGGCCATCACCCGTCTCGCCGAGCGGGGCCGGTTACGCGTGTCAGACCCGATGCTCGCGGCGCAGTACCTGAACTACCTGATCCTGTCGATCCCGCTCAACGAGGCGATGTTCGCCGTCCGCACGTCGTTCCCCGAGGCGGCGCTGCACCGCTGGGCCGACGAGGCAGTCCGGATCTTCCTCACCGCCCACACCCCCTGAACACCACCCCACCCCCCACCCCTGCAGCCCCGCAGCCCCGCGATCTTGCACTTCTGGTCGCCGCAATGCGGCATTCACCCGCTCTTGTCCTGACGAAAAGTGCAAGATCGCGCGGGTGCTGGGGTGCTGGGGTGCTGGGGTGCTGGGGTGCTGGGGTGCTGGGGTGCTGGGGTGCTGGGGTGTCAGGGGCGGAGGGGGGCGTTGCAGGCGGCGACGAGGGCCTGGCGGCAGGCGGCGGTGAGCGGGCGCAGGGCGGCGTCACGCTGCTGGGCCTCGTAGTTGTTGACCGCGCCGCCGGGTGCCGCGTGCCCGGCCAGGGCGAGCACCCGGTCTAGCACGGCGGCGCGGGCGAACAGCCGGCGCGAGCGCGGGTCGAACCCGGGGGGCAGGTCGGTGGTGCCGTCGGGGCGACGCAACGCCTCCAGGGCGCCGGCCAGCTCCGGGCGCCACTGGGCCACGTCGAGGCGGGTGAGCGCGGCGGTGGTGTCGGCCAGCGCGGCGGCCAGCTCCGCCTCCGCTTCGGCGGCGCCGGGCAGGGTGAGGCAGGCTGCGGGAGCGTTCGCCGGTAGCGGATGCACCCGCCAGAGCACCGTCTCGAAGGTGTCGCCGGAGCCGGAGGTGTGTACGCGTACCTCGGGGATCAGCCCCAGTGGGCCGGCTATCACGGCTTCGCCGGCGAGCAGTGCGGCACCGGCGAAGTCACCCGGGCCGGGCAGGCCGCGCGGGTCACCCGGCGCCGGCAGCACCAGGCGGATCTCGTCCGGCGAGAGCTTGGCCAGGGTGGGTAGCGCCTCCCGCAGCGGTACGTCGGTCCAGGTGCCGGGCGCGTCGGCGACCAGGTGCTCCTCGGTGCCGGCGACGGCGTCGGCGACCTCGTCGAAGGGCACCAGCCCGGCGCGCCACGCGCGCACCCAGGCAACGAACCGGCTCGACCGGCGCGGCGCGAGGATGGCCGCACCCGCAGCGGGGGTGGACATGCCGAAAGAGTACGTGGTGACGCCCGTCCGTGTCTCGACTGCCGCGCCGCCGCCTCCCCGTCGCGCCGATCATGCAGTTGTGGTGGGTGATTGGCCGATGTTCACGGCTTTTGTCAGGTGCCACAACTGCATGATCGCGATCGGGAGGGTAGGGCGAGGTGTGTCGGGGTTGGGGCGTGGTGGTCGCGGGCTTAGCGTGACGGGATGGGGCGGCGGTACGGCGAGGACGTGTTGGCGGGGGACTGGCGGCGGCGGAAGGTGACCCCGGAGGTCGACGCCGAACCGGACCTCGTGGTCGAGGACGCCGAATCCGGCTTCTGCGGGGCGGTCGTCGGATTCGAGACCGGTGCGGTCGTGCTGGAGGACCGGCACGGCCGGCGGCGCAACTTCCCGCTGTTGCCGGCGGCGTTCCTGCTCGACGGCCGCCCGGTCACCCTGCGCCGGCCCACCCGGCCGTCGGTGCCGGCGGCGCGGCGGCGTACCGCGTCGGGCTCGGTCGCGGTGGACGGGGTACGCGCCCGGGTCGCCCGGGCCAGCCGGATCTGGGTCGAGGGCGTGCACGACGCCGCCCTCGTCGAGCGGATCTGGGGTGACGACCTGCGCATCGAGGGTGTGGTGGTGCAACCGCTGTCCGGCATCGACGCCCTCGACGCCGAGGTACGCGACTTCGGCCCCGGCCCGGGCCGCCGGCTCGGTGTGCTGGTCGACCACCTCGTGCCCGGCTCCAAGGAGAGCCGCATCGTGGCCCGGGTCAACTCGCCGCACGTCCTGGTCACCGGTCACCCCTACGTCGACGTCTGGCAGGCGGTGAAACCCGCCGCGCTGGGCATCGCGGCGTGGCCGGTGGTGCCACCGGGACGGCCCTGGAAGGAAGGCGTATGCACCGCGCTCGGTGTCGCCGAACCGGCCGACATGTGGCGGCGCATCCTGTCCCGGGTGAACAGCTTCGCCGACGTGGAAACGCCGCTGATCAACGCGATGGAGCGGCTGATCGACTTCGTGACCGAACCGGACTGACCCGCCGGCCCCGCCGGCGCGGTCGTCGACCGCTACCGTGAACGGCCTGGTCCCTACCACCCCGGGGGTACGCACGTGAGCCGGTTAGGGCAGCTGCGACAGCGGTTGCGTCAGGCGTACGCGACGGGACGCGAGTCGGTGCGTGCGGCCCGTGAGCGGGAGAACGCGCGGCGCGCCGAGCGGGCGGCCGAGCGGGATCGGCTGATTCCGGAACTGGTTGTGCCGGCGGACGACGCGGCGGTGTCCACGACGAGCCGCGACGACGCGGACGTGCCGAGGGGTCTGCGCATCGCCGCCGCCTGGTCGTGGCGGCTCATCGTCATCGGGATCGTCGGCTGGGCGTTGCTGCGGGTCTTCGGCGCCATCCGCGTCGTCATCGTCCCGTTGCTTGTGGCGTTGCTGCTCGCCGCCCTGCTGGCACCGGCAGTCGGCTGGCTGCTGCGCGCCCGGTTCCCGCGTACGCTGGCCACCGCCGTGGTGCTCATCGGCGGGTTGGCCGCGGTGGTCGGCACGCTGACCCTGATGGTCAACGAGTTCATCGCGGGCCTGCCGGAGCTGAGCGCCAGCGCCGCGGCCGGCATCGGGCAGATCCAGGACTGGCTGCGCGACGGCCCGCTGAATCTCTCCGACGGGCAGCTCGACCGGTACATCGAGGCCGGGCAGAACTGGATCAATGAGAACTCGCAGGCGTTGACCAGCAACGCGATCGCGACCGCCGGCACCGTGGTCGAGGTGTTCACCGGCGCGCTGCTGGTGCTGTTCGCCACGTTCTTCTTCCTCCGGGACGGCGACCGGATCTGGCGGTTCCTGGTCGGGATGTTTCCGGTCGCCGCGCGCTGGCGGGTCAACGACGCCGGGCGTGCCTCCTGGCGGACCCTGGTCGCCTACGTACGCGCCACGGTGCTGGTGGCGTTCATCGACGCGGTGGGCATCGGGATCGCCCTGGTGCTGTTCGACGTGCCGTTCGCCTTCCCGCTGACGGCGTTGGTGTTCCTCGGCGCGTTCATTCCGATCGTCGGCGCGACGCTGTCCGGCGCGGTCGCGGTCCTGGTGGCCCTGGTCGACGCCGGCTGGGTTACCGCACTGATCATTTTCGGTGCGGTGATCGTGGTGCAGCAGGTGGAGGGCAACGTCCTGCAACCGTGGATCATGGGTCGGGCGGTGGCGCTGCATCCGTTGCCCGTGGTGCTGGCGGTGACCGCCGGAGTGGTGCTGGAGGGCATCGTCGGCGCGCTCGTCGCCGTGCCGCTGATCGCGGTGCTCAACACCGCGGTGCGTCGGCTGTCCCGGCAGCGGCCGACGCCGACGCCGCCGCCACCGGCGCCGGAGGCGGTGGTGGTCCGCTCCACCCCGGCGTGACGGTCTCGACGCCAGCGTGGCCACCCGCTCGCCCGCCTTCAGCCCCGGCCGGTCCGGGCGCGGCGGGACGCTCAGGGTTCGTCGTCCGGGGTACGGGTGAAGACGAAGGTGGCGATGTCCAGTGCGACCGGGCGGCCCGCCTCGTCGCGCCGCACCGTCAGCACCTCGCCGTGCTCGACGCCGCTGACGCCGCGCCACAGGTCAGGGCCCTCCCGGGCGTAGCGGCTGATCCGGTCGCCGCGCAGCGCGCCGACCAGTTCGCCGGTCGCCCGGTCCCAGCTGACGTCGAGCGCGGTTCCCATCCACCACCAGCGGCCGGTCAGCGGGGCCAGGTCGGCCGGCGGTGGGGCCTCGGCCGGCGTCCACGGCCGGACCGGTACCGGCTCGACATCGAGCACGTGGGTGAGGACCCGGTGACCGAGTGGCCCGATCGCGCCGGTGCGGAAGCCGTACGAGTTGGCGAAGCCGACGACGCCGGTGCGGCTGGGGCGGTGCACGGCCAGCGTGGCGACGTAACCGGGCATCGAGCCGCCGTGCCCGACGTGGACCCGGTCGCCGTCGCGGGTGAGCTGGATGCCGAGGCCGTATCCGCCGCGCCAGGCGTCCAGGTCGCTGAGGATCACCGGTGCGCACATCTCGTCGAGGGTGGCGGGGCTGAGCACGGCCGGATCCGAGTCGGCGAGGAAGGCCGCCCAGCGGGCGAGATCGGTGACGGTGGACCAGAGCTGACCGGCCGGCGCCATCGCCCGACTGTCGGTTCGTGGCTCCTCCCGCAGCGTGTGGTGCCAGGGATGCAGCACGTAGCCCCGGGCGAACGGTTCGGTGGCCGCGTAGGTGGTGCGGTGTAGTCCGAGCGGCTCCAGGATCCGCTCCTGCGCCAGTTGCGCCCAGGGCGTACCGGTGATCCGCTCCAGCACCCCGCCGAGCAGCCCGTACGCCAGGTTGGAGTAGTGCCAGACGCGGTGCGGCGGGTGCGCGACCTTCGCGGCGGTGAACCCGGCCAGCAGGGCGCTCAGGTCGACGCCTTCGCGGCGTTCCCACCACGGGCCGTCGGGTTCGCGTTGCAGACCGCCGGCATGCCCGAGCAACTGCCGTAGGGTGACCGCGTCGGCTGCGGCGGCCTCGGGCAGGTGCCGGCGCAGCGGGTCGTCCAGGGCCAGCCGGCCGGCGTCGCGTTCCTGCATGACCAGCACGGCGGTCATGGTCTTGGTGATCGAGCCGATGCGGTACTGGAGATCGGCGTCGGGGTGCGGCTGTGTGCCGGCGGTGGCCAGATGGGCCAGTGTGCCGTCGCGGACCACGCCGATGATCAGCGAAGGTACGTGGCCGGCGGACTGCGCGTCGGCCACCAGAGCGTCGACGTGCCGGGCGGTTTCGGGACGCAGGGGCACGAAGTCTCCCTCGGTGTCGGGTGGAATCGCTCTAAGATCATGACAGTTCGATGACACGTGCACGGACATGTCACGATCGTTACGTGGATGCCGTGCTGTGGATCGTGCTGGGTGTGGTGCTGGCGGTCGCTGAGATCTTCACGGCGACCCTGTTCTTGATCATGTTCGCGGTCGGCGCGTTCGCCGCTGCGGGTGCCGCCGCGCTGGGTGCGCCGGTGGCCGTGCAGGCGGTGGTCTTCGCGGTGGTCTCCGCGCTGACCGTGTTCGCCGCGCGACCGGTCATCCAACGACACAAACAGACCAGCTCCGACAGCGGCGACACGACCTTCGGGGTCGAGGCCATCGAGGGCTCCACCGCCCTGGTACTTGAGCACGTGGACGCTGACCGGGGCATGGTGAAGATCGACGGCGAGGTGTGGAGCGCTCGCGCCTACGACGCCACCCAGGTTTTCGCACCCGGCGAGCGGGTGCAGGTTATCCAGGTCAAGGGAGCGGTAGCCCTGGTCTGGCGGGACGTCACCACTCCCGGTGAGCTACCCGAAGCGGAAAGGTGAACGGATGGAGTTCGTAGTTCCCGCCCTATTGATAGCAGTGGCGCTGATCGCGGTGGTCACCCTGGCCAAGTCGGTGCGGATCGTGCCGCAGCAGCGTCAGGACGTCGTCGAGCGGCTCGGCCGGTACAAGCGCACGCTGAACCCTGGCCTCAACATCCTCGTGCCGTTCGTCGACGCGGTGCGTACCAAGGTCGACATGCGCGAGCAGGTGGTCAGCTTCCCGCCGCAGCCGGTGATCACCTCGGACAACCTGGTCGTGTCGATCGACACCGTCCTCTACTTCAAGGTGGTGGACTCCGTCCGGGCCACCTACGAGATCTCCAACTTCCTCCAGGCGATCGAGCAGCTGACCGTCACCACGCTGCGTAACGTGATCGGCTCGCTGGACCTGGAGCGGGCGCTGACCAGCCGGGAGGAGATCAACCGGCACCTCTCCGGTGTGCTGGACGAGACCACCGGCCGTTGGGGCATCAAGGTGACCCGGGTGGAGATCAAGGCGATCGAGCCGCCGCCGAGCATCCGCGACTCCATGGAGAAGCAGATGCGCGCCGAGCGGGACCGCCGGGCCGCCATCCTGAACGCCGAGGGTCACAAGCAGTCGCAGATCCTCTCGGCCGAGGGTGAGAAGCAGGCGGCGGTGCTGCGCGCCGACGGTGACCGGCAGGCCCGGATCCTGCAGGCCGAAGGTCAGGCGAAGGCGATCCGTACCGTGTTCGACGCCATCCACCAGGCCAACCCGAGCCAGAAGGTGCTCGCCTACCAGTACCTCCAGGCCCTGCCGCAGATCGCCAACGGCACGGCCAACAAGGTGTGGATCGTGCCGACCGAGCTGACCAAGGCCCTGGAGGGCATGGGCGGCGCACTCGGCGGCCTGGGCCAGATGGTTGGTGACGCGCCGAGCAAGGAGGCCTCCGACGACGCCAGCGCCGTCGAGCGGGAGGCGGCGGAGGCCGCCCAGGCCGCCGCCGCGGCGGCCCAGGAGATCCACAACGAGGTACGCGTGGCCGAGGCGCAGGCCACCGGCGGCAACAGCCCGCAGGGGCTGCCCGCGCCGGAGCCGGTCTCTCCGGCCGCTCTGCTCAACGACACCTCGGATCAGCGCGAGCGCGGCTGACCCGATCCGGTGCCCGGCCCGAACCGCTCCGGCGGTTCGGGCCGGTTCGGCGTTCTGGCCCGGTTCGCCGCCTCCGCCTCCGCGAGACGGCGCGAAATGCCGCAACTCGCGGTCTTCGCGTGGCTGGTGGGTGCGGGATGCCGCAGCTCGCGGTCTTCGCGTGGCTGATCGGCCCGGGATGCCGCAACTCGGGCACCCTGCCGGCGGGGCCCCGGCGGGATGTCTGACCGGTGGTCTCGCGCGGCGTCGGGACCGGGTTTCGCCGGCCGGGCTCGAACCTGACGACAAATGCGAGAAAGGCTCATGAGGCGACCCGGTGCCTGCCACCATCGGTCCTAGTGCGGGTGGTGACCAGGCATCGGGGCGCCTCGGCGTGTCCCGGCACCGTCCGCAGGTGAGCGAGGTGACGCATGGAGCCGGTGCGGCGGCTGTGGTCCACGCCGGAGGTGCCCGGAGCCCACGACCCGAAGGGGCCGGTCGGCACCCGGCGTACCGGCGGCGGGTTCGGCGTCCTTCCCTTCATCGACGAGCCGGCACCACCCGGACCCGCCACCAACGCCAGCTGGGCCTGGTCGCTGCGGCGGCTGGCCCGGGCCGCGGTCTGGCTGCTGCCGGCGTACGCGATCCTCTACGGCGCGGTGGCGATGGCCAGCGACGGCGGGGTGGGTAACGACCCGTACCCGGCCGACGGCCGGGCGCTGTACCTGATCGGTTGGGTGGCCGCGGTCTGGCTCGGCCTGCTGGCCCTGCTCGGGCTGACCGGGCTGCTCGCCGCCACCCGCAGCCGGCACGCCGCGGTGGCCGGCCTGCTGGTCAGCATCGCCGGGACGGTGCTCATGCTGCCCTTCGCGGGGTTGTCCGAGCAGACCCCGGTCTTCGGCGCCACCGCCCGGTCGCTGGTGCTGGTCGGCGCCACCTGCTACAGCGCCGGCTGGCTGCTCACCGGATGGGCGGTGGCCCGCTCGGGGATGTTCAGTATCGGTGACGGGGTGATGCTGATGATCGCGAGCCCGCTGCTCGGCCTCGGTGGTGCCTTGATCGGCTCGTTGCAGACCTTCGGGGCGATCTTCGTGTTGATCTCCGGCATTGGCATCTGCTACCGCTCGGGTCGGCTGCTGCCTCGGGAGATTCTCCAGGACGCCACCAGCGCCAGCGTCGCCACCGTCGGTCCGTCCGGCCCGCTCGGCCCGGGCGGCACCGGCCCGCTCGGCGCGGCCTGACCGCGTCGACCGGAGAGGAAATGACGGTGGCCGGGGACTGGATTCGACGGTAACCCGACGCGCGAAACTGTCGGATTCCGGACCCAGGGCTATTCGTATCGGCGGGCGTCGCCCTTCTTCGGGCGGGAACGGAAACGTTTGATCGGGCTACCGGGCAGTTCGGTGGTCGCAGGGGCCGTTCGGCTGTTGTCGACGGACATTTCCCCGAGGTGTTCCCGTTCATCGCCATGGCACCATGGGTGCTCATTTCCCGCTGGTGAGATATTCATGGAGCCGATGCTGTGCCTGCGTTGTCTCGACTGACCGTGCTGTTGTGCGACTCCGTTCCCGCCGTCCGGCAGCTCTACCAGGAGTTGACCAACAGCCCCCTGGTGGAGCGGGTGGTGGTGGAGGAGAGCCTCGACGAGGCCGAACGCGCCGTCGCGAACGACAGCTTCGACGTGGTGATCGTCGATCCGCTGGCGACCGGGCTGACCCGTACCGGCGACCTGGCGCTCGGCTGGTCGGCGGCCGGTATCGCCGTCGTGCTGTACGTCGACCTGGCGACGGTGGAGGACCACGCGGCCATGTTCTACCGGGGGGCGCGGAGCGGGCTGAAGGAGATGTACGCCCTGGACAAGCGGACCCCGGCGCAGATGCTGGCCGCGGAGACCGAGGCGATGCTGGTCAAGTGCCGGGATTTTCGGTTACTGGCCACCGGCACCTCGCGCACCGGTCGCTTGCTCGACCGGGTCAGGGACATCGCGGCCGACACCGGCGACGACACTCTGGAACAACTGATCGAGGACGTCGACGAGACCCGCAGCCTGGAGGCGGCGCGCTCGGACCTGGTGCGGCCGACCAGCACACCCGCGAGCGTCTTTCTGTCGTACCGCTTCGCCGAGGAGGACGGCTACGTGCGAGGGCTGTCCGGCCTGCTGGAAGATCGGGGATTCACCGTTGTCACCGGCCGCCGGGCCGACGGGTACGTGGGAGCGGCGGTGCTCAACCGGATCCGCGAGTGCGAGTTCTTCGTGTCGCTGATGACGAGGGCCCGGCGGTTCGCCGGAGACGAGGAGAGGTACGCCACGAGCGCCTGGCTGATCGAGGAGAAGGGTGCCGCGCTCGCGTACCGCAAGTACATGGTGCTGCTGGTGGAGGAGGGTGTCGACGACATCGGTGGGCTCCAGGGGGACTGGCAGCGACACGTGTTCACGCCGACCACCTTCACGGCTGCGGCTCGTGACGCGGTCGCCCAGCTGCTCGAACGCTGTGGGCGCGGAGATGCGCCGGAAGGCGCGGGCCAACCGCGGTGATATCAACCATCCTCCGTTCGGCCGAAAACCGCTCAACCGATCGATGGATCTCATTGCAGCATTATCGTGTTAGATAGTTCCTTGGTCGGCGTACGGATTGCAGATTGCGAAATGAGGCGCCAGAAAGGGTGCGTGAGGTTGCGGCTCACGCTTATTGTCGGGTAATCGGCGGTTGGCTCTGACCTCGTCGGAGGACGTTGTGGCAGAGGCGAGATGCGCGCATGGTGTGACCGGTGACGCCGGGACGCTTCGTTCATCGTCGTTCGCGGGACGCCGGCTCTTTTCTCCGACCCGCTCCGCGCCGCCCTATTTCGAGCGCGAGCCGCATCGCGCGGCCGTGGTGCGGGCCATTCGGGTCGGCCAGGTGCCACTCAAGTTCGCCTACGCCGGCAGCGCCGCACACACCCACGACGCGTACGCCCGATCCGCCGGCTACCTCAGCATGCTGACCTCGGCCCGGCACGAGGCGGACGCCCTGGTCGCCACCGGCGTGGTGGCTGCCGGGGCGCTCGCGCTGGCCGAGATCGGGCCGGGCAACGGCGGCCGCAGCCGGGCCTTCCTCGACCGGCTGGCCGACCGGGGACTGCCCTGCCAGCGATATCTGGCACTCGACTTCAGCGAGACCCTGCTCGGGCTCGCCTGCGCCCGGCTCGCCCGCTTCGCGGGCGACCGGATGAGCGTTGACTCACACGTGTGGGACATTGAGCACGGCACCTCCGGCAGCGTGGAGCGGTGGCGAGTCGGACCGGGCCCCGTGGTGGGCTGCCTGCTGGGGCACACCCTCGGCAACGTCGAGAGCCCCGTCGAGGTACTCGCGAACATCCACGACGCGTTGCGTACCGGTGACGTGTTGCTGCTCAGCGTCGCTCTCGGTGCGGCGGGCTGTCCGGCGCCGGACACGGCCCTCGCCCCGTACCGGTCTCCGGAGTTCCGCGACGCCGCACTGCAACCGCTGCTGGCCGCCGGCCTCGCCGAGGCCGATCTGGAGTTCGCGCTGAGCTGGCGTGACGACGTGGTGGTGGGCGAGGCGGTGCTACGTCGGTCGGTGTGTCTGGACGGCGTGCCGCTGCCCGCCGGGCACCGCATTCGCTGTTTCCAGTCCCGCAGGTTCCGTACCCGTGACGTCATCGTTGCCGTCGGGGAGGCAGGTTGGCAGGTCCGCGACGCTGTCCAAGCACCGGGTGGGACCCACCTGGTCGTGACAGCGTCGTGGCGGTGAGGGAGGGGCCGGGATGACCGAGCCTGGAAATGCCACGGCACAGGTGTCGCCCGCCGATCTGATCGAGCGGGCCCGTCGAGCGAACGTGTTCTTCCGGGCGTCCTACGAGGGCACCGACCCGCAGAGCGTACGGCTGCCCGGCGCCGCGGTCGACGAACTGATCCAGGGCCTGGCTTCCGGCGTGCACCGGGAGCTGTGCCAGATCGTGCCCTACTCCGCGGTCGGTCGGCCGGCCGACCTGTTCTCCCGGGCGGTGTTCGGGCAGTTGGCGCGGCGCGCGACGATCCGCCGGATGTACCTCGTGCCCGGCGAGGACGTGGGTAGCGCCGAGGTCGACCGCCAGGTGGACGAGGACCGCCAGCATCACCTGCACCCGGTGAAGGTCGCGGTGCGCATCGGTGGTGAGGCCACCCAGGTCCCGATGACCGGCATGTGGCTGATCGACCGCCAGGTGGTGGTGCGTCAGGAACTGGGCCGCGACGGCATGACGTCCTGGGTGGTCAGCCGGCACTCCGAGGACGTGGAACGGGCCAGCCTGCTCTGGGAGGCCCTGATGCGCCGGGTTCCGGCGAACCGGGAGGAGCAGCCCGCGCCCGGACCGGAACTCACCGGCTCCCTGCTCCAGTCGGCCAAGATGCTCTACGCGATGGCACCCATGTCGTGCGGCCCCTCGCACCAGGACAGCGCCAACTGTTCCTGGTACCACTCGGCCTGGCAGTATCTGCGGCTCTTCGACATGGTGAGCAGCCCGCAGTGGCACGCGGAGTTCTACAGCCGACGGCTTATCGAGGCCGTACGCGGTGGCGCCCGGCGGGTGCTGATCAGCGGCACGGCCGACTACACGACGCTCGCGTTCGTGCTGGACGCGATCCGGTCGGCGACCGGCGAGCTGCCGGGCCAGTTGGACGTACACGTGGTGGACAAGTGCCAGACCCCGCTGCTGGCCTGCCAGTGGTACGCCAGACAACTGGGTACCGAGATCCACGGACACAAGGCCGACATCACCTGCCCGGAGGCGGTGCGTCAGCTGACGGCGGACGGAAAGTACGATCTGGTGGTCGCCGACGCCTTTCTGACCCGCTTCGACCGGACCACGGCGGCTACCGTGATCGACAGTTGGTCGGCGTTGCTGCGCCCCGGGGGCACGGTGGTCACCACTGTGCGGCTGCATCCCGGCAACGAGTGGCCCAGCGCCGACGAGCTGGACAACCGGCACCAGGTGACCGACCTGGTCGACGACTTCGAGTTGCGGTTCCGTGAGCGTGCCGCCAGTTGGCGCGGGCTGCTCCAGGTGCAGTTGGAGGAGTTGTCCGTGGCGGTGCGTCGGTACGCCACCCGGATGGTAAGTCACGATCTGGGCGACGCCGACGACGTTCGTGCGGCGTTCGGCCATCGGGGCTTCACCCTCGCCGAGACCGACGTCGGCGAGGTCGACGGCGAGTTGGTACGCACCAAGTACCTCCGGCTCTGCGCCGCGCTGTCCCATGACGACAGTGCCCGACTCGGCGGTTAGCATCGAAAGTGTCCCGGTGACCGCCGGTTGACCGAGGGTGAGCCGCCGGAGGAGGGGGTACGCCGGTGACGACGGTCGAACCACCCGCCGGCTGGAAAGCGGTGAGCGCCCTCGGCTCGGACGCCACCATCCTCGAACTTCTCGATGCCGCGCGGCTGGATCTGCTCGCGCAGACGGCGCTGCCGAACGGCAGGCGCGCGGCGCTGCACGTCTCCACTGAGGTGACCAGGCAGTTCGTCAACGGTGTGCATGGCCTGATGGTGCGGGTCGAGACTCCAGGTGAGCCGTTGCAGGTGTGGCTTCCCGAAGCGGCGGTCCGGGTCGCCGCCGTGTCGGTCGGCGTCTCCCCGCTGGTGCTGCTGAGCTACGCCCTGGTCGAGTGGGGAGAGACGCTCGGCGACTGGTGGCAGCCCAAGCGGGTCGGGCACGCACAGCTTCCGAACCAGACCACAATGGACTATTACGCCCGTCTGCATCGGATCACCCCCAGCTCGATCAAGGTCGACGAGATGCTGGAGGCGGGGCAGGACGTGGTCGTGGTCGGTGACCACGGTTGTGGCAAGTCGGCGCTGGTGGCCAATGTCGTCGAGCAGCGGTTGGCCCAGGGCGACGGGGTGGTGTGGCTGAATCTCAGCGACCCGGCGGACGGGCCGGCGTCGATCGTGCTGGCAATGCTGGAGCAGGAGCGCAGCCGGTCCGGCACGTACCTCGTGGTGATGGAAAATCTGCACGCGAACCTGCCGGTGCGCAACGAGCTGTTCGACTGCGTGGAGCGGCTGCGCAGCGATTTCGGTCTGCACCTGCAGGTGCTGGCCACGAGCTGGAAATCCGCCGCCGAGATCCTGCGTCGGGGCGAGCCGGCCCGAGCCCTCACACCGGTGCTGGCGGAGGGACGGCAACTGGTCAACCAACTCCTGGTGGACAGCGGCATCGATGAACAGCGCTGGCCGAGGATCCGTTCCCTGGCCCGCGAGGACGCCCACATCGCGCTCACCGCGATCGAGTTGTCCGACGCTCTGGGCCGGGTACCGACGGAATCGGACCTGGAGGAGTACTACACCCGCGAGGTGACCGGGACGGGACGGCAGGAGGCCCTGTACCGGTTGGCCTGCCTGGGCATGCTGGAGTTGCAGATGGCGGTCCGCGAGGCGGGGCACCTGCGGGAGCCGTTGCAGCAGCTGCGGGACGCCGGGCTGGTGTTCCAGATCGACGGCGCGTACCAGATCGGTTCGCGGCGACGAGCACAACTGGTCATGAACCGGGCCCGCAACCAGTGGGACGCCGACCGGCGGTGGAGTCGTCCGGAGCGGATCGTCTGGCTGCACCTGCAACGCGGCGGCGACCGGCTGATGAAGGCCACGTTGAGTCGGCTGGACAGTCTCATCTCGCCCGACGAGGTCCGCCGGGACAGCCTCTACCTGGTGACCACCTGGGACACGCTGACCCGGCTCGGCCGTTCGTTGAGCCAGCGCAGCGCCGAGGACTCGACCTGGAGCGACAACCTGGGGGCTGGGGTCTTCGCCGCCAGCGCCCTGCATCAGCTCAGTCACGACGAGGCGTGGCAGGCGATCGCCGACTGGGTGCGGGAGCGGTGGAGCTACCACGACCCGGGCTGTGCGCTTCCCGAACCGGTGGGGGCGGTGACTGCCGACTTCGCCGACTTCGAGGAGATCCAGCGGTCGATGGCCCAGGAGGACGCGCTGCTGGGCGGGGCGCCGCACCTGGCCGGCATGACCGCTGACGAGCTGGACCCCGACCGGATGTACCGCAACTGGGTGCTCGGTCTGCTGCTCGGCTTCGAGGGCTCCGCGCCGGCCCGCTTTCGCAAGCAGGACCGGATCGACCAACTCGTGGAGGTGGCGGCCCGGGCGCAGGAGGCCGACGGCAACTTCTACCCGGCCCGGGTGCCCTGGGTGACTGCCCGGGTGGTCCTCGGTCTGTGCCAGGCCAACCTGCGCGTCGACCATCCGGTGGTGCGCGACGCCTGCAACTGGCTGCTGCGCCGGGTGGCCGAGGGCGGGCCGTTCGACAACTGGTGGCGCAGCGGCACGGGCACCTGGAACCGCGACGAGGCCACCACCGCGATGTGCCTCAGCGCCCTGGTCCGCGCGGGCACGCCGATGCACCAGGCGATGGAGACCGCACACACCTGGCTGATGGGTCGGGAGCAGGAGTGGACCGTGGCCGGTCGCGAGATCGACCTGTCGCAGGTGCTGGAGGCGAACCTGCTCTGCACGGAAGCCGCCGCCGGCACCCGCGACCACCTCCAGACCCTGTTCCAGCGGGTGCTGCGGGCGATGCGGACCCCGACCCTGCTGCCGACCGCCCCGGAGGAGCGGCTGCGGATCCCGTTCGTGGCCGCGCAACTGGCCGACATCGTCTGGCGGATCGTGCAGATGGAGAGCCTCAAGCTCATCGGCGAGGTGCTCAACCACGGGCGGCCCGACCCGGCTGAGCCCCGGACGCAACCCGTCCTGCCCGAGACTGTCCTGACGCCGACCGGTGTACCGCTGACCACCCAGCAACTGCGTGCCTGGCGGCGTGGCGTCGAACAGATCGAAGGCACCATCCGCGAGCAGATCGCCAAGCGGGACGGGACGGTGCAGACGCCGGCGGTACAGGAGAAGCTCCGTGAACTGCTGGGTTACCGGGCAGAGCTAACCGCCCTCGCCACCGAGCTCGACAACAACGTCAGCGTGGACCTCCTGGAACGCATCGAGGCACTGGGCAAGCGGATCTGCGGCACGGCCTGGCCCGACCTGCCCTGGCCCGAAGCGCCGTCGGAGGCGGGCCGGTGAGCGTCGCGATCCCGGCCCCGTCGACCCTGAACTTCCTCGCCGGGCTCTTCGCCGGAGCGGGGATCAACATGCTGACGTCGGTGTCGACGGGGCCACCGGACCCGCAGGTGTCCACTGCGAAGGTGGCGCTGGACGCGGCGCTCTGGGTGGTTGCCGCGGCCTTCACCACCTGGGCGGCGCACCTGTTCCAGGCGGCGGAGCGGGAGGCGGACCTCTACATCGACCGTGACTTCAGTGAGGCAGAGAAACAGGAGATTCGGCAGGAGTATCTGAGCCGCGCGTTGCGTCGTGCCCGGTTGCCGCTGGTCTCGACCGTGCTGTCCCTGGTGGGCGCGGTGCTCCTGCTGCCGGGTTTGATCAGCTGGCATCGGGTCTTCGGGGGCTGAGCAGCACGGCGGTGGCTGGCAAATAGCGGTGAATTGCCTGACAACTGGCCGATTGTGGTGGCCGGAAGGTGGCTTTCGCGGCAATCCTGGGGACCATGGCCACCCCTACGCCGCTGTCGCGGCTGTTCACCGTCGTGCTGGCCGGCGTGCTCGCCGGCCTGGTCCTGGCGGTCGCCGCGCTGCCGGGCAACCTGCTGCTCGGGTTCGCCGCGAAGGCGGCACTCGGCAACTACGCCGCGTTGCCCGACGCGTTGCGGACCCCGGCCACCCCGCAGCGGTCCTACCTCTACGCCAGCGACGGCAAGACGTTGATCACCACGTTCTACGACGTCAACCGGACCGACGTGGCGCTGGCGGAGATCGCGCCGGTGATGCGCCAGGCGATCGTGGCTGCCGAGGACCGGCGGTTCTACGACCACGGCGGGGTCGACCTGCGCGGCATGCTCCGGGCGGTGGTCAGCAACGTCACCGAGGGCACCGGGCAGGGCGGCTCGACGCTGACCATGCAGTACGTCCGCAACGTGCTCAAGACCGACCCGAGCCGCACCGCGGAAGAGCGGGCCGCGGCCACCGAACCGACCATCGGGCGCAAGCTCCAGGAGATCCGGTACGCCAACGCGTTGGAGCAGCGCCTCGGCAAGGACGAGATCCTCAACCGCTACCTCAACATCGCGTACTTCGGCTCCGGGGCGTACGGGGTGGCCGCCGCGAGCCAGCGCTACTTCTCCAAGGCACCGGCCGACCTGACCCTCGCCGAGGCGGCCCTGCTCGCCGGCCTGGTGCAGTCGCCGGAGGCGTACAGCCCGATCGACGGCGACGTCGACGCGGCGTTGGAGCGTCGGGGGTACGTGCTGGACTCCATGGTCGAGACCGGGGCGATCACCGCCGATCAGGCCGCCGAGGCCCGGGCCGAGAAGTTGACGCTGGACCCGAGCGAGCAGGCCAACGGCTGCGCCGCCACCACCAGCGGGCGTGACGGCTGGGGCTTCTTCTGCGACTACCTGCGCCGCTGGTGGGTCGCCCAGCCGGGGTTCGGCGACACCGTGGAGGAGCGGGAGCAGGCACTACGACGCGGCGGCTACCGCGTGGTCACCACGCTGGACCCGCAGACCCAGGCCACCGCGCAGCGCCAGGCCACCGGCATCTACGGCTACGACAACCCGCGGGCCGTGCCGATCGCCGCCGTCGAGCCGGGCACCGGTCGCGTCCTGGCGATGGCGGTCAACCGGCACTACAGCCTCGACAGCAACCCTGACGGGCAGGTCAACTACCCGAACACCGTCAACCCGTTGATTTCCGGTGGTGCCGGTGTCGCCGGCTACCAGGCCGGCTCCACGTTCAAGTTGTTCACCATGCTCGCCGCGCTGGAGTCCGGCCGGACCCTGTCCACCGGCTTCGACGCGCCCAGCCGGCTGCCCACCCGGTACGCCGCCGAGGGGGAGGGCAGTTGCGACGGCCGCTGGTGCCCGGCCAACGCCAACCCGGAGTGGATGGACGGCTACCGGATGATGTGGGACGGCTTCGGCCGTTCGGTCAACACCTACTTCGTCTGGCTGGCCGAGCAGGTCGGACCGGAGAAGGTGGTCGAGATGGCCCAGCGGCTGGGCATCACCTTCCGCGCCGAGTCCGACGCCGACTTCGCCGAGAACGACGCGGCCGACTGGGGCGCGTTCACCCTGGGAGTGGCCGCCACCACCCCACTCGACCTGGCCAACGCGTACGCCACGGTGGCGGCCGAGGGGACGTACTGCTCGCCGCTGCCGGTGGTGTCGGTGACCGCGCCGGACGGTCAGCGGCTGCCCGTCGGCGAGCCGGACTGTCGCGAGGTGCTCGACCCCGACGTGGCCCGCGCCGCCACCGATGCGGCGCGCTGCCCGGTGGGTCAGCAGTCCGCCTTCGGGCAGTGCAACGGCGGCACGGCAACCGCCGTGAACCGGATCCTCGACGGCCGCCCGGTGGCCGGCAAGACCGGCAGCTCCGACCAGGCCGCCACGGAGAGCTTCGTCGGGTACACCCCGCAGGTCGCGGTCGCCGGTATCGCCGCCAACCCGGACGATCCGACCGACTCCGTCGGCGCCGCCGTGCAGGCCCGGGTGATCGACGCGGTAGCCCGGATCATCGGCACGGCGGTCGAGGGCCAGCCGGCACAGGCGTTCACCCCGCCCAGCCGCGAACTCGTCGGCACCCCGCGCCGCCCGGTCGAACGCGACCCGCTCCCCGACCCCCGCCGCACCCCCGACAACCCCCTGACCGACTTCCGCCGCTGGCTCCAAAACCGCGGCTAACCCACCCACCCCGATGACCCCACCCCGATGACCCCCCCGTTGATCATGAGGTTGGCGGCAAGTTCGATCTCTGTGAGTGCCGCTAACCTCATGATCAACAGAGCGAAGCGGGTGAGGCGGGGTGGGGGTGGGGTGGGGGTGGGGTCAGGGGCGGCGGGGGCGGTAGGTGGTGACGACGCTGGGGATGCCGCGGCGAATGATGCCGGCCCAGTCGGTGTCGCCGCGCAGCATCGCGGCGGCGGTCTTGCGGGCCTGTTCGGCGGTGAAGTGTGGGGGCATCATCAGCTCGGCGGGGTCGACCAGCGCGTTGATCACCGTGGGGCGATCGGCGCGCAGGGCCCGGTCCCAGACGTCGGCCACCTGATCCGGGTGGTCGACCAACTCGCCGCGCAGGCCCAGCACCTCACCCCAGCGGTGGTACGCGATGTCGGGCAGTTGCTGACTGTCCGGGAACATCGGGGTGCCCTCGGTGGAGCGCTGCTCCCAGCTGACGAAGGCCAGATCCCGGTTGTTGAGCACCAGCACCACGAACCGGGGATCGGCCCAACCCTGCCAGTACTTCGCCACCGTGATCAGCTCGTTGACCCCGTTCATCTGCATCGCGCCGTCGCCGATCAGGGCCACCAGCGGGCGGTCCGGGTGGGCGAACTTGGCCGCCAGGGCGTACGGCATGGCACCGCCCATGGACAGCAGGGTGCCCGACAGGCTGGCCAGCATCCCCGGACGCACCTTGACGTGCCGGGCGTACCAGGCGGTGGTCGTGCCGCAGTCGACGGCGATCATCACGTCGTCGGGCAGGCGTTCGCTGAGCCTGGCGAAGAGCAACTGCGGGTTGACCGGTTGGGCGTCCTGCTCGGCCAGTTGCCGCTGTGACTGCCGCCATGCGGCGGTGGCCCCGGCGATGGTCTCCCGCCAGCGGGTCGGCCCCGGTCCCGGGCCGAGTGCGGCCAGCAGCGCCCGCAGGGTCGGTGCGGCATCACCGGTGAGGTTCACCTCCGTCGGGTAGCGAAGACCGAGCTGGGTGCCGTCATGGTCGATCTGCACCGCCCGCGCCTGCCCGGGTGGCGGGTAGAACTCCGAGTACGGCATGTTGCTGCCGACGATGAGCAGCCGGTCGCACTGGTTCATCAACTGCCAACTGGGTCGGGTGCCGAGCAGTCCGATGGCGCCGGTCACCCACGGCTCCCGGTGGTCCACGGTGGTGAACCCGAGCAGCGCCGTCGCCACGCCCGCGCCAAGGCGGTGGGCGATCTCGCGTACCTCGATCTCGGCGCCGAGCGCACCCTGACCGACCAGCATGGCCACCCGCTCGCCGCTGCCCAGCACCTCGGCGGCGTGCCGGATGTCCGCTTCCGGCGGCACGGTCGGGCCGCTGCTCGGCACGCTGCTGGTGTGGTAAAAGCCGTGCGCGTGCGGCGGGTCGGGCACCGCCGGCAGGTCCTGCACGTCGAGCGGCAGCACCAGGGCGGTGACGGTACGCCGGGCCAGCGCCGTCCGGCACGCCCGGTCCACCAGGTGGCGTACCTGGGACGGGTGGTCGAGTTGGGCCAGGAACGCCGCCGCCACGTCCTTGTAGAGGGCGAGCAGGTCCACCTCCTGGTAGTAGCCGCCGCCCTCGGCGGTGAGCGCGGTGTGCCCGACCAGGGCGACCACCGGCTGGTGATCCAGTTTCGCGTCGTAGAGACCGTTGAGCGCGTGGATGGCGCCGGGACCGCTGGTCACCAGCACCGCACCGAGCGGCCCACCGCCGTACTTGACGTGTGCCGAGGCGGCGAACCCGGCGGTCTCCTCGTGCCGCACCTGGACGAACTGCGTCTGCTCGGTGGTGCGTTGCAGGGCCGAGGTCATCCCGTTGATGCCGTCGCCGGGGAAGCCGAAGTAGCGGCGTACGCCCCAGCAGGCGAGCCGCTGCACGATGTGGTCCGCGACCGTGGCGTCGCGGGGCAGCGGCCACGGGTCGGCCGGCACGAGCGTGCCGACGTGGTCTGCGCTCATCGGTGCGCCTTTCCGGGTCGGGCTGCGAACGGAGTGGCCCGGCATCCCCGGCCCGACCAGAACGAAACCACCCAATCGGGACATGTTCCGGTCAGCCTGGCCGCAGGGCCAGCCAGACGAAGAGTGCGACGAGCCAGCCCCACCCGGTGACGATGACGGCGCGCTGGATGAGGCCGAGGCGCGGCGAGGTCTGCTCCCACGCCCTGCCGAACCAGCCGAACCCGATGAACAGGGCGAGGGCGAGACCACCTGAGACGACTCTCCAGGCCATCCCGGGCAGGGTGAACGCACCGGCTGCCGCGGCGACCGGCAGGGACAGGAAGACGACGGCCCCGGCGAGATCGTGGCGCCGATGCGCAGTGCTGTGTTGCTCCGGTATCCCGGTCGGAGCGCCCGGCGGGTAGCCGAGCATCGGATCCATCCGGAACACCCCGGACGCGACGAGGCCGAGCCCGAACACCGTGAGGACCACACCGATCAGGACGCTCGGACCCGCGACGACCAGTCCGAGCGAGGCCACGGTGATCGCGGTGCCGGAGACGATGAAGTTGGTTGTCTGGACCCAGCCTCGTCGGCCCAGCGCCAGGGCACTGACCGGATGACGCACCGGTGAGTAGTCCGGCCGGCTCCCGCCGTCGACGAGGAACACCAGCACGAACAGCGCGGCACCGGCGGCACCCATCCACAAGGTCACGCGAGCCTTCTTCCCGAGGCGGGCCGGAATCCCCGTCGGCTCAGTACACCCGTCGAGCCGGCGGCGGGCCCAGTGCCGATGGTCATGCGGCCCGTCGTGCCCGGCTGGGGTGGCCACCGCGCGGGGCGGTCGCGTCCCACCCGGCGACGCTCCGCTGGGTAGGGTCGGCGGCATGGTCGTTCATCGACTGACGCGGGACGAGGCCCGGCGGATCGCGATCCGGGCCCAGTTGCTCGCCGCGCCGCGCCCGAGTGACCTGGTGGAGGTCGTCGAGCGTCTCACGATTCTGCAGCTCGACCCGACGGCGGCCATCGCGCCCAGCGCCGATCTCGTGCTGTGGAGCCGGCTTGGTCCGGCCTACGATCCCGCGCACCTGACCAGGGCGATCGAGGTCGAGCGCAGCCTGGTCGAAACCGTCGCCTACATCCGGACACCGGGTGACCTGCCGGCCGTGATCGCCGAGGCCCGCGCCGTGACCCATCCGTCCGCCCGAGCCTGGTTGGAGCAGAACGCGTCGTTCCGCCGGGACATTCTGGCGGCGCTGGCGGCGAACGGACCACTGTTGTCCCGGGATATTCCGGACACCAGCGTGGTGCCCTGGCCGTCGAGCGGCTGGACCAACAACCGCAACGTCACCAAGATGCTCGAACTGCTGGCGCGACATGGCCAGGTGGCGATCGCCGGCCGTAAGGGGCGGCAGCGCTACTGGGATCTGCCCGAGCGGGTGTACCCGGTCGAACTGCCCGACCTCGATCCGGACGAGGCGGCCCGGCGGCGCGACGAGTGCCGGCTCGCCGCGTTGGGCATCGCCCGGTCCGGTGGCACGCTGACCCCGGGTGAGTCGCCGTTCGTCGGTGCCGCGGGGGAGGAGGCCGTGGTCGAGGGCGTGCCCGGGACCTGGCGGGTCGACCCGGCGTACCTCGGGCTGCCGTTCGAGGGGCGCACCGCGCTGCTGTCGCCGTTCGACCGGCTGATCCACGACCGGGTACGCACGGAGCAGTTGTTCGGCTACGAGTATCTCCTGGAGATGTACAAGCCTCGGGACAAGCGTCGGTGGGGCTACTTCGCCCTGCCCGTACTCCATCATGACCGGCTTGTCGGCAAGCTCGACGCGACCGCCGACCGCAAGGCGGGCGTCCTCGTCGTCAACGCCCTGCACGAGGACGTCCCCTTCACCCGGGCGATGACCGCCGAGGTCGACGCCGAGATCGAGGCTCTCGCAACCTGGTTGGGTCTGACGACCACCCGATCCCAGGCGGTGTAGTCGCCGCCAGCATCACGCCGGCCGGCCCTGGCCCTGGCCCTGGCCCTGGCCCGGTACCGCGTGACCGCTCCCGCACGCTGCGGTCCAACCGGGACCTGCCGGTCAACTGCCGGTCAATCTCCTGGATGACCCCAGGGCGTGCAAATAGCGTTCCTGGTAACCGCTGCGGGTGACATTTCTGTCAACGGGACCCTCTCGCAACGGGCCATCCAACACCTGTTCGTGCCGACCGGTCAGCGACCTCGGTGCGGGCAACAGGAAGGGAGAGCGCAATGTCGGAGATCACTGAGGTCGTGGAGACCGAAATCACCGAGCAGGCCACCCCCGAGGTCGAGGACTCGGCCGAGGCCGCCGAGGTCCGCCAGCCGTCGACCCGCGTGATGTGCTGCGACCAGGCTGTCTGACGCGAACCGGTGGTCCGGGTCGGCGCTGCCGGCCCGGACCACCGCCGCACGATCCGCTCGACCGATCGAGATTGGCTGCGACATGACCGAAATCGTCGTCAAACCCGCCGAGGAACTTCGCTGGGAGGTTCCCCACGACACCTCCGCCAACCGGATCGCCGACCTCGCCGAGGTGCGGCGGTACATCGACGCCATCGACTTCGGTCCGCTCAAGCACCGGCTCACTCAGGGACGCGACGTACTGGGCAGTGAATGGAGCCCGGCACGTGCGGACTACTACGAGCGGCTCTACAAGAACTGGCTGTACCTACGTCGTCGGTACGAGGGTGAACTGTTACCGCCGCACATCGACATCGACGAGTTCTGGCACGGGCACATCCTCGACACGCACGCGTACTTCGCCCATTGTGACCGGATCTTCGGTTACTACTTCCACCACTTTCCCTACTTCGGCACCCGTGGGTCGGCCGACCGGACGAACCTCTCGAACGCCTGGCAGCAGACCCAGGACCGGTACCACGCCGAGTTCGGCGAGTACATCTACGACTTCGTGGAGTAGAACGGTGACGTCGGACCCGCTGGTGTGCTACGTCCACATCAACAAGAACGCCGGCAACAGCATCATCGAGGCGTTGCTGAACAACTACCCCGGCCAGTTCCGGCAGTACCTCGTGTCCGGCCGGAGAAGCAACGGGGGGCCGGGGGCCAAAACCGTCGACAGTCCGGACGAGGACGTGCGGCAGATCGTCTCGGAGATCGTCGAGAACCAGCACCGCCATGACGCGATCGCACTCAACCTGCCGGTCGGCGTCCACCGCAGGATCGGTCGACCGGTCCGGTACGTCACCATGCTGCGCGAGCCGGTCGACCGTTGCGTCTCCTACTGGTACTGGGCGTACCGCAAGCGCGACACCGGCAATCTCTGGGCCGCCCTCCAGGCCGGATTGCCCGACGGAGTGGCCGGGCTGCCGCTGCAGTTCCGTGACGACCAGGTGCGCTTCCTGTCCGGCACGACGAACGTCGAGACCACCGACGACGACCTGGCGCTGGCGAAGAAGGCCGTCGAGGAACACTTCGCCTTCGTCGGTACGGTCGAGCGGTTCGCCGAGTGCCAGGCCCGGCTCGGCGAGATGTTGTCCTGGAAACGGCCGGCCACGTTCCACCTGAACAGCGGCGACCGTGGCGACCACCGGCTGCTGCCGCCCGAGGCCATCGACATCTTCCGTGCCGCGAACACCCGGGATATGGAACTCTATCAATGGTTGACGCGAAGCTACCTGCCGTCGGTTCTCGGGCGGACCTGACCGGCGGCACGTCCACCCCGGCCAACGTCACCCCGCCGAGCGAGCCGCGCGTCGAACGCCTCGCCATCGTGGCGAACATGGTCATCGTCCCGCTCTGTTTCGCCACCGGACGACTCAGCGCGGACCTCGTCCAGCTGTACGGCGTGCAGACACTCGGCCTCACGCCGGCGCAGGTCGGCACGGCGTTGGGGTTGCTGGTGCTGAGCGTGCCCGCGCAGCTGCTCGCGGTGCGGCTGCCCCGGCGTCTCGGTTTCCGACGGACGATGCGGCTCGGATACGCGGGCGTGCTGCTCCTGCTGGTGCTGCTGGCCGCGGTGCCGGAGCTGAGCCGGTGGGGGACAGCGGCCGTGTTCGCGGCGTTCGTGGCGGTGCTGCTCGCCATCGAGGTGGCGATCTCGGTCAGCTGGGGTGTGGCGTGGCACCCGTGGATGCGGGCACTGGTGTCACCCGGTCGTCGACCACGGTTCGTCGCCCGGATGCAGTTCGCCACCCAGATCCTGAACGTGGTGCTGCTGCTCGGCTTCGGCCTGCTTGCGGGCGCCGTCGTCGACCGCAACGAGTACCGCATCCTCCTCGGGGTGCTTGCGGTGCTGCTGATCGTGTCGATCACGACGCTGGGCCGCATGCCACGCACGCCGGTGCCGGGCGGCGCGCACCCGCAGGCCCTCGGCGAGCTGCGCGCCGCCGCCACCGGCCTGGTCGCCGACGGCCCGCTCCGTCGGCTCAGCGTCATCTTCCTACTCGACACGGTGCTGGTGACGCCGCTGCTGGCGATCTACGCCGTGCTGCACCTCGGCATCCCCGCCGGCACCGTGGCGGTGATCCTCGCGGTACGCGGACTGGCCGCGCCGATCAGCCTGCTGGTCTGGAGTCGGGCCGCGCACCGGCTCGGCACGTACCGCCTCATCGTCTACACCATGGCCGGGACGGTGCTCACCCGCCTGCTGTGGGTCTTCGTGCCGACGACCGAGGGCACGGCGAGCGGGGCGAGCGTCGCCTGCTTCGCCGGCATCGTCGTCGTGTCCGCGGTCTGCGCCGCCGGCTACGGCAACGCCAACCTGACCACCTGGTACGACGCGGTGCCGGACCACCACTCCCGCGCGATGTTCACGCTGCGCGACGTGATCGCCTCGTCCAAGCTTCAGCTCTACTCGGCGGCCGGCGGCGCGGTGCTGGCCGCGACCGCCACCCTCGGCGCCGCCTCGTACGGCCCGATCCACGTCGACGCCTACAAGCTACTGATGCTGGCCGGTGTGCCGGTCGCGGTGGCGATCGCGATGCTGTCGCGGCGGGCGCAAGCAGAAGGGCCATCCCGATGAGTACCCACCCCCTGATCGAGTCGCTGCGGCCCCCGGTGGCCACGATCCTGGACACGCTCGCCGCCGCCGAGGCGCGGTACTGCCTCGGCGAGGCCACCACGTTCGAGCCAGCGAAGATCCACGCGGCGTGGCCGGAGGTGTTCCGGTCGGAGACGGTCGACGCGTTGCGGGCCGCCGGCATCGCGGAGGATGCCGGGCGCCCCTTCGTCGCTCTGGTGCTCCAGGCGCTGATCGAGGCGGAGACCACTCGGCTGCACGCCCGCATCGCCGAGCGGGAGAAAGCAGTCACCGTCACCGACGCCAGCGGCGCACACGTCGATCTCGCCCGCGCTCGACGTCTCGCGGCACGCGACGCCACGGCCCCGCGACACCACCTGCACGAGCTGTACGAGCTGTACGACCGCGAGGTCGCTCCGCTGTGGCTGGAGGCGCAACAGCGGCGGCTGGCCGTCGTCACCGCGGCCGGCTACCGGGATCTGATCGACTACGCCGACCGGGTGCAGCGGCACGACCTCGGTCGGCTGGAGCGCGAGGCGCGGGGATTCCTCGACGCGACCCGGGCACGGTACGAGTCGATCTGGCGTCCCCTGTTCGCCGCCGGCTCCTTCACGGTCGCCCAGCTCATCGGCGCGGCGCGCACCACCTTCGCCGACCCGGTGGACCTGGCGACCTGCCTGCCGCTGCTGCACGCCCTGGTCGGCGAGCTGGGGCTGGAGTTCACCCCGCGGATCCGGCTCGACCTGGACGCCCGCCCCGGCAAGGTGCCCGGCGCGTACTGCCTGCCGGTGCGGGTGCCCGACGACATCGTCGTCGCCGTGTCGGCCGCCGGCGGCGTGGGCGACTGCCGACCGCTGTTCCACGAGGTCGGGCATGCGCTGCACTTCGCGTACACCGGCCCGGAACTGCCGGTCGACGGCCGCCGGATGGGCGACGAGGGACTGGTCGAGGGCTGGGGCGTGGTCACCGAGAACATGTTCCTGCATCACGGCTGGCTCCACCGGTCTTTCCCCGCACGCACCGCGGCGGCCCTGGGCCACGACACCGCACAACGACTGTTGATCGTCACCCGCGCCCAGTGCGTCCGGCTGCTCTTCGCCGTCGACGCCGCCCGCCGTCCGGCTGCCCCGGCGGAACTGCGGTCCCGGTACGACCAGTTGGCGGCCGAGCACCTCGGCGCGCGACCCGGACCGATCGAGTACCTGGACGTGCTCTGCGGCGATTTCGTCAGCGCCACCCGGCTGCGCTCCTGGGAGTTCGGCACCTCCCTCGCCGAGCTCCTCGCGCACGAGATCGGTCCGGACTGGCCGGGCGACCCACGGGCCGGACGGTGGCTGCGCGAGCACTGGCGGGTCGGGGTCACCCACACCGCGGCCGAGGCGATCGACCGGTGGGCCGCGCCGCCGGTGAGCCTGGACGCGGTGGCGGAGAACCTGACCGACAGCATGCTCAACTCCTGACGACCCGGGCTGCCCGCACGCCATCCCGGCCGTCGGGCCACGGCTCGACAACGGCAACGCCATCCAGTAGAAACCATCACCGGACATCCATTTCCCCGTCGAGAGGCCGACCGGTCCACTTCGGACCGATAAGCCATGAGTGGATGGGCATGGCCCGGTTTAGTCAGATGGTGACGGCCCACCGGCGACGGCTCGGGTTGACCCAGGAGGATGTCGCGGCCGCCACCGGCCTGGCCGTACGCAGCATCCGGGACGTGGAGAGCGGGCGGGTGGCCCGTCCGCGCGCCTCGACCGTCCGGTTGCTCGCCGAAGCGTTCAACCTGTCCGCCGCCGACCGGGTCCACTTCATCCACGCCGCCGACCCCGACCTGGCCGGGCCGGCGGGGGAACGACCACAGCAACTGCCGCTGGCGGTACCGGGTTTCGTCGGCCGCTGCGCCGAACTGGAGATCCTCGACTCCGGTCGTCACCCGGAATCGGCGAAGCGGACGGCGGTGGCCATCTTCACGATCTCCGGGATGGCCGGGGTCGGCAAGACCGCGCTCGCCCTGCACTGGGCGCACCGGGCCGCCGGCTGGTTTCCCGAAGGTCAGCTCTACGTCAATCTCCGCGGCTACGACGAGGCCGATGTCGTCGATCCGAGCGACGCCCTGCGCGGCTTCCTCGAGGCGCTCGGCGTGCCGACCACCGGCATACCGGCCAGCCTGGAGGCCCGCGTCGGACTGCATCGCAGCCTGCTGGCCGACCGTCGCATGCTGCTGGTGCTCGACAACGCGCGCGACACGGCGCAGGTCCGGCCGCTGCTGCCCGGTGCCGGCGGCTGCGTGGTCGTGGTGACCAGCCGGGACGAACTGTCCGGGCTGATCGCGGCGGAAGGCGCGCACCCGATCCGGCTGAACGTGCTCACCAGCACCGAGTCGATGAGTCTGCTCGCCAGTCGGCTCGGCGCCCACCGGCTGGCCGCCGAGCCGACCGCCGCGGCGGACATCATCGACTCGACCGGCCGGCTGCCACTCGCGTTGTCGATCGTGGCGGCGCGAATGGCGTTGCACCCAGGCTTCCCGCTCGACGCCTTCGCCGCCAGCCTGCGCCCCGACGAGGCGATGCTCGACGCGCTGGCCGACGGCGACGTACGAGCCGTCTTCTCCTGGTCCTACCTGGCGCTGAGCCGGCCGGCGGCCCGCCTGTTCCGCCTGCTGGGGTTACACCCCGGCCCGGATCTGACCGCCGAGGCCGCGGCGGCGCTCACCGGGGAGACCCCGGCGAGCGTCGGGTCGTCGTTGCGGGAGCTGACCCGGCTGCACCTGCTGGCCGAGCACCTGCCCGGCCGGTACGCCTTCCACGACCTGCTCCGGGCGTACGCGGCCGAACTGACCCGATCGACCGGGGAGGCCGACGAGTCGCGGGAGGCCCGTCACCGGCTGTTCGACTACTACCTGCACAGCTCCTACCCGGCGGCGGTGCTGCTCCAGCCACAGTGGCCGGCGATCGACCCGGTCCCCGCGGTGCCGTCGAACGTCAGGTCGCCGTCGGAGGACCACGATGCGGCGCTCGGCTGGTTCGCGGCGGAGCACCAGGTGCTGCTGCGGGCGGTGCGCCAGGCCGCGGAGACCGGCTTCGAGGCGTACGCCTGGCAGTTGGCCTGGGCGCTGACCACGTTCTTCGCCCCGCGCGGTCTCTGGCAGGATCAGCGCGCGGCCCAACAGGTCGCCCTCGCCGCGGCCGAACGCGTCGACGACCTCGCCGGTCAGGCCGTGGCGAACCGCCTGCTGTCCCGCGCGGAGACCCGCCTCGGCGACCTCGACGCCGCGGAGAAGCGGCTGCTGCGCGCCCTGGAGTTGCACCGGCAACTCGACGACCCGACCGGCCAGGCGCTGACGCTGCACAACCACGCCGAGGTCTGCTACATGCGGGGGCGACCCGAGGAAGGGCTGCGCCACGGTCAGGAAGCGCTGCGGCTGTACCGGTCGGTCGGCAACCGTGCCGGGGAAGCCCGGGCCCTGAACGCGGTCGGCTGGCTCTACGCCGCCACCGGGGACTACCCACGGGCGATCGAGAGCTGCACCGAGGCGCTCGCCCAGCAACGGGCCAGCGGCGACCACAACGGCCAGGCGGCGACGCTGGACAGCCTGGGTTTCGCCCACGCCCGGCTGGGCGAGCACGATCGGGCGGCCGACCGCTACGAGGAGGCCATCGCGCTGTTCCGGGAGTCCGCGGACCGCTACCACGAGGCCGAGACCCTGCAGCGGCTCGGTGAGGCGCGCGAGGCGACGGGCGACGTCACCCGGGCCGTCGACGCCTGGCGACGAGCGGCGCAGATTCTCGACGATCTCGGTGACCCGGCGGCCGAGCACGCCCACCGCGTCCTGTCGCGCCTGACCACCACCCTGACCGCCCGCTGACCGCCGCGCTGCCTGGGCGCAACGGCGCGACGGACGCGCTGCGCGCGCGACGGACGTGCTGTGCGCGCGGCGGACGTGCTGTGCGCGCGGCGGACGTGCTGTGCGCGCGGCGGACGTGCTGTGCGCGCGGCGGACGTGCTGTGCGCGCGGCGGACGTGCTCGCGGGTTGCGGCTGTGCTCGCGTGTCGCGTGTCGCGGGTCGCGTGTGTGATCGCGGGTTGCGGCATCTTGGGGTTTCAGCGGAGCGGGAAGGCGCAACATGCCGTATCTCGCGAGCATGGCCGCTCATCGGATGGCCAGCGTCGCGGCTCGGGTCTGTGGGCTCCGGTTCGCGGGTTCGTACATGCGCTTCATGCTCGTGGTTCGCCGGTTCGCGCTGGCGGGTTGCGCTGGCGGGTTGCGGCATCTCGGGCTATCAGCGGAGCCGGAAGGCGCAACATGCCGCAACCCGCGAGCGTGGCGGCCGGACGGCGGCCAGCCGGCGCGTCGGTGCGGGCAGCGGCGAGGCCCCGCACAAACCGCTGCGACCGATGTGGTGCTGCCGGGCCTGCGGGCAGCCGTGGCCGTGCGGCCTGGCGCGACTGCGCCTGCGGACGGAGTACGACGCCGACCGCCCCGGGCTGTCGATCTACCTGGCCGGCCTGATGTACGAGGCCATGCGCGACCTGTACCACCTCGACGCCCACGACGCTCCCGAGCCGGGGGTGCTGTTCGACCGGTTCCTCGCCTGGGCGCGCCGTCGGCCTGCGGTCGACCCGCCGACCTGACGCGCAGGCGGTTTCTCAGGGGCGGGCCGGGCTCGCGGTGCGCAGCGAAGCGACGATGTGGCGCTCGGCATCGGCCCAGGTGGGCGTGGGCCGGCCGTAGGCGGGCACCGATCGGCGCTGGGGTCCGAAGAAGTACTGGTGGGCGACGGCGCCCCGGATGGCGGCGTGCACCTCGCGATGGTCGTCGACGAAGTGGGTGAGCGCCAGGTCGAGGCAGTGGGCCCGCTTGTCGGCCCGCGCGCGGCAGAACCGGACGTGGTCGTGGGGTATGCCGCTGCGTCGGTGGAAGTCGTGGGCGGCGAGCCAGCGCAGGGTACGGGCCTGGACGCGCGGGCCGCACTTGGAGACCAGCCACACCCGGCCGCCGAACTGGGGGACGAGGCGGGCGATGGTCTCGACGGCACCGGGCACCTCGGGGGTGGCCAGCATGGTCGCCTCGTCCCCGCTGAAAAAGGCGGTGTCGCCGCCGCCCGGGTGGGCGGGGCCGTCGATGATGACCCGGCCGATGTCGATGCCGAGCCGAGGATGGGTATCCGTCATGGGACTCAGAATGCGACGCGCTGGCCCGAGGTGGAACTATTGTTTGGCATCGCCTCTATAGTTCAGAGCTATGGATGAGCGAGACCTGCTGGAAGCCGACGCGGTGCGCTCGTTCGCGGTCTTCGCCGAGCACCGCAACTTCACCACCGCCGCGCAGGAGCTGCACATCAGCCAGCCCTCCCTGCACGTGAAGATCCGGAAGCTGGCCGCCGCGCTCGGCGTCGAGCTGTACGAACGCGACGGTCGCCGGCTGACGCTGACGGCCGCGGGTGAACGTCTTGCCGCGTACGCGCTGGACTCCCGCCGACGGGCCGAGGAGTTCCTGCGGGAGCTGCACGACGAGTCCGCGCCGACGCTGACCATCGCGGCCGGGCGGGGTGCGCTGCGGTGGGTGATCGGCGAACCGATCCAGCGCGTCGGGCGCCAGGGGCGGCGGGTACACGTGATCACCGCGGACCGGGACGCGGCCCTCACCGCCGTCACCAGCGGGCGGGCCGATCTGGCCGTGGTCGCCCACGATCCGCCCGGCCGGCAGATCGAGGCGAGGCAGATCGCCGCCTATCGACAGGTACTCGTCCTCGGTGACGGGCACCCGCTCGCCGCGCGCCGGCAGGTCCGGCTCGGCGATCTCGATGGCCTGGATCTCGTCGTACCCCCGGCCGGGCGCCCGCACCGCAGGGCGCTGGACCGCGCCCTGCTCGACGCGGGTGTGCGCTGGCAGGTCGCCGCCGAGGTCGACGGGTGGGACCTGCTGGTGCACCTCGCCGCGTTGGGGGTCGGAGCCACCGTGGTCAACGGCTGTGTCGGGCTTCCCGACGGTCTATGTGCGGTCCCGATCCACGGCCTGCCGGAGATCCGGTACTGGGCCACCTGGCGGCCACCTCGACGGGCCGTGGTGCAGGACCTGCTCGACCAGTTCGGCACCGGCCCGTGACCGACCGGCTCACCTCCGCCAGCAGGTTCCTCGCGTACGTGCTCCGACACCACCCGGACGCCGTCGACATCGCCCTGGATGAGGGCGGGTGGGTCGAGGTGGAGGTGCTGCTCGCCGCGCTCGCCCGGCACGGCCGTCCGGTCACCCGGCAGGTGCTGACCGAGCTGGTCGCCGGCACCGACAAGCAGCGTTTCGAGCTGCACGCCGGGCGGATCCGGGCCGCGCAGGGCCACTCGATCGCTGTCGACCTGCGCCTCGAGCCCGTCGTGCCGCCGTCGCTCCTCCATCACGGCACGGTGGCTCGCCACCTGCCCGGCATCCGTGCCGAGGGACTGCGACCACGTGGCCGTACCCACGTCCACCTGTCGGTGGACCGGGAGACCGCCGCCACGGTCGGTGCCCGGCGTGGTGACCCGGTCGTGCTGACCGTGGACGCGGCCGGCATGCACCGCCACGGGTTCGTCTTCTACCGGGCCGTCAACGGTGTCTGGCTCACCGACCACGTCCCACCCCGCTGGATCATCGTCGGCGGGTCGGCTTGACAGGCAAGTAGCCACTTGCCTATAATTGTGTCGTGGACGCAGACCCTGACCTGTTCAAGGCCATCGGTGACGCGACGCGCCGCACGATCCTGGACGAGTTGGTCGACCGGGACGGTCAGACGCTCTTCGAGATCTGCGGCCGACTGACCATGAAACACAGCCTGACCTCCTCGCGCCAGGCCATCTCACAGCACCTCGCGGTGCTCGAACAGGCCGGCCTGGTCCGCACCCGGCGACAAGGCCGGTACAAGTTCCACCACATCGACACGAGCCCGCTGCGTTCGATCGTCGAGCGGTGGCCCATCGACCGAGAGGCACCAGACACGTGATCCGTATCCACGTCACAAGCGTGTTCGTCGACGACCAGGCCAAGGCGCTCGCCTTCTACACCGAGAAGCTGGGGTTCACCAAGAAGACCGACATGCCCGCCGGCGAGTACCGCTGGCTCACCGTCGTCTCACCGGCCGACCCCGACGGCGTCGAGCTGCTGCTGGAACCGGCCGGCCACCCGGCGGTGGGTCCGTACCGACAGGCCCTGGTCGCCGACGGCATTCCGGTCACCTCGTTCGTCGTCGACGACGTGTATGCCGAGGTCGAGCGACTCAAGGGACTGGGCGTCGAGTTCACCCAGGAGGCGACCGACATGGGCCCGGTGGTCACCGCCGTGCTCGACGACACCTGCGGCAACCTGATCCAGATCGCCACCATGAAGTAATCCTCCCGCCGATTCTGCCGGACGATCACATCGCAGGTGCCGGCGTACCGTGGGCACCTGCGATGTCGGGTGTCGGGGGGTCCGGCAGAATCGGCGGGTGCCCGTCCACCTGATCACCGAGCCCGGCGACGAGCGGATCGCCGACTACCGGGCGCTTACCGACGTCGAGCTGCGTACCCGCTGGGAGCCGCCGCACGGCCTGTTCATCGCCGAGGGTGAGCTGGTGCTGCGGCGGGCGCTGCGGGCCGGCTACCCGGCCCGGTCCTTCCTGGTCGACGCCAAGCGGGTCGACCAGCTGGCCGACCTCGACACCGGCGACGCCCCGGTGTACGCCGCCACCCCCGACGTGCTGCGCGAGGCGACCGGATTCCACGTGCACCGGGGGGTGCTCGCCTCGTTCCGGCGCAAGCCGCTGCCGACCGCCGCGGAGGTGCTCGCCACCGCCGGTCGGGTGGTGATCCTCGAGGACGTCAACAACCATACGAACCTGGGTGCGATCTTCCGGGCGGTGGCGGGGCTGGGGGTGGACGCCGTGCTGCTCTCGCCGACCTGCGCCGATCCGCTCTACCGGCGCAGCGTACGGGTCAGCATGGGTGAGGTCTTCGCCGTGCCGTACGCGAAGCTGGAACCGTGGCCGACGGCGCTGGCCGACGTGCGGGCCGCCGGGTTCACCGTGCTGGCGATGACGCCCGCGCCCGACGCGGTGCCCATCCAGCGGCTGGACCCGGCCCAGCGGTCCCGGGCCGCGCTGCTGCTCGGTGCCGAGGGTGCCGGGCTGACCGGCGCGGCGATGGCCGCCAGCGACGCACGGGTGGTGATCCCGATGCGACGTGGCGTGGACTCGCTGAACGTCGCCGCCGCCACCGCCGTGGCCTGTTGGGAGCTGGGCCGCGACGACCCGCTCTGAGCGGCTGCCGGGAGACCCCGGCAGCCGTTGCGGCACCGTCGAGCATCCCCCCGGGTCACGGACGGTAGCGTGTCGCGGGTGTTCCCTACCGTGCGTGAGGTCCTCGCCCTGGACCCGGTCCGCCACGGCGCGCCACGCCTGGTCGCGGCGGAGGCCGGGCTGGACCGTCGGGTGCGCTGGGTGCACGTCGCCGAGGTACCCGACATCGCCACCCTGCTCGGTGGCGGCGAGCTGGTCCTCACCACGGGTATCGGACTGCCGAGCGACGACGCCGGGCTGCGGGCCTTCATCGGTGACCTGGCCGGCGTCGGTGTCTCCGGGCTGGTGGTCGAGTTGGGCCGGCGTTACCTCGACGGCGTACCCCGGGTGATGGTGGCCGCCGCCGAACGGCACGGGCTGCCGTTGGTGGAGCTGCGCCGGGCCACCCCGTTCGTGCGGATCACCGAGGCGGTGCACGCCCTGATCGTGGACGCCCAGCTCACCGAGCTGCGGGCCACCGAGGAGATCCACCAGCGGTTCACCGAGCTGTCGGTGGAGGGCGCCGACCCGGGGGAGGTGGTCCGGCAGGCCGCCGAGCTGTCCGGCTGCCCGGTGGTGTTGGAGAACCTGTCCCGCCAGGTGCTGGCGTACGACCCGGCGGGGGAGAACGCCGAGCTGCTGCTGGACGGGTGGGAGCAGCACTCACGGCGGATCCGGCCCGAGGGCCGCACGGCGTACGACCCGGACCGGGGCTGGCTGGTCACCATGGTGGGTGCCCGAGGGCAGGACTGGGGCCGGTTGTTGCTCCGCTGGCCGCCCGGTGGTGACCTGGCCGGTGGGCAGCCGTTGCCGGCGTCGGTCGACGGGCGGTCGGTCCCGGTGCTGGACCTTGGGCGGGCCGTCGCGGCCCCCGCCGGGCGCGGCGGCTCGTCCTCGGCGCCGCCGACCAGGCTGACCATCCTCGTGGAGCGGGCGGCGTCCACGCTCGCCCTCGGCCGGCTGATCCGACGGGACGCCGAAGGGCTGGAACGTCAGCTTCACCGGACCCTGCTCACCGCTCTGCTCGACCACTCCTGGCCGGTGGACGAGGTGGCCCTGCGGGCACGGGCGCTCGGGGTGGTGCTGGAGCGCCGTCATCTCATCGGCGTGGTGGTCCGCCATCGGACCGACAACGGCGGCGAGGACACCGCGCGCCACCGACAGTCGGCGGGAGGCGGGCCGCTGATCGAGCCGGGACACCCCGGCGAGGCGCTCGACCACGTCCCGGACACCGGGCCGGTCCGGTTGCGCGACCTCGCCGAGGCCGTGGGACAGGCGCTACGCGAGGCCGGTCTGACCGGGCTGACCAGTGCGGTGGACGACCAGACGGTGGGCGTCCTGCTCGCCCTGCCCGATGCGGCAGCGGAGGAGCGGGCATTGTCAGCATTCGCCGCCGCGCTGCGCCGGTCCCGACCCGACCTGCCCGGTCGCTCCGACCTGCCCGGTCGCTCCGACCTGCCCGGTCGCTCCGACCTGGCTGGTCGCGCTGACCTGTCTGGTCGTGCGGACCTGCCTGGTCGGGCTGACCCGCGGGGGCGCCCCGGAGCGTCCAGCCGTTCCGACGACGCGCCGGCACCCAGTGCTGGCCGACGGTCCGTCGCCGGGCTGCTGATCGCCGCCGGATCCGGCGTGGGCAGCCTGCGGGAGGCACGCCGGTCGCTGATCGAGGCTCGTCAGGTCGCCGACGCGGCCCGCCGGGATCGACGTGACCTGCCGATCTTCCGGCTGCCGCACGTCGGGTTGGCCGGGCTGCTGCACCTGTTGCGCGACGAGCCCCGGGTGCAGACCTTCGTCGAACGGCAACTCGGCGCGCTGCTGGCCTACGACGCGCAGCATCCCCGGGAGCAGTTGCTCGGTACCCTGCGGGCCTACCTGGAGCAGGGCCGGAACAAGTCGGCGGCGGCAGCCGCCGCGCACCTGTCCCGCCCGGCGTTCTACGAGCGGCTGGCCAGGATCGGCCGGATCCTCGACGTCGACCTCGACTCGGTCGACGCCTGCCTCTCCCTCCACGTGGCCCTCCTGGCCCTGGACGCCATCCGCACCCCCTGAGCACCCCACCCCCCACCGGCCGGCCCCCACCTGCCGTGTTGATCAAGAAGTTTGCGTCATTTTCGATCTCCCTGAGGACCAAAACCTCTTGATCAACGCCGAGAGGATGGGGGTGGGGGTGGGGTGGGGTGGGGTGGGGTTAGGGAGTGAGGGTTTGGAGGGTTTTCTGGTAGGTGGGGGGGATGTGGTGGTTGGCGGCGGCGGGGGTGAAGGTGTCGGAGGTGGCGGCCGTCGCCCACGCGCTGTCGGGGACGGCGGCTACGAGGGCGGTGACCACCGGGGTGTCGCGCCAGTCGGGCTGCTGGGCGAGCAGGCTCAGCGCGACCACCGACTCTTCCACCTCGCCTACGCACTCGAAGGGCTTGTGGCCGTCGATGCCGAGCAGTTCGCGGTAACCCGGGATCTGTGCCTCGTCGGCGAGCAGGTCGCCGCCGAAGATGTGGGTGATCCGCTCACGGGGCATGAACGGAGCCATGGCCAGGAACACGAAGCGGCACTTGGGGCAGTCGCGGCACCACCGCTCGCTGGCGTCGCGGAGCTTGAACGCGGCGTTGCAACTGGTGACCACGTCGTCGTAGCGGTCGATGCCGGCGAACAGCCGGGCGATGTGCAGCTCCGACAGCGGGCGCAGCAGCGAGAAGTACGGTTCGGCCAGCCCGGCGTGCTCCGCGAGGGCCGCGCGGAGCAGCCCCTCGGCTTCGACGCCCTTGGACCACTGGTGGTTGATCTCGTGACCGTTCCAGATCAGGTTCGGGTCCGAGGCCGAGCGCTCGTTGGACATCACCACCGGGCCCAGGCCGTGCAGCACCGCCGTGGCGACCGCGATCAGCGAGTTGATCGCGGTGACCGGGATGTGCCCGTTGCGGGCGCCGGCCGCGTTCAGCTCGAACAGCACCGGGTCGATGCGCCGCCGGGCCGCGAGCGCGGGCAGCCCCGACGCCGCGTTCACCGCGTTGATCACGTGGTTCGGGTTGACCGAGAAGGGCACCGGGTCGAGACCGGCCCGGCGCAGCGCCTCCAGGCTGACGATCGAATCCTTGCCGCCGCCCACCGCCGACAACGGACGACGGTCGGAGTTGTCGTACTCGGCGGCCGGCTTCACCCGCCCGTCGGGCACCCGCGGGGCCAGCTCCAGCACGTGCGGCAGCTGGTTGCGGTACGCGTACTCGGCGAGGCCCTTGGTGTAGACGGCCGTGACGAACTCGACGGCGGCCGGGCCGAGCGGTGCCGGCAGCACCAACTGCCCCGGCGCGGCCGTCTTGTAGTAGCTGACCCCGGCCACCACGTGCAGCAGCTCCAGCACCCGGCCCAGCGCCGCCACGGCGGCGTCCGACGGGGACTCCTCCGGCACCGGCAACGTGACCACCTCGGTGAACCGTTGCTCGCCGTCGGGCCCGGTCAGGGCGTAGTCGAACAACGCCTCGCCGGTGGACAGGTCGATCGAGTAGGACGGGAAGGTGAAGGCGTCCATCCGCGCCAGCTGCGTGTTGAGCACACGCCATACTAGGCCCTGGTTCGTCCGGCCGTGCCCGGCTCGGCCGGACCGTGCCGTGCCGCCGTCGTACCCGAGGAGAGCCTGTGCGCCTGTCTGACCTGCGCGGACGTAAAGTCGCCGTCTGGGGGGCCGGCCGGGAGGGCCGGGCCGCGGTGACCGCCATCGCCGCCCACGGCCCGGCTGACCTCGTGGCCGTCGACGACAGCGCGAACTTCCTCACCCTGCCCTGGGACGGACCCCTGGCGGAGGCCGCCCCACTGGTCACCGGCGACGAGGGCTTCGCCCGGCTGGCCGCGGCCGACGTGGTGGTCCGCTCGCCGGGTGTGCCGCAGACGCACCCCTGGCTGATGGAACTGCGACGCCAGGGCGCGACGGTCACCCAGGGCACCTCGCTGTGGATGGCCGACCACGGCGACCGCACCATCGGGGTGACCGGCAGCAAGGGCAAGAGCACCACGTCCAGCCTGATCAGCCACCTGTTGGCCGCGGTGGACCGGCCGAACGTGTTCGGCGGCAACATCGGCGTGCCGACGCTGGACCTGCCGGAGGCGGAGCTGTACGTGCTGGAGCTGTCCAGCTACCAGTGCAGCGACCTGACCGACTCGCCGCGGGTGGCGGTGGTCACCGCGCTGTTCCCCGAGCATCTCGACGCGCACGGTGGCGAACGGGAGTACTACCGGGACAAGCTCAACCTGCTCGCGTACGGGCCGCGCACCGTGGTGGTCAACGGCGCGGACCCACGGCTGGCGTTCGAGCTGGGCGACCGCGCGGCGGTACGCGCCGGCACCGCCGACTCGGTCAACGTCGCCACCGGCCCGGACGGTACGCCCTGGTTCCACCGGGTCGACCAGCCGCTCTTCCCCCGGGCGGTGCTGCCGCTTGTCGGTCGGCACAACGAGGGCAACCTCTGCGTGGCCCTGGCCGTGCTCGACGCGCTGGGCATCGACCTGGTCGACCGCAAGGACGCCCTGGCCGTGGCGGTCGCCGAGTTCCAGGGACTGGCCCACCGGCTGACCGAGATCGCCGACCCGTCCGGCCTGACCTTCGTCGACGACACCCTGGCCACCAGCCCGTACGCGGCCATCCACGCCATCGACGCGTACGACGGGCGGCCGTTGACCGTGATCGTCGGTGGCAACGACCGGGGGGTCGACTACACGCCCCTGCGCGAGCACCTGGCCGAGCGGGAACTGACCGTGATCGGCATCCCGGACAGCGGCCCGCGGATCATCGGGGCGCTCGACGGGCTGCCGAAGGTACGCACCGAACTCGTCGACGACCTCACCGACGCGGTCCAGCTGGCCCGCCAGGTGACTCCGGCCGGCGGAGTGGTGCTGCTCTCGCCCGCCGCACCCAGCTACGGCCGCTTCCGCAACTTCGAGCACCGCTCCGAGGTCTTCGCCGAAGCCATCCGCACCACCGCCCCCGCCTAACACCCCCATCCACCCCCATCCACCCCCATCCACCCCCGCCCTCCCATCGTTGATCATGAAGTTGTTGCCACTTTTCGTCCGATTTCGGGGCAACAACTTCATGATCACGGCGGGCATCGGGGTGTGGTTGGGGGGTTTTACGCTGAGGGGAGTCGGTAGCTGGAGGTGGTTGATGGTTCAACTGCTGCGTCGTCCGGGTACCGGCCCGCGTGCGCATGCGGTCGGCGTCGCGCGGCTGATGGCGCACACCGACCCGGTCGCACTTATCGGTGTCGCCCTGTCGATCTCGCTCTCCGTTACGCTCGACCTGACCGGCGCCGCCACCGGCGTGGAGTCGCTGCTGGCCGGTCTGATGGGCATCACCATCTCGTTGCTGGTGGACTCCATGGCCCGGGCCGAGCGTCGGTTCCACCTGCGGGTGCTGCTGGCCGGCCCGCACTGGCTGGTGCGGGCGATCCCGGAACTCGCCACCGCCGCGACCGAGGCGGTGGACCGCCATCCGGGCACCCGGGTCGCCGAGGAGGCCCAGCGCCGGTTCGAGCGGTTCCACGCCGACCTCGCGCAACTCCGGCAGGGACGCATCATCCGGCCCGGCGAGGACTACCAGGACATGCTCGCCGCCACCCGGGACTGCGTAGGAGAGTTGGAGGCGCTGTCCAACGTGCTGCCTCGGCTGGCCTGGTGGAGCAGCGACATTGGCCGGCGGTACTGGTCGGAGAACCTTGCCGCGCTGGCTCGTGGGGTGCGGATCACCCGGATTTTCACCTATGCCGAGTTCTTCGACGAGTTGGCGGAGCTGGTGGCGACACAGCGGCGGGCGGGCGTACGGGTCGGTCTGCTGTCGACAGTCGCGGTCCCCGCCGACCTGCACGTCAACCTGATCCGCTGGGACGGCACAGCGTGCTG
Source organism: Micromonospora sp. NPDC000442 (assembly GCF_042898635.1). NCBI lineage: Bacteria > Bacillati > Actinomycetota > Actinomycetes > Micromonosporales > Micromonosporaceae > Micromonospora > Micromonospora sp. NPDC000442. The sequence goes on along the minus strand of NZ_JBIAYZ010000021.1, from coordinate 20,945 downwards.
GACGGCGGGCATGAGCCCGCACGGGGAGATCAACGAGAACCGGTTCTCGGTGAACGCCGCCGACGTTGCCCGGGCCGGCGAGGCGTTTCAGATGTGCCTCAGCCGGGCCACCTTCGACACCTAACGACAGGATGACCGCCCAGGGCGTACTGCTGGTGACCGCGGTGGTCTGGGCGGTGACCCTGATCCGTCCGGTCCGGTGGCGGGCCCTCGTGGCCGCGCTGCCGCTGCCCATGACGGCCGCGCTGCTGGCCACCGGTCACACCGTCGACGGCGCGCAACTCGTCGGGGTGGTGGGGCTCAACCTGTTCTTCGGCGTCGTGGCGCTGACGCATCACCGGTTCCGTTGGCCGATTCTGCTGGCCGACCTGGCGGGGGTCGCCGGCTACCTCGCGCTCGCGGTGGCGCTGCGCCCGGTCGCGCTGCCGTTCTGGCCGACGCTGGCCGCCACGGTCGCCCTCTGGCTGCTCGCCATGCTGGTGCTGCACCGCGTCCCCGCACCCGACCCACCGACGGGACACGCTGCGCGGATGCCGGCGGTGGCCCGGCTGCTGCTGGTCCTCGCCGGTGCGGTGCTGACCGGGCTGCTCGGCCAGGTGCTGCGGGGGCTGGTGGTGACCTTTCCGTACGCCGGGGTGCTGGTCGCCGTCGAGGTGCGGCGGGACCTGCCGGTCTTCTGCCGCCACTTCGCCGGCAACAGCCTGGCGCTGCTCGGGTTCCTGGTCGGGGTCCGCCTGGGCCAGGACGTCTCGGCCGCGGTGGCGCTCGTCGCCGGCTGGGCGGGCTTCGGACTGGTCGCGGCGGCGCTGCACCTTCCCCGGTACCGGGACGGAAAACATCGCTCAGCTGCTCGTTCGGCTACCGGAAGCGTGGCGACACCGCGTGACAGCGACGGAAAGCGTTGACGTGTTGTCAACGATCCCGGGTCATCGCCGGACAGTCTGACACTTGTCCCGGCAGTGACGGTGGTGAAAGCGTGCGGGAACGCGACCGAAGGGGCGACGATGACCGCCGACGACCTGCTGGCCCGGCACCGGGCCGTGCTCCCGTCCTGGATGACGCTCTACTACGCCGAGCCGATCGAACTCGTCAGTGGCCAGGGGCGGCGGGTCACCGACGCGCGTGGCCGCACCTACCTGGACTTCTTCGGCGGGGTGCTGACCAACTCGCTCGGCTACGACATCGCCGAGGTCCGCGAGGCGGTACAGCGGCAACTGGCCACCGGGATCGTGCACACCTCGACGCTGTACCTGATCCGCCAGCAGGTCGAGCTGGCCGAGAAGGTGGCGCGGCTGTCCGGCATTCCCGACGCGCGGGTCTTCTTCACCAACTCCGGCAGCGAGGCCAACGAGGCGGCGTTGCTTGTCGCCACGAATCACCGGCGTTCGCACCAGATCCTCGCGGTGCGTAACAGCTACCACGGCCGCACGTACGCGACCATGGGCGCGACCGGTAACCGCACCTGGTCGCCGACGTCGATCAACCCGCTCCAGGTGGCCTGGTTGCACTCCGGTGACCGGCTGCGTGGCCTGCTGGCCCGGCTGCCGGAGGCCGACCGGGTCGAGGCGGCGGTGGAGGATCTGCGTGAGGTGCTCGCCACGCAGACCAGCGGGGACGTGGCCTGCCTCATCGCCGAGCCGATCCAGGGCGTGGGCGGCTTCGTGCACGGCCCCGACGGTCTCTTCGCCGCCTGGCAGAAGGTCCTCGACGAACACGGCATCCTGCTCATCTCCGACGAGGTGCAGACCGGCTGGGGGCGCACCGGCGAGCATTTCTGGGGCTACCAGGCCCACGGTGTCACCCCGGACCTGCTCACCTTCGCCAAGGGCATCGGCAACGGGTTCGCGTTGGCCGGTGTCGTCGGCCGGGCGGAGGTGCTGGACTCGGTGTCGGGGATCAGCTTCTCCACCTTCGGCGGCAATCCGCTGTCCACCGCCGTCGGCAACGCGGTGCTGGACTACCTCCTGGAGCACGACCTGCAGGCCAACGCCGCGCGGGTCGGCCGCATCCTCGGCGACGGCCTGCGCGCGGCGCTCGCCGACCTGGACCGGGTCGGTGAGGTCCGTGGCAAGGGCCTGATGCTCGGCGTCGAGTTCGTCCACCCGGGCACCGGCGAGCCCGACGCGGCGCTGGCCACGCGGGTCTTCGAGGCGTGCCGGGAGGGCGGCCTGCTGACCGGCAAGGGCGGGCTGTACGGCAACGTGCTGCGGATGGGACCGCCGTTGACGTTGACCGAGGAGGAGGCCCGGGAGGGCCTGGCCATCCTGGTCGACGCGATCCACTCCGGCGTGGCGGAGGCAACCTCATGAACCTCATCGGGCATTTCGTCGACGGCAAGCGCACCGGTGGCACCTCGACCCGGCGCGGCGACGTGTTCGACCCGGCCACCGGCCGGCGTACCGCGCAGGTCGAGCTGGCCTGCGCCGCGGACGTCGCGGCAGCGGTCGAGGTGGCCGAGCGCGCGGCCCGCACCTGGCGCGACGCGTCGCTGGCGAAGCGGACGGCGGTGCTGTTCGCCGTCCGTGAGCTGGTGCACGCCCGGCGGGACGAACTGGCCGCGCTGATCACCGCCGAGCACGGCAAGGTGCTCGCGGACGCTGCCGGGGAGGTGCAGCGCGGCCTTGAGGTCATCGAGTACGCCTGCGGCATCCCCTCGGCGCTGCGCGGCGGCTTCAGCGAGAACGTCTCCACCGAGGTCGACTCCTACAGCCTGCGGCAGCCGCTCGGGGTGGTCGCGGTGGTCAGCCCGTTCAACTTCCCGGTGATGGTCCCGCTTTGGTTCGTCCCGGTGGCGGTGGCCGCCGGCAACACGGTGGTGCTCAAGCCCAGCGAGAAGGACCCGAGCGCCGCGTTGCTGCTGGCCGAACTGTTCGTCGAGGCCGGCCTGCCCGACGGGGTGTTCAACGTAATCAACGGCGACGCCGAGGCGGTGGACGCGCTGCTCGACCATCCGGTGGTCCGGGCGGTGTCGTTCGTCGGCTCCACCCCGGTCGCCCGGCACGTGTACCGGCGCGGCACGGCGGCCGGTAAGCGGGTGCAGGCGCTCGGCGGGGCGAAGAATCACATGGTGGTGCTGCCCGACGCCGATTTGGACCTGGCCGCCGACGCGGCGGTCAACGCCGGGTTCGGCTCGGCGGGGGAGCGGTGCATGGCGATCTCGGCGCTGGTCGCCGTGGAGCCGGTCGCCGACGAACTGGTGGCCCGGATCGCCCGCCGGATGGCCGGGCTGCGTACCGGCGACGGGCGGCGTGGCTGCGACATGGGGCCGCTGGTCACGGCCGCGCACGCGGCCCGGGTGCGCTCCTACGTCGAGGCGGGCGTGGCCGCCGGGGCGGTGCCGGTGGTCGACGGGCGGGACGTGACCGTCGACGGCGACCCGGACGGTTTCTGGCTCGGGCCGACCCTGTTCGACCGGGTCACCCCGCAGATGTCGATCTACACCGACGAGATCTTCGGGCCGGTGCTGTCGGTGCTACGGGTCGACTCGTACGACGAGGCGGTGGCCCTGGTCAACGCCAACCCGTACGGCAACGGCACGGCGATCTTCACAAACGACGGCGGTGCCGCCCGGCGCTACCAGCACGAGGTGGAGGTCGGCATGATCGGCGTGAACGTGCCCGTTCCGGTGCCGATGGGGTACTACTCGTTCGGTGGCTGGAAGTCGTCGCTCTTCGGTGACCTGCACGCCCACGGTGCCGACGGTGTCGCCTTCTTCACCCGGGGCAAGGTGGTCACCAGCCGGTGGTTGGACCCGCGCCACGGCGGGGTCAATCTCGGCTTCCCCACCCAGACCTGAGCAGGCGCAGGGTGCCCGCGCCGGCCAGGTAGGCCACCAGCGCGGCCACCGGCCATCCGAGCGGCTCCGGTGCGGTCTTGGCCGCCGCGCCGTTGGCGGCCAGGGCGTACCCGACGGCGGCGTATCCGGCGATGGTGAGCGCGGCGCGGGCACCCGTCCGCCTGGCCGGCGCTCTCAGGTGCCGGGGGCGACCGGTGGACGCCTCGATCGGACCGAAGATGGCGACCAGGACGGCCAGCACCACCGCCAGCATCAGCACCCACGGCACCCGCCAGGCCAGCCAGGCCGTCGTACCGGCCTCCGGCGTGGGGAGCAGGCCGAGCCCGTGCAGCGCACCGACGAGCAGCACGGCCGCGCTCAGGTGCCACAGGAAGACCGTCAGCACGACCGAGTTGACGGCGATCACCGCCTGCCACGGGCGGTCGCGGTGCAGCCACCGTTCCGCCCGTTCCCGCAGCAGTAGGATCAGCCCGAGCTGGGCGGTGGCGACCGCGAGCAGTGCCACGCTGGGTGGGGCGGCGTTCGCCAGCCGCTGACCGGGAAGATTGATCATGCTTATCGGGTACGGGCCGGGGACGGTGAGCAGCACCGCCACGGCGAGGCCGCCGAGCAGCATGGCACCCGCGGCCCGGCGGGACATCGGCAGGCACCGGGTGCGCAGGCCGGCCGAACCGCAGTGCCCCCGGCGGGCGTCGTACCAGGCGAAGCCGAGCTGGTGGACGGCGAGCCAGCCCAGCAGGTAGTTGGGCAGGGCCAGGCCGGCCGGCCCGAGCGCGCGGCCCAGGTCACCGGCGGCGACCAGCAGTACCAGCGCCAGCGGCACCAGCAGCCCGAGGCGTCGGTGCAGCGCGTACATGACCGGGGTCAGCGGCACCACGGCCAGGTAGGCGGCGAGAAACCACAGCGGAATGGTGGCGAACCAGACGACCGGGCGAACCTCGTCCGGCTGGGCGCCGCCCAGTCGGGCCACCAGCGCGCCACCGGCGAGCACCAGCACCAGGGCGCTGGTCGGGCGCAGCAGGCGGGCGCTGCGGCCGAGCAGCCAGCCGATCGCGTCGCCACCACGGCGCTGGTGGGCTGCCAGCGAGGCGGCGTTGGCGTACCCGCCGACCAGGAAGAAGACCGGCATGACCTGGACCGCCCAGGTCAGCGGGTACGCCCAGGGCAGGGCGGTCAGCGCCGAGTGCCCGTCGGGTCGTCCGCTCTCGTCGTACTCGACCGCCGCTATCGCCCAGTGCCCGAGGACCACCAGGACGATGGCCAGCGCCCGGAGCAGGTCGAGGTAGCGCTCCCGGTCTGGCGGCGTGCGGGCGGCGAGGCGGGCCAGGCGGCGCATCCTCCGAGCCTAGGCCGCGTTTCACGGGACCGTGCCGGGCTCCACCGGTGAGCCTCAGGGAACGCGGCCGGGGGTCAGCCCCGGTGGGGTCGGGCCGGTAACGGCGGGGCCGGCCCGACCCCACCGCACCCCTGCGGTCCGGCTGGCGTTCGTGCTGGTCACGGCATTGATTCCGGCCACGGTGGGGGGTCGGCGGCGGCTTGTGCGCCAGGTAACAGTTTGAAAACTTCGCCCACAGTCTTGACACGGAGGGGGCTTTAGTAAGAACTTTTACCACTAACAGTTAACAGTCTTTTCCGAAAGGCGCCTCATGGTTGATCACGAGTCGGACACCTCCGCGGGCACCGCGGTGGCCGACGCCGACGGGATCGACCGACGGGGTGCCCTCGGCGTCGCCTCCGACGGGACACTGGCCCGGGTCCGCACCGGCGCCGCCGAACTGACCGGCGCGCTGCGCCGGGTCGCCGAGCACGTGCTCAGCGACCCGGAGGCGGCGGCCCGCGCCACCATCGTGGAACTGGCCGAACGCAGCGGCACCTCGCCGGCCACGGTCACCCGGTTCTGCCGGGCGATGGGTTTCGACGGCTACGCCGACCTGCGGCTGGGTATCGCCGCCGAGACCGGCCGGGCCCGCTCGGCCGGCTGGACCGTCGACATCGGCCGGGAGATCCAGCCCAGCGACCCGCTGGAGCGGGTGCTGGAGCAGATCATGGCCGCCGACACCCGGGCGATGCACGACACCGCCGCCCTGCTCGACCTGACCGAGGTGGAACGGGCCGCCGTCGCCATCGCCGGAGCCGAACGGGTGAACATCTTCGGTGCCAGCGGCAGCGCGCTGGTCGGCGAGGAGATGCAGTTCAGCCTGCACCGCATCGGCGTGGCCGCGTGGGCCTGGAACGACGTGCACTCCGGGCTGGCCGCCGCCGCGCTGCTGCGTCCCGGCGACGTCGCGCTGGGCATCTCGCACAGCGGGCAGACCCGCGAGGCCATCGAGATGCTCGCCGAGGGCGGCAGCCGGGGCGCCACCACCATCGCGCTCACCGGATTCCGCCGGTCGCCGCTGGCTGAACTGGCCGACATCGTGCTGCTCACCGCCAGCCAGGCCACCACGTTCCGGCCGGACGCGCTGTCGGCCCGGCACCCCCAACTGGTCGTCCTCGACCTGCTCTACATCGCCGTCGCCCAGCGCACCCACGACCGCGCCCACGCGGCCTTCCGGCGTACCGCCCAGGCCGTCGACGGGCACAAGGCCGCGAGGGAGGCCAGCGCATGATCAGCGCCCAGGGGTACGCCGACGCGGTCCGGCCGGTCCTCGACCGGCTGGTCGAGCGGGGATCCGAGTCGCTGGGCCGGGCCGCCGATCTGATCGCCGCCAGCCTGCGCGACGGTGGGGTGTTGCAGACGTTCGGCGCCGGGCACTCGGAGGCCTTCGCCGCCGAACTGGTCGCCCGGGCCGGCGGGCTGGTACCCACCAACCGGATCTCCCTGCACGACCTGGTGCTGCACGGCGGCGTCTCGCATCAGGTGCTCGCCGACCCGAAGCTGGAGCGTGACCCGGCCGTCGCGCACCAGCTCTACGCGATCGCCGCACCCCAGCCGCAGGACGTTTTCGTGGTGGCGTCCCAGTCCGGCATCAACGGTTCGGTGATCGAACTGGCCCTGCTGGCCACCGGACGCGGTCACCCGTTGATCGCGGTCACCTCGGTCGAGCACACCGGACGGGTGACCCCGCGGCACCCCTCCGGCCGGCGGCTCGTCGATCTCGCCGACGTCGTGCTGGACAACGGCGCGCCGTACGGTGACGCACTGCTGCCGCTCGAGGGCGGCGGCGCGGTCTGTGCGGTCTCCTCGGTCACCTCGGCGCTGCTGGCGCAGCTGCTGACCGCGGAGGTCGTACGACGGTTCCACCAGGCCGGAGAGGTGCCCCCTATCTACCTCTCCGCCAACGTCCCCGGTGGGGACGAGCACAACCTCGCCCTCGAGTCGCGGTACGCCGGGAGACTCCGGCGCACCGCCTGACCCGACATCACAAGGAGAGTCTCACGATGTCTGTTACCCCCGATCTCGACCGCCGGACCCTGCTGCGCCGCGCGGCGGCCGCGGGCCTCCTGGTGACCCCGGCCGCCGGTCTGCTCAGCGCCTGCGCCGGCAGCACGCCGAGCCAGAACGACGACAACGCCGGGGAGAAGAGCAACGACAACCCCTTCGGCGTGCAGGACGGCAGCGCCGTGAAGGTGGTCATCTTCAACGGTGGGTTGGGTGATGCCTGGGCCAAGGAGGACCAGGCGATCTTCAACGCCAAGTACCCGAACGTCACCGTCAACATGAGCTCCACCCAGAAGATCAAGACCGAAGAGCAGCCCAAGATGGCGACGCAGCCCAGCGACGTCGTCATGAACTCCGGCGCCGACATGATGGACATCAGCACCCTGGTCAACGAGGGCGCCATCGAGCCGCTGGACGACCTGCTCGCCGCCCCGGCCTGGGACGGCGAGGGCACCGTCGGGGACAGCCTGTTGCCGGGCACCGTCGGTGACGGCACCTACCAGGGCAAGTTCTTCGTGGTGAACGTGGCCTACACGGTCTGGGGCAACTGGTACAACTCGGTGCTGTTCGACAAGGAGGGCTGGACGCCGCCGAAGACCTTCGACGACTTCTTCGCCCTCGCCCCGAAGATCAAGGCCAAGGGCATGGCCCCGTACGTGTACGACGCCGTGCACGGCTACTACCCGCGCTGGGCGCTGATGGCGACGGTCTGGAAGTCCGCCGGCAAGCAGGCCGTCATCGACATCGACAACCTCAAGGAGAACGCCTGGCGTGCCGAGGGCGTCCTGCCGGCGCTGGAGGCGTGGGAGAAGCTGGTCAAGGACAAGCTGCTGCTGCCCGGCAAGCTCGACCACACCCAGTCGCAGCAGGCCTGGCTCGACGGCAAGGCGGCCTTCATCCAGGTCGGCACCTGGCTGAAGAACGAGATGGCGGCGACCATCCCGCCGGGCTTCGAGATGAAGATCTCCGACTACTGGGGCCTGGGTGCCACCGACAAGGCGCCAAACGACGTCTACGCCGGTGCCGGCGAGGGCATCGTCGTTCCGGCCAAGGCGCCGAACAAGGCCGCGGCCAAGGAGTTCCTGCGCGCGGTGCTCTCCAAGGCCGGTTCGGCGAAGTTCGCCGAGCTGACCAAGTCGCTGGCGTCGACCAAGGGCTCCGGTGACAACGTGCAGGACGCCGCCCTCGCCAGCGCCAACGAGCTGATGAAGAACGCCAGCTCGGACCTGATCTCGATCAAGCTCTGGAACTTCTACGCCGACCTGGACAAGGAGAGCCAGAACCTGTCCGCCGAGTTGATGGCCGGCCGGTTGACCGCCGCGCAGTTCGTCGACAAGATGCAGGCCGCCGCCGACAAGGTCGCCAAGGACTCGTCGATCACCAAGCAGACCCGCGACGCCTGATCCGAACGGAAAGAGTGAGTCCCATGCGGCACGGTGTTGCGCGTTTCGTCACGGGTTTCCTGGCCCTGCCGGTCGGGCTGTACCTCTTCTACGTGGTGTGGCCCTTCCTGCAGGCGGCCGGGTACTCGCTGACCGACTGGGGAGGTTACTCCGACAGGCAGCAGTTCGTCGGGCTGGACAACTACCTCCGGCTCTTCTCCGACGAGCTGATCAGGAAGGCGTTCTGGCACAACGTCTTCTTCCTGATCACCGTGCCGCTGTTCACCATCGCGCTGGCCCTGTTCCTCGCGTTCCTGCTCAACGTGGGCGGACGCGAGGACAAGGCCGGCATCCGGGGAGTGTTCGGCTCCGGTCTCTACAAGGTGATCTTCTTCTTCCCGCAGGTGCTGTCCCTGGTCGTCATCGCGGTGATGTGGCAGCAGATCTACCGCGCTGACGGCCAGGGCCTGATCAACGGCATGCTGATGAAGATCGGGCTGGTCAGCGAGGACGACCCGATCACCTTCATGTACGACCCGGAGCCCTTCCTCGGCGTACCGGCGGTGCTGTGGTGGCTGCTGCTGATCGCGGTCTGGAGCGGCGCCGGTTTCTACATGGTGCTCTTCTCCGCGGCCATGCAGTCCATCCCGAAGGACGTCTACGAGGCGGCCATCCTGGACGGTGCCGGCCGATTCCACACCTTCTTCCGGATCACCCTGCCGCTGCTGCGGGACACCGTCTCGGTGGCCTGGGTCTACCTGGGCTTCATCGCCCTGGACATGTACGCCCTGGTGTTCGTCATGACGCCCAGCCAGGGTGGCCCCAACCACGCCAGCGAGATCTTCGCGTCGGTGTTGAACTTCACCGCCTTCCAGAAGGGCCAGTTCGGCTACGCCTGCGCCATGGGCGTGGCACTGGCGATCTTCACCATCCTGCTGGCCGCCCTCCAGCTGAGGATCACCCGTCGTGAGCGGATCGAGTACTGAGGAGACCTGGACGATGAGCACGGTGACCCACACCCCGGGTGGCCTGGCCGGCCCCGACCAGACTCCACCACCGGGCCGTACGCCGGCACAGCGCGCCGCCGTCGGCGGCGGCCGGGCCGGTGCACGGTTCTTCAACGGCTTCTCGCACCTGTTCCTCGCCGTCTGGGCGATCATGGTGGTCTACCCGCTGCTGTGGGTGGTGATGTCGGCGCTCAAGACCGACTCCGAGGTCATCCGCAAGCCGCTGTCGCTGATCCCCGAGCAGTTGCAGTGGGACAACTTCGCCCGGGCCTGGACCGAGGGGCACATCGGGTCGTTCTTCCTCAACACCATCCTGGTGCTTACCGGCAGCGTCTTCCTCACCATGCTGCTCGGCTCGATGGCCGCCTACGTGCTCGCCCGCTACGAGTTCCCCGGCAACCGGCTGATCTACTACATGTTCCTGTCCGGGCTGACCCTGCCGATCTACCTCGCTGCGGTCCCGCTGTTCAAGGGCGTCTACAACACCGGCGTGGTGCTGCCGTTCCTCGGCCCGAACAGCCACCTCATGCTGATCCTGGTCTACGTGGCCTGGTCGCTGTCGTTCACCGTCTTCTTCATGCACTCGTTCTTCCGTACCCTGCCCAACGCGATCGCCGAGGCGGGCATGGTCGACGGCGCGTCGCACAGCCGGCTGTTCTTCAGCGTGATGCTGCCGATGGCCAAACCGGGCCTGATCAGCATCGGCATCTTCAACGTCCTCGGCCAGTGGAACCAGTGGTACCTGCCGACCCTGCTGATGCAGTCGGTGGCCGGCGAGCCGAAGAACCAGGTCATCTCCCAGGGCCTGATCGAGCTGTCGGTCAACCAGGGCTACCGCTCCGACTGGTCCGGCCTGTTCGCCGGGGTCACCATGGCGATGCTGCCGGTGCTCATCGTCTACATCGTCTTCCAGCGTCAGGTGCAGTCCGGCCTCACCGCCGGCGTCAGCAAGTAACCACCGGCACACCGCCGCGCAGGACGTGCTCGGTCCGGGAACCAACGGCCTCCACCCGAGTTCGACCGGTCCCGGACCGAGCCCGCGGCACGTCAGTCGAGGGTGATCCCCAACTGGTCGCGCAGGGCCGCCTGCCCGGCAGCGGTGAGGCGTACGGCGCGGCCGGACCCGATGCGTACCACCCACCCGTGGCCGAGAAACCGCTCGCACAGTTTCGCGCCGACCAATCCGCCGAGGTGCTCCCGCCGTTCCGTCCAGTCGAGGCAGCCCCGGACCAGCGGCCGGCGGCCCGGCCGGGGCTGCGCCGGATCCCAGCCGAGCAGGTCGATCAGCCAGGACCGGCCGGTCGGGGTGAGCGCGAAGCCGCCGCCGCAGTCCAGCAGCCCCCGCCCGATCATCGCCTCGGTCACCGCCACACCGAGCCGTCCGGCCAGGTGGTCGTAGCAGGTACGGCCCCGGCGCAGGGCCGCGCTGGCGGTGGCCGCCCGCAGACCACCGGTCCGGGCGGGACGCGGTTCGAACCGGGCCGACAGGTCCTCCAACAGTTGCGCCACCGAGGGGTCGGCGAGCTGCACGTACCGGTGCCGGCCCTGGCGCCGCTGGACGAGCAGGCCGCCCTCGACGAGGCGGTGCAGGTGACCGGTGGCGGTGGAGGGCGCGACACCCGCGTGTGCGGCGAGTTCGCTCGCGGTCCACGCCCGGCCGTCGAGCAGCGCGAGGCAGATTCCCGCACGGGTCTCGTCGGCCAGCAGCGCCGCGAGCCCGGCGAGGTCGGCAGCGGAGGTCACCGACCCATTGTCGGGTACGACAGTTCGGCGCTCACCGAAGGATCGTGGCCGTAGCCTTCGCCGCATGCAGGAGATACACGGCCGCGAGGCCGCCCTCGCGGTGCTTACCGACCCGACGTTCGTCGTGCCGCCCGTCCCACCCGCGTCCACCGGCGTCGCCTGGCTGCGCGCCACGGTGGGCCGGTTCAGTTCGGGCATCGAGTACGAGCGGCGGCGCGGGTTGTCCGTCGCGATCCTGGACGCGATCCCGCTGGAGCCGCTACGCCATGCCGGTGGCTCCCACCCGGTGGCGGTCCTGGCCCACCGGCTGGGAGTCACCCATCCCGTGGTGGAGTTGATCCGCGACGTGGCGCAGGCGTACCAGCCCGGCACCGGTGACGAGTCGCGGGCCGACACTGCCGTGCACCGGTTGGTGGCGCTCTTCGGCGGCAGGTTCGACGAACCGGCCGCCGCCCGCATCGGCGTGCTCGTCCAGGCCTGCGAGGCAACGGCCGTCCTGATCGACCGGACCCGGCACCGTCGCGTCGACGAGGTGCTGCGCGACGATCCGCCGGTGCCGGCGACCAGGCGGCAGGCGACGGTCACCGCCACCGTGGCCGGCATGACCGTCGAGGCCGGTGAGGTCGTGCGGGTGCCACTGGCCGGTGATCTGGCCTTCGGTGCGGGACCTCGGCGCTGCCCCGGCCGCGCCCACGCGCTCGCGCTGGTGGCCGGAGCACGCGGATGAGCGGCTTCGCGGCGCTGCACCGCGTCGGCGACCCGCTGGTTCTGCCGAACGTCTGGGACCTTGCGTCGGCCCGGTTCCTGGTCGAGGCCGGGTTCGCCGCGCTCGGCACCACCAGCCTCGGCGTCGCGGCCGTCAACGGCCTGCCCGACGGCGCGGCCGTCACCGGGGGCGCGACCCTGTCGCTCATCCGCCGGCTGGCGGCGCTGCCGGTACACCTCACCGCCGACCTCGAGACCGGATCGGTCGCCGCGGCGGTCGCGGTGGCCGAGGCCGGCGCGGTGGGCGTCAACCTGGAGGACGCCATGGGTCCGGCGCCGGAGCACGCGGAACTGATCCGGTCGGTGAAGCGGGAGGTACCGGGGCTGTTCGTCAACGCCCGTACCGACACGCACTGGCAGCGTCCCGGCGACCTGACGGAGGCGGTCAACCGGATCCAACGCTACGCCGACGCCGGTGCGGACGGCGTCTTCGTCCCCGGTCTGGCCGAGCCCGCCGACATCGCGGCGGTGGTGGCCGCCGTCGACGTACCGGTCAACATCCTGTTCCTGCCGGACCGGCACACCGTGGCCGCCCTGGCCGAGCTGGGTGTGCGGCGGGTCAGCACCGGTTCTCTGCTGTTCCGGGCGGCCCTGGCCGCCGTCGTGGACACCGCGACAGCGGTACGCGCGGGGCACGCCGTACGCCCCGACCTCCCGTCGTACGCCCGGGTGAACGTCGAGTCCGGCGAGCGCGTCGCCCGGGACGTCCCCTGACGGCGCCAGCCCGGCGGTCGCAGAGGGGCCAGCGGACGTCTCATCTCACGGCGGGACGACCTTCGGCGAGGTGCTTGAAGGTGCGGAGCTGCCGTGGGGCCATGACCGTGCTCGGTCACTCCCACCGGTCAGCGAGCATCGGTCCCTCGTCCGGCCCGGCCCAGCACCAGCGTGGTGCGCAGGTCGAGCGTCACGGTGCCGCCGAACTCGTCGACCAGCCGGCCGAGCACGGTCAAACCGCGTTGCTGCTGCTCCGGCGAGCGGGTCAGGAACGGCCCGAAGGTCCGGACCAGGGCGAGGTAGCGTTCCTTGGCCAGGGGCAGTTCGTGGCCGAAGACCTCCGTGCGGACGTCGAGAAACTGCCCGTGCTCGACGACGTCCTGATGGAACCAGTCCGCCGGCCGTTCCCGTACGGTCGGGTCGATCGCGCGCAGTGCGGCGCCGATCGCCGCTCGTTGGTCGGGCTCGACGTAGTCGTATCGATGCCCAAAGATCGCCAGGGTGCCGCCCGGCGTGAGTGCCTGCCGGGCGCGCGCGTTGCGGGTGGCCGGGTCCAGCCAGTGCCAGGCCATGGCGCAGGCCAGCACGTCGACCCCACCGGCGGGTGGCACCCACCGTTCGAAGGTGTCGCCGTGGATGCGTACCTGGGGAAGTCGCGTGGCCAGCAGCGCTGCCATCCGCGGATCGGGGTCGAGGCAGGTCATGGGTGCGCCGATCCGGGCGAGCACGTCGGTTCCCTTGCCGGTGCCGGCGCCGATCTCGACCACGGACGCCGGAGTTCCGCCGTGGTAGGTGACAACCCGATCGGCGATCTCGGGCGGGTAGCCCGGCCGGACGGTCTGGTACAGGTCGGCGGCCGGCCCGAAGACGTCCATCACCGCACTCCTTCCGGTCGCGACGTCGCATACGCGTCGCGTAAGGAGTCGATCGCGGCCTGGCTGCCCCCACTCAGGTCGATGCCCAACGCCTGGAGCATCACCACCAACGCGCCGAGCGCGAGCGTCCCCCGCAACTCCTGCGGTCCGGCGGTGGACAACCGCCCGGCGTGGTCCAGAATCCGGCCGACCACGGCCCGACAGTGCGCCGCGACCGCCTCGTCGGAGCGGGCCGCCGCGCAGGCCTGCAACCACAGGCCGGTGATGACGCCGTCGGCGATCAGCGTCCGGAAGTCGGCACGCATCGCCGGCAGCGGGTCATCCGGATGTTGGGACGCCGCCTCGTGCAACACCCGCCGGATCCGGGCCTCCAACTCGTCCAGGCAGGCCAGGAAGAGGTTACGCTTAGTGCCGAACAACCGGAAGACGTACGGCTGTGACACGCCCATCTGGTCGGCCACCTGCTGTATCGAGGCTGTGGTCAGCCCGTGGTCCGCGAAGACCCGCATGCCGATGTCGATCGCGTCCGCACGCCGCCGTCGGGCCGTGCTCCGTTGTTCCACCACAGCCGGAGCCTGACACTAGTAACCACTTACAAACAAGACCGGGGCGGCCGGCCTCGCCGTCGTCAACACCGCAGTCGGCGTGCTGATCCATCGGGGCGTCCTGCTGATCGTCCGGCAACGACGGCATTCGTGATCGCCGGTCCACCCTCGGATCCGTGGGCCAGCTCACGGCGCCCGTGGCCGGCAACGGGCGCCTGAAGCTCATCACTACCCTGCGGGGATGGGCGTCGATGAGCGGTTGCGGCGAATCCGAGGCTGGCTGTGGATCGTGGTGGTGGGCCTGTTTCTGAGCGGAGTCACCGCGTTTCCTCTGGAGATCGAGGTGCGCTGGCTGCTGCGGGCGGCCGACCCGTTCGCCGAGCAGTTCCCGGCTCTGGTCGGCTGGATCGAGCGGGTCCACGTCGGACTTGTCGAAACCGGGGACCGGTACCCGTTCATGCGGTACGGGACCGACTGGCTCGCCTACGCCCACCTGGTGCTGGCCGTGGCGTTCTGGGGGCCGCTACGCGACCCGGTGCGCAACGTCTGGGTGGTCCAACTTGGCATGATCGCCTGTGTCGGGATCGTGCCGCTGGCGCTGATCTGCGGGCCGCTGCGGGAGATCCCGTGGTTCTGGACGGTGGTGGACCTGTCCTTCGCCGTCGGGGCGTTCCCGCCGTTGTGGTTCGCGTACCGGCACATCCGGGCGATCGAGTTGCAGCAGGCCGAACCGGCGGGATCGACCCGCTCGTCGACCCCCGAGACCGCCGGGCCGGCCCGCCCGTGACAGTGGTTCCGCTCAGGACGTGGCCGTTGCGCCGGCGGCGAGGCGGCGGGCGGGTTGGAACAGTTCGATCAGGTTGCCGGCCGGGTCGGTGAGCAGGATCTGGCGTCCGCCCGGGCCGCTTACCACCTCGCTGCGGAACGACACTCCGCCGCGACGGAGTCGATCGATCTCGACGTCCAGGTCGTCGACGACGAGGTGGATGCGGTTGCGGCCGGCGGTGGCGACGTCGGTGGGGGTGGCACGCGCGCCGGAGCTGGCCGGCCCGGACAGCAGCAGCCGTAGCGGGCCGCGTACCACGTCGGCGAAGGCGGGGGCGGCGCTGGTGTGCAGGGTGAACCCGAGATGCGTGGTGTAGAAGTCGACGGCGGTGCAGACGTCGTCGACCAGGTAGCGGACGCTCGCGTACTGGGTGGGCTCTGTCATGGCCGGATCTCCTTCGTGGGCGGGGCAGCGGTGAGCACGGGTAGCAGATGTCTGACGCGGATGTCGATGTCGTTCGCGGCGCGTTGGAAGGCGGGGTAGTCGGCGTCGGTGGCGTCGACGGTCGTGGCGGGCTCGGGAATGCTCCAGTGGACCCGTCGGGGCTCGTGGGCGAACTCGGGGCAGACCTCGCGGGCCTTGTCGCACAGGGTGATCACGTAGTCGTACCGGCGGCGGGTGACCGTGTCGAGGTGCCGGGGCCGCTGCCCGGCGACGTCGACACCGAAGCTGTCGTGCAGTACGCGTACGGCGTGTGGATGCAGGCTCGACCTGGGCCGGGTGCCGGCACTGACCACCCTGACCTCGCCGCCGGAGCGGTGGTGCAGCAGCGCCTCGGCGATCGGTGAGCGGGCGCTGTTGCCGGTGCACACGAAGAGCACACCGAGCTTCCGCGAGTGCCGCTGATCCGCCGGGGGAGGCGCCGTCCCCCCGAGCAGCGCGGGATGCAGGGCCCTGCCGGCATCGGCCAGCGCGTGTGCACAGGAGTCCAGATCGAGGTGGTAGTAGCTGTCACGGCCGTCGAAGCTGCTGCGCGAGGCAGTGACGAGCCCGCCGTCACGCAGTAGTCGGAGGTGGTAGGAGACCAGGTTCTGCGGCTCGCCGACCAGCGCCACCAACTCCCGGACGCGGTGGTCGCCGGTCGCCAGCTCGGTCAACAGTCGCCAGCGCAGCGGATGGGCGGCCAGGTGCAGGAACGCTGGGGTGGTACGGCTCGATGACGCCACGACCCGACTTTACATCAAATCTATTTGATGGGTTGCCTGAACTGCCGGTGTCGGCGTCGCTCGTCCGCTCAGCAGCGTGACGGACTGGGCGCTGGCCAACCTGCACCGGCCCATCACCGTGGCCGACCTCGTGCGGCAGGCGGTGCAGTCCACCCGAACCCGCGACGAGGTCGAGCCGATCGAATCGGTGCGGCAGTTGCGGGACGCGATGGTGCGCTCCGGCAACGAGTGCGTGCTCATTGAGTACGAACACGCCGGACACGGATTCCACTACCCCAGCGGCGGCAGGCACTTCGACGACGTGATCGATGCCACGGCGCTGTTCCTCCTCGACCGGATCGCGACGGAACGACCGGCAGGACCGTTTGACCACCGAGAGCCCTGACCAGGTCGTCCCGCCGCCCCTGCGAATGGCTCACCAGTGGCAACGCGTCATATCTCCGCCCGCAGAATGTCATGGTCAGGTGGTGACCTGGCGGCACTTTCCGGAGTAAGCGGTGCGCGCTGCAATGGATGACATGCCCACCACGCGACTGACCCCGGAGCAGTCTCGGCAAGCGGTCGACAACTCCCGCCCCTTCGGTGCCCACCTGCGGATGAGCTGGTGAAAACCGCTCGTGGTCATCGTTGTGCCGCCGTTGGCGATGCTGATCCTGCAGGTTCTGCTCTACCAGGTGGTCGGCATCATCGAGGGCAGCGACGACCCGATGGCCCCCACCTTCACGCCGCTGAAGTTCCTGGCCGTCAATGTGAGTGTGGGCGTAGCCGGCGTACTGGCGATCCTGCTCCTGACCCGGATCGCCAAGGTGCCCTGGCGCAGCCTGATCAGCGCACCGCGAGCGTTCGACGCACGCCGCCTGGTGCGATACCTGATCGGCGCGGCGCTGCTGGTGTCGGCCGGGATCGCTGTCGTGGCGCTGGTCGCACCCGCCGCGCCGGGCTGGACCAGCTTCGGTGTCACCGGCACGACGATCGCCATGCTGGTGATCGTCATGCGGAGCACCCCGATCCAGGCCACTGGTGAGGAGTTGATGTTCCGCAGCGCCGTGCTGCCCGCCGCCGCGTCCTGGCTGCGTCCGGTTCGCGCGGCCCTGGTCGTCGGGCTCGTGGTCTCCAGCCTGGGTTTCGCCGTGGTGCACGGGTCAACCGACCCCTGGCTGTTCGGCTACTACGCCGTGTTCGGCATCTCGACCGGGCTGATGGCGATCATCAGCCGCGGCATCGAGGCGCCGGTGGCGTTCCACGTCGCCAACAACGTCCTGTTCACGACCGTCAACACGGTGATGGCGGGCGGCGAGGGCTTCGCGATCGACAGGTCCACCGACACCGGCGACGCGTCTCTGCTGATCCTCGCCGTCGTCAACGTCGGCATGGTGGTGCTCGTCTGGCTGCGCGAGCGACGAACCGGGGCCCGGGGCTGACCTCGCTTTCAGTCCGGCACAGCGGAACTTTTCGGCGCATCCCGTCGCCAGGCGAGCCCCCAATGGCATGGTGTTGTCCATGGACAGGAAGCAGGTCGCCGACTGGATCGCTGCCTACGAGCAGGTGTGGCGGACGCCGGGCACGCAGGTGCTGGTCACGCTCTTCACCGAGGATGCAAGCTATCAGCAGGGGCCGTACTGGACGCCCGTCGTTGGCCTGCCGGCCATCGCCCAGATGTGGGACCAGCAGCGCAAAGGCCCAGACGAGGTGTTCCAGATGACCACGGAGATCGTCGCGGTCGATGGCGACACCGCGGTGTCGCGCCAGGAGGTCCGCTACGGCGACCCGGTCGAGCAGGAGTACCGCGACCTTTGGATCATGCGATTCGCGGACGACGGACGTTGTCGCTCGTTCGAGGAGTGGCCGTTCTGGCCGGGCCAGCAGCCGGCCACCTGATCGAAGCGGCCGGCCCGCCGGCATCGTCCAGATGTCGGGCTCTGCGCGGTGGGATCAGGTGGCGCTTGCGGCGATGGCCGCGTACCGGCGGTCCGGGCGGTCCGGGGACTGCTGTCGCAGGCGCTGGAGTTCGGTGAACCCGGCCTTGGCCAGGCGGACGGAGAACTCGTTGGCCGGCCAGCGGTACGCGGTGAGGACCTTGTGGTCGAACTCGGCCACCTCGTCGTCGCTGTCGAAGAAGCCGATCACCAACCTCCCGGAGGGGGTCAGCATCCGGCGGAACTCGGTGAGCGCGTGGTCCAGTTTCGGTGGCGGCAGGTGAATGGTCGAGTACCAGGAGAGGATGCCGGCCACCGAATGGTCGGGGATGTCCAGTTCGGTCATCGAGCCGAGCCGGAACACCGGCCCGGGAAAGTTCGCTCGGGCGTGGTCGATGAACTCGGGAACCAGGTCGATGCCGGTCACGTCGGCGCCGAGCGAATGCAGGTAGGCGGTCCAGTGGCCGGGGCCGCAACCGAGGTCGAGCACCGTGCCGTGCAGACCGGCAAGGTGGCCCCGGATGAGAGCCGTGTCGTCCAAGTGGGCCTGCCCGCCACCATCGAGCAGCGCGATGTACTGCGCTGACATGGACGAATAGGCATCACGCACCGGCTGGTTGCTCACGGCGACACCTTAGAGCGCGTTTGGGTTGTGGGTTGGTTGGGCGTGTCGCACAGCCGGTCCGATCGATGAGCCTGACTGGGCCGGTAGACGGGCATGGATCGAATGCGGCGGTACCCGTCTGATCTGACTGATGCCGAGTGGGAGATCGTGGAGCCGATGCTGCCGTCGCCGCAGTGGATGGGCAAACCGGAGAAGCGCTCCGCCGGGCGGTCGTCGACGGCGTCCTGTATGTAGTGCGGACCGGGTGCGCGCGTGGCGGTACCTGCCGGTGGACTTGCCGCCCTGGCAGACCGGGTAATCCCACCGATCGGCGAATCTTCCGGAAGGAGCGCACCATGGCCGTCTCGTTCGTCAATCCCGAAGGACTACCGGCAACCGACCTGTACCGTCACGTCGCGGTCGCGACCGGCGCGAAGCAGGTCTTCATCGCCGGCCAGGTGGCCGTCGACGCGGACGGGGGCACGGTCGGCGCCGGAGACCTCGCCGCGCAGGTCGAGCAGTGCTACCTCAACGTCGCCAAGGCCCTGGCCGGGGTCGGTGGGTCCTTCGGTGATGTGGTACGCCTCACCGTGTACCTCGTCGACTGGACCCCGGACAAGATGACGCCGTTGATCGACGGCATCACCCGGGCCGCCGCGAAACTCGAAGTCACTCCGGTCCCGCCGTTCACCGGGCTGGGCGTCAGCGCCCTCGCCGGCCCCGACTACCTCGTCGAGGTCGAGGCCACCGCCGTCATGGACTGAGGGCGCGTTTCACATTGCTGTCAGTCAGGTGTGTTGAAGGTGCGGCATTGGTGGCGGGTGGCGGGTTCGCCTCGTGTGAGACGGCGGAGCATGCCGCCGAGGGCGGCCCATCGGATCATGGCCTCGGACGTGCTGGGGTAGGTCTCGTAGTCGCGGGCCAGGCGGCGGTGGGCGGTGATCCGGGCCAGGGTTCGCTCCCCGACCCAGCGGCGGGGGTGTACGACGAAGCCGCGCTGGTCGGCGGGTTTGCGGACGATCTCGACGGTGGTGCGCAGCAGGTCGCGGACCCAGTTGACGAGGCGGCCGGCGAAGCCGGTGTCGGCGAAGACATGCCGCTGGGGCCGCGTTGTGCTGAGGTTTCGCGGAGAAGCGCGTCTCCGGTCCGGTAAAGCTCGATCAGTAGTGGCTTGAGCGTCTGGCCGGCGACGGTGAGCCGGTAGACGGTGTGGGAAGGGAAGCCCTTCTGACGGTGCCACTCGATCAGGTCGTTCATCGCCAGCCTGGCCAGCCTCTCGCTCAGGACCTTCGCGCTCAGCGCTGGCAACGCGGCCCGCAGTTGGCCGAACGAGCGGGGTCCGTGCATCAGTTCTCGCAGGAGCAGCGTCGTCCATCGGCCGCCGACAACAGCAAGCGCAACTTCCACGGGACAGGTGGGCTCGGGATGTCTTGTCTCGCCGCGGGTGTCCGGGACCAGATCACGATCCCAGCCGCTGCTTACCGTTTGGTTACCTGCGGCGGGCTCGGTTTGACTGGCCGCATGAGCGCCGACTTCAGCATCCATCCCGACAGTGTCCCGTTGACCGACGACGTCAGCCAGCATCCCTGGGTCTTCGCTCGGGCCTTCAATACCGGTGATGCCGCTGTTGTCGAGCAGGTCTACGAACCGGAGGGCGTCTTTGTCGCCGAGCCGGGCCAAGCGGTCACCGGTGCGGCCAGGGCGGCGGCCAACGAACGCTTCCTCGATCTGGGTCTGCCGATCGACATTCGTCCACGGCACGTCTACGTGGCCGACGATATCGCCCTACTGATCGTCGACTGGACGATCGACGGCCGGGGCGCCGACGGGCAGCCCGTGCACCTGGAAGGCACCGCTACCGACGTGGCACGCCGCGGCCCTGACGGCCGCTGGCGGTACGTCATCGACAATCCATTCGGCACCGCGAGGTTGTAGGCCGACGCCGACGCCCTGCCACAGCCGCTGACCGTACGTCGCGAGGTGTGGCCGGCTTCGAACGGCAAGGCATCGTCGTCGGGCACCCGCCGCCCAGCGCGGCCCGGACGCGGCCGAGATCAGCGTGTCGGTGGGATCCCTCATCCGGCCGCTACGCGTCGTCACGGTCGGCCGCGACCGGATGAGCCTGTCTTAGGGACGTCTCGTAACTCCGTCGGCCGTCCATGATGGATCATGTCGGGGTGCAGGTGATCTCGGTAGCCCGCCAGGAGTGGATTTTCCCGTTCAC
>NZ_JBIAYZ010000020.1:0-102486 GCF_042898635.1 Micromonospora sp. NPDC000442 | reverse complement strand
CCGCCGCCACCCTGGTGCTGTACACCGACGGACTCGTGGAGGACCGCAGCCATCCGCTCGACCGGGGCCTGGAGGAGTTGTGCGCGGCAGTGCACAACGCGCCCCGCCTCGACCCGACCAAGATCCTGGACCACATCCTGGCCAGCGACGTCGGTCCGTCGCCACGACGCGACGACATCGCCCTGCTCTGCCTCACCCGGGACCCGGTCGAGCACTGACGGGTTATCGGCTGGGCTCAGGCTGCGACGGGCAGCCCGGCCAACCGCCATTCGAGCATGCCCTCATCGAGGCGGTGAGCGGCCCGGCCGTGCGCGGACAGGATCCGCACCGCCTCGTGGGCGAACACGCAGTATCGACCGCGGCAGTAGGCGATCACCTCGACGTCGGCGGCGATCTCGGCGACCCGGTCGGCGAGGTCGTCGATTGGGATACTGATCGCTCCGGGGATATGCCCGGCGGCGTACTCGGCGGCGGGTCGGACGTCGAGGACGACGACCTCGCCCTGCTCGGCTCGGCGGAGCAGTTCTTCGCGCCCGACCGGGACGGCGTCGTCGGGGCCGAGATAGGCGCGGCTGGCCGCGACCACGTCGGCGAGGTGCGTCGCGGCGACGTCACGCAGCATCTGGAAGAGCCCGGCGACGTCGTCGCCGGCGAGCCGGTAGTGGATCCGGGTACCGTCGCGGCGGGAGGCGACGAGACCTGCCTGGCGGAGGGTCTGCAGGTGGGCCGAGGCGGTCGTCAGCCCGAGCCCGGCGGCACGGGACAGCGCGTCGACGCTGCGCTCGCCCTGAGCGAGCAGGTCGAGTATCTCCAACCGTTTGCCGTTGCCGAGCGCCTTGCCTACCCGGGCAAGGTTGTCGAAGAGTGCCGCCTTGCGCGTCGGGTCGCCCATATCATCCTCCAGCTTTGCATGGAAGACTGTACCAGCCGTGAGCCAGCGACGACGAAGCCGATCTTGGACAGCGGATTCGGCCCTACACCGGCCCCGTCAGCCGTCTTCCGAGGCAGCGGTGCGCACGGCGCGCCGTGCAGACGATGCGGTCACGGCAGCAGCCCGCCCGGGCAGCAACCGCGCACCGGCAAGCGAGCCGGCCACGATCACCGCCAGCACCAGCAGCGCGCCCCGGGGGCTACCGGCGAAGGAGGCGACACCGTCCAGTCCGGACCGGCCGGAGCCCGGCTCGGGCATGGATTGTCGAACCGCAGCGGCCAGTTGGAGTGCCCCTCCGACCAGCGCCACGCCCACTGCCCCAGCGAGTTGGCGGCCCGTGTTGAGCACCCCGGCACCGGCGCCGAGCAGGTGCTCCGGCAGCCCTCGCATCGCCTCGGTACTGACGGGCGCCATCACCAAGCCGACCGCGAGCCCGGCGATTGCCAGCGGTCCCAGAAAGTCGAGCGCGCCGGCCGTCGCGTCACCGACGACCGCGAGCCAGCCGAGGCTGACGGCGAAGGCGACGAAGCCAGCGGTGATGATCCGTCGACCACCCCAACGGTCGGTCAAATGCCCCGCGAGGGGTGAGACCACTCCGGACACCACGGCCATCGGCAGGAACACCAGGCCGGTGCGGACCGGTCCGCTACCCAGCGTGCCCTGTAGATGCAGCGTCACCAGCAGCATCATCCCGAACATCACGGCGAACTGTGCCGCGGCCAGGGCCGCCGAGACCGTGAAGGAACGGTGCCGAAGCAGTGCGCCGGGCACCAGAGGTTCACGACGGTGCTGCTCCCATCGGACGAAGCCCGCGAAGAGCAGCAGGCCGGCGCCGAAGAGCACCGGCACGGCGGCGTCGGTGTCGTACCGACCGGCGGTCAGCAGCGCGTACGTGATCATGCCGACACTGGCCGCGATCAGTACCACGCCGCCGAGGTCGAGCCGATGGCGGCGACTGGGAGCGCGTTCCGGCACGAACCGGCGCACCAACGCGAGCGCTCCGAGACACAGCGGCACGTTGACCAGGAAGGCCGAGCGCCAGCCGAGTTCCGCCACGAGCAGCCCGCCGAGCACCGGGCCGACGATGGCAGCCAGCGCCATGGTGGCACCGACCATTCCGAACGCGGTGCCCCGGCGGTGGGCCGGAACCGCCACCGTGATCAGGCCGAGGGTCTGTGGAACGAGGAGGGCGCCGCCGACGGCCTGCACGCACCGGGACGCGACGAGCAGGGGTACCGATCCGACGACACCGCAGAGAACCGAACCGACGAGAAACACCAGCAGCCCGGCCACGAGCACCTTGCGGAAGCCGAGCATGTCGCCGATCCGGGCGCCGGGGATCAGGAGCGCCCCGTAGGCGAGGACGAAGGCGTTCACCACCCACAGCGCCTGGTCGAGACCGGCCCCCAACTCCCGCATCAGGGTCGGAAGCATGACCTGTACGACGGTGGTGTCGGTCATCACCACGAAGGTGGCGAGACAGAGCGCCAGTACCGTCGGAACGAAGCGGGTGGAGACTTCGGTAGCGGCGCGGTCCGGCATGTCGTCACCTTCGGATCCTGGGTGGTGGTCGGGGCTCAGACGGTGTCGAGCAGTCCGTGCATGACGTGCGGTGCCGCCTCGAGCTGGAAGTTCATCGACGGGTGGTGGCGCTTCACGGTGCCCTCCAGCGACAGCAGGCAGAGCAGTGGGAAGACGAACTGGGGTTCGGCGAACAGCCCGCGACGCCGTTGCAGGTCGAACAGCTCGACCGAGAAGGCGACGAGGCTGAACTCCTCGGCCGTCAGGCCGGCGCTGCCGATCACCAACCGGATCACGTCCCGGCGGAAACCGTCGATGTCGGCGCCGGACAGGTCACCCCGGGTGGTGGAGAGCAGTATGTCGGCGCAGGTCTCGCCGTCTCCTCTGATCATCCCGGCGAAGAACTCGGTGAACGTTCGACGGGCCGGTTCGGCCATTCGGAAGGCGAAGCCGGCGTCGACCACGGCGACGGTGCCGTCGGTACGGAAGTAGGTGTTGCCCTGGTGCAGGTCGACGTGGATGAAGCCGTTGATGAACAGCATCCGGTAGACGGCCTGCACCAGCGCACGTACCTCCTGCTCCCGCTGCCGAGGGGCAAGCTGATGAACGGTGGAGGTGTCGAGGCCGTCGAGGAACTCCATCGTGATCACACCCGGTCGGCAGTGTTCGGCGACCACCTGCGGCACGACCACGCCCGGTACGCGGCCGAGGTCCTCGCGTAGCTGGCGCAGGTTCTGCGCCTCGGCGACGAAGTCGAGCTGTGTCAGCAGTGAATCGGCGAGCTGGTCCACGATCTCCGCCAGCGGGATCCGGCGCAGCTTCGGCAGCCGTTGCAGCGACGCGGCCAGGGCCCGGATCGCCGCCAGGTCGCTGCGCATGGCCCGGCCGACGTCAGGCCGGAGCACCTTGACCGCGAGAATGCGGCCCTCGGTCTCGGCTCGGTAGACACACGCGACGGAGCCGCTGGCCACGGGGGGCCGGCGAACGGCTTCCTCGAGGAAGGCGGGCACCTGGCCGAAGCCGCTTCGGACAGTGCTCAGGGCCGCTCCGGCGCTCATCGGTCTGGCCCGGTCGTGCAGCCGGCCGAGAGCGGCGGCGAGATCGGGGCCGATCACGTCCACCCGGGTGGCGAGCAGCTGTCCGAGCTTCAGGTACGCGCCACCGAGTCGGTCGAGTAATCGGCTCAGTTCGACGCCGAGGGCATCCGGTCGGCGGGCGACTCGGGCGGCGGCCAGGCGCAGCGCTGCCGCACCTACCTCCGCGCCGACCCGGGCTGTCCGGACCGCCACGTGCGTAAGGGATCGTGGCAAGGTTGGTCACCTCCTGTCGAGCCGCTCCTCCGCCGCGTGCCGCAGCTGCATGGGCGGCTGGGTGAACACACCGTCCGGCAAAGCCACGGCGGGGCTGGTTCGGATGAACTCGGTCCGGTGGCCGGTGCGCGACCGGCACACCTCGATACGCCGAGGGGGTTCCTCTCCCCCGGCACCACCGTGCTCGGTGATCTCCCAGGTACGCAGCGGCTGCCCGTCGCGCCGCAACAGGCGCCGGGACACCAGTCCCCGGTCCAGGTCCACGAACTCGGTGACCTCGAGCGTCGGCAGGCTGGGCGGACCGAGATAGTGACGGGTGTCCGGTGCCACCGCGGCGGAGCCGTCGAGGTTCCGGTCCTCGGCGTGGGTGGTCTCGACCGGCCGCAGCGCCGGGTGTGACCATGCCATCAGGTCGAGGTAGCTGACGTCGGTCAAGGGTAGGCAGTCGAAGGTCAGCGGTTCGGCCACCGGCAGCGGCGCGGCCATGGTCGGCAGGAACGTGTGGACCTGACAACGACCCGCCAGCTTGTCCTCCTCGATCCGGACGTACGTGCCGGACAGCACGGCCGGCTGTAGGACGAAGAGCACGGTGGTGGCGCGCGTGGGACGCTCGCCGTCGAAGCCACGGGCGAGCAGGTACCGCATCGGGTTGCGGCCGATCGCCGTCTCCACGCTGAAGGTGTAGGCCGTGAGCCGGCCCGCCCGAAGGTTCGGACGGACCGGCCCCGCAACACGCACGTCGTCCATGTTCTCAGTGCTTAGGCGAGCACGCCGGCGAGGTACTCCGGGATCACCGCGCTGTCGATCGGGACGTGGTGCAGGAGCGCACCGATCTCGATGTCCGCCGCGATGAGCTCGCCGACCTGACGGTTCTCACCGTCGTACAGCGGGTACCTCATGGAGGTACGGGATACGTCGCCGATCGGCGGGACCATGGCGACCCGGGACTCGAGCCGCACGATCTGCTCGCCCGTGGTCACGGTCTGGCCGAGCTGCTCCACCTCGAACTGCGGGTAGATCGCGGTGACGCAGTCCTTGATCGGCATGGGGGTGGTGAAGTGGGACGGGCTGGGCTTGACCCGCGCACCCTCCGGCTTGGCCGGGGTGTTCATGACCTTGACCTGGCCGAAGATGTCGCTGTGGCCGGTCACCTGAAGGGACAGGAACTGGGCCGTGATGGTGCTGCTGGCCCAGTCCAGCTCCCGCCCCTGCGCGGCGTGCGGGTCGTGGCGACGGTAGATCGCCATGCCGTACAGGTCGACGACGTCCTCACCCAGGCCGTCGATGCGGACGTGGATCCGCTCACGGACGGTGAACGCCTCGAGGGCCGACGGGGTCAGCGTGTACGGGCGGATCGGGTACAGGTTGCCCGGTCCTCCCCACGCCGCCTCGTGCCCTTCGACGACCTTCGCCGGGGCGAGGCTCTCGCCGTCGATGCCGACGGCGACGCCCCTTTCCTGCAGCATCCTGATGATGTTCAGTGGTCGAGTCATGACCTTGTCCTTTCGCTCCTGCGATGTCTGGACGGGTTCGGCGGTACCGGCTAGTCGGCCAGTGACGCCATCAAGGCATCAAGCCTGTCGACGACGTGCGCGAAGTCGACCTTGCGCGCGGGGATCGCGGTCTTGGCCACCGTCTGGTCACCCAGCTCGGCCACGAGCACCTCGATCAGGCGGTCAAGGTTGTTGTGAGCGATGCTCACCGGAAAGTGCATGAGGGGTACGGCGTGCGCCGGGTCCGCCTTGGGCTCCCCGGACTCGAGTCGACCCTCCGAGCCGGACGACTGCCGCCAGGCCTGCTCGACGGAAAGGTCGTAGCGGTGGAAGGTCTGGTCGTAGTAGGGACGCCACCGCTCCCGCAACTCGTTGGCGGAGATCTTCTCCTCGAGGTAGTCGATGGCCGCGGGCACGAAGACCTCGCGGTACTGGCTGATCAGCGCGGTGATGTCCGGCGAGGCTGTCCCGATGGTGCTGCCGCTTGTCGTCATGGCGTTCTCCGATCCTGAGCTGAAGCGGTGACGGACGGGTCCTGGGGAAGGGCGTTCGGTCCGCCGCCGGTACCGGGGGCGCGCGCCGTCGCGTCGGGTCTCGGGGTGCGAGGACGAGACGACGGGAACCGGCAGTGGTCTCCGGCGGCCGCGTCGGTGGGGTGTCGGCGGCTGACGCGTCTTCCGCTATGAACAGCGAACCACTTTAGAAAGATATAGTCAATGGCCATGGATGGATTTTCTGGCCGGCTCGGCCAGCCACCCACACCCCACCGCTGAACAGCACAAAGGACGGCCAGCACCCGGACCACGGGCGCTGGCCGTCAGCAACGCGTCGACGGGTTGGCTACCGATGAGCTTGCCTTCAGCCGCTCGGTAACTGATCCGATCGGTACCTCAGTGGCCGCGGGCGCACATGCTGTAGCCGTCGCGGACGATGGCCGTGGCCATCGGCACGTAGGTCGCCGGATCCTCCGGAACGACCACGGCCAGCCCGTCGCAGTAGCGGTTGTACATGCAGAAGGCCGCGGAGATCAGGACCGTGTCATGGATCTCGATGTCGGTCGCCCCCTCGCCGCGGGCCGCCTCGACCATCCGCTCGGTGACCGCGTGCCCGCTCTCCTGCACGGCTCCGGCAATGGTCAGCAACGCCTTCAGTTTGGGGCTGATCGGGGCGCTGACGTGGTCCGCCAGCACCTTGTCCACCAGGGAGCGGCCCTCGGGATGCTGCTGGGCACTCATCTCGCTGTGGGTGTTGGTACAGAACCGGCACTCGTTGAGCACCGAGACGTACGCGGCGATCAACTCCCGCTCGGCCCGGCTGAGCGTGTGCTCGTCGCGGAGCAGGACTTCGGCCAGTTCGCTCAGCGGACGGCCGGTCTCCTGGCGGTACTGCATGAGGCCGGGGGTGCCGGGCATCAGGCCGGCGGGCAGGGTGACGTGGGGCATGGCGAACTCCCTCGCTGGACGCGTGAGTGGGCACCGGTGGGATCGGGCCATTCCCGCAACATGCGAATTCTTGCGGGGTTTCCCCTCCGGGTTCTACACAGGCCAGTCTCTTGCTTTAGAACAATATAGTCAAGAGATAGGCTCCGACCCAGCAACCGCCCGCCACAAGGCGATGGGCGGCGACGAGGAGGCACCATGCCCGAATCGACAGGGATGAACCAGAGCCAGTTGTCGCGGTCCGGCGGACCAGTTGGACGACGGGCTCTGCTGCGCGGCGCGACGCTCGCCGCGCCGGCGATGGCGCTGCTCCCGCCGGCGACCGCGACGGCGGCGACGGCCACCCCGCCGCGCTTCAATCCGCACGACTGGCGCTCGGTCCGAAACCAGTTCCTCCTCACCCGACAGCACGCCCACTTCGCCGCGTTCATGCTGGCGTCCCATCCGGCCTCCGTGCGGACCGCCATCACGGCCGTCCGCAACCAGCTCGACACCTACCCCGAGCGGTATCAGATGGGCCTGGCCGACATCGAGCTCGGTGCCCGCGCCCGCGCCGCCCTCGCCGACTACATCGGGGCCGCTCCGGCCGAGATCGCACTCACCGACAGCACCACGATGGGCATCGGTCTGGTCTACGCCGGCCTGCGGCTTCGCCCCGGTGACGAGGTGGTGACCACCACGCACGAGTTCTACTCGACGTACGAGGCGCTGCGGCTGCGCCGGGAATCCGACGGCGTGGTCGTCCGGGAAGTCGCACCCTACGACGACCCCGCCGCCGCGCGGGCGGAGGTGATGGTGGCGCGGCTGCTCGGTGCGGTCACTCCACGCACCCGGGTACTGGCCATGACCTGGGTGCACTCGAGCACCGGGGTCAAGCTTCCGGTGCGCCGCATCGCGGAGGCGATCGCCGAGTTGAACTCCCGCCGCAACGTCGAGGAACGAATCCTGGTCTGCCTCGACGCGGTGCACGGCTTCGCGGTGGAGGACATCGACGTGCCGGCGCTGGGGGTCGACTTCTTCATGACGGCGACGCACAAGTGGCTGTTCGGCCCGCGCGGGACCGGCTTCGTCTGGGGCCGTCCGGAGGCCTGGGCACGGCTGCGGACGACCATCCCGAGCTTCTCGATCCCGGCGTTCGTCGGCTGGCTGACCGGACAGCCACCGCTCGGTGCTCCCGGCGACCTGCACAGCCCTGGCGGCTACCACTCCTTCGAGCAGCGGTGGGCCCTGCCCGAGGCGGTGGCCTTCCACCGGGCGGTGGGGCGGGACCGGATCGCGGCGTACACGCACGCGCAGGCCCGCCAGCTCAAGGAGGGTCTGGCCCAGCTGTCCCACGTCCGGCTGGTCACCCCGCGCTCGCCGGAACTGTCCTCCGGGATCGTCTGCTGTGCCATCGACGGATTGAGCGCCGAGGAGGTGGTCACCCGGCTTCGGGACAGACATCGCATCCTCGCCGGTGCGACCCCCTACCGGCAGTCCTACGTCAGGTTCGGACCGAGCCTGGTGACCAGCCCGCAGGAGGTGACCCGGGTCGTCCGGGCGGTGGCCGCACTACGCTGAACCCCGCGGCGTGGACGCCGTCCTGACTGTCGGCAGGGCGGCGTCGCCGTTGCCGCACTCACCAGACGGGGTCGCTCGCACCGCCTCGTCGTACGCGTGCAGCTGTCCGAGCAGGGAGACCACCGCAGCACCGACCCCCTCGGTCTGGCCCACCCTGACCAGGATCTCGGTCAACGCCTCGATCCACCTGCTGTTGGACAGCGGGCCGGTGTCGGCCACGTCGAAACCTGCCTCGGTCAGGACGGCCACCGCCCGCCGCTTGGGCAGGCCCTCGTCGCCGGCCACCGGCACCAGCACCCGGCATCTCCGGTCCAACCCGGCGATCTGGCGCGGGGACAGGCAGTTGAGGGCCTTCACCACCGTCCGCGCCGGGAAGGCCGACGCCACGGACTCGGCTCCGGAGCAGCCGCCCACGAGCGTCGCCCGACGGCCCAGACCCGGATTGGACATGTCGATGACCGGCGTACCGGGCAGCACCGGCCCGAGATCGCGGGCGAGCTGCCGGTAGTCGGCGAAGACGGGAGTGGCGAGCAGGATCACGTCGGCGCCGGCGGCGACCCAGCGGGGGTCGCCGGCACGCGCGCCCGGCAGCGCGTCGGCGAGCCGGCGGGCACTGCTCTGCCGCCGGCTGGTGAGGCTGACCGGGAAGCCGCGGGCCGCGAAGAGACGGGCCAGGGCTGATCCCATCGCGCCGCAACCCACGATGCCGATCGTCGGCCTCGCGGCCGGTGCCGGCCGACGAACCAGCCGGTCCTGGTGCGTCCCGGATCCTCGCCTGGTCGACCCCGCCGCACCCTTGGCATGCGGGGCGGGAAGCCGCCGCGACTGGTCATCGGGAAACACTTTTCAACCCCCGCCGTCGACGCGTCGCTTCAGTTATCGATCGTATTCACTGACGATCTGACACTGTCAAGCAACGGCGCAGGCTGCGAGATGCCGCGCGTAGGCGAACCGATGGCCGTCAGTCGCAGGGCGGCATCTCCGGCAGCTCCGCGCCACCGGAGACGCCGCCTTCGGCGAGCATCGCGAACCGGCGCAGGATCCCTGGCCAGCCATTGGCGAACTTGTGGTACCGGTCGAACAGGGCCGGATCGAGCCTCTCCCAGCCGTGATGGGTCACCATGACCCGGGTCAGGGCCGGCCCGAGCCGCTGAAAACGGATCTCCACCTCGGTGAAGTCCGGCCCGGGTGTCACCTCCCAGGTGAAAGAGAGTGACTCCGGTGGCCGCCACGACGTGATCCGGCCCCAGTCGGACTGGCTGCCGTCGTCGCGTACCTCGTAGATGCGTCCGTCGAGGTGAGCCTCGACGATCACGTCGCGCACCGCACCCGGCGCGAGAACCCTGGTCTGGATCGGCCACCATTCGGCGAGCCGTCCGATGAAGGTGTCGAAGGTCCGCTCCTGCGCCGCCTCGACCAGCACGGCCTGACGTATCGGCTCAACAATGTTGACGGAGGACGACCTCACGGCATCGGCGGCAGCCATGCCGGCCAGTCTGCCAGAAATCCCTAGCTGGCAGCCGCCACGCCGCCGTCTTCGCGGCCGGTGTCCTCCACGATGTCGCGAGCCACCTCCATCCGCTGCCGCCACAGCGCCTCGAGAAACGCCCGCAGTTCTGCCAGGCCCGTCTCACTGGCCCGGTAGAGACGCCGTGTCCCCTCCCGCCGCTCGGTCACCAGCCGCGCCTCCTTCAACACCTGGAGGTGCTGCGAGACCGCCGCCCTGGTCACGTCGAACTGCTGAGCGATCTCACCGGCCGACATCTCCGTGGGCGAGACCAGGGTCAGGATGGCTCGGCGGCGTGGCTCCGCGATGGCGCGGAGCACCACGTCGACGTCCTGAGCGGGTCCTTGACTGGGCATCACGGGCACCCTAGCCGGCGAGTCACGCGCGCTGCCAGAGACCCATCCGGTTGCCCTCCACGTCGCTGAAGACAGCGAGGTGCCCCGTGCCGGGAATCTCGTAGGGCGACACCTCGGTCTTGCCGCCGAGGGACTCCGCCTTGGTCAGGGCGGCGTTGATGTCGTCGACGACCACGTAGACGAGCACCCCCGAGGTGCGGCCGTCACCGGCCTTCCCGATGCCACCGGGAATACCCTCGCCGCCAGTGTCGATCATCGCGTAGTTCATCTGCTCGACGTAGTTGAGTTTCCAGTCGAAGAGATCGGCGTAGAACTGGCGCGACTTGGCGCCGTCCTTGACGGCGATCTCGAACCAGGCGACTGGCTGTCCCATGACCACTCCTCACGGTTGCGGTTCGGCTACCCGGCAAAGTCTAGGTGCCGGCTTTCATTAGCGCCAGCTTTCGCAAGTAACAGCTATCAGAGGACACCTCACGCCCGCCGATGCCCACCCGTCGCTCGAATCTTGCTGGCCCACGCCATGGCACTTGACGCCCCGATCGAGGCGCTCCTATGGTCGAGTCCTAGTTCACTATATGTTTATCAATTGAAGTCGGTGGCGAGCCGCAACCGACACCCCAGGAGGTCATGCCCTGATGAGCGCCTTCCCACCGGACTGGTTCGACGCCGTCTACCGGGGCGAGGGTCCACTGGGCCTGCCACCCTGGGACGTCGGCACGCCCCAACCGGCCTTCGTCCGACTCTACGAACGCGGAGAGCTGCGGTCCGGTCGCGTCCTGGACGCCGGTTGCGGAACCGGCGACCTCGCCCTCTACCTTGCCGGCCACGTGGTCGAAGTGGTGGGTTGCGACCTGTCCCCGACCGCCGTCGAGCAGGCTCGCCGCAAGGCCGCCAGCCGCGCGCTGCCGGTACGGTTCGAAGTCGCCGACCTCACCGCGCTCACCCGGTTCGCCGGCTGGTTCGACGCCGTGGTGGACTGTGGCGCGCTGCACGTGCTCGACGCCCCTGCCCGGCACCGGTACCTGCGCTCGCTGCACGAGGTCAGCCTCCGGGACGCGACCCTGCACGTCCTCGCGCTCTCGGCCGACGCGCCGCGCTTCGGACCCGAGGGCCTCAGCCGGGAGGCGCTGGCCACCGAACTCACCGCGGCCGGGTGGCGGGTACGGCACACCGACAAGGAGACCCTGCTCGAACGCGTGCCCAACGAGGCCGTCGGGCGGGTCCTGGGGGCGACGCCGGGCGACCTCGTCGAGGTGCCGGCATGGCTGGTCACGGCGACCCGAGAGCCGGCGGCCGGAGGCTGACGGCGACCTTGCCCCGTTCACCGGCCAATCAGTCCCTCACCGACAGGAGTCGAAGGCGATGACCACTGCGCAGACACCGGCGAGCGACCGGTTCGACGTCTCTCCGCGTACCCCCGACGAGTGGCTCGCCCGCGCCCGTGAGGTGGCCCGGACGCTGGCCTTGGACGCGGCTGAGCGTGACCGGCACGGGCGGGCACCGCACGGAGAGGTCCAACTGCTGAAGGATTCCGGGCTGGTCACGCTGCTGGGGCCCCGGGAACACGGCGGTGGCGGCCAGTCCTGGACCACGGCGCTACGCGCCTGCCGGGAGGTGTCCCGGGCAGACGGCTCGATCGGCCAGTTGCTCGGCTACCACTACCTCTGGTCGTGGGCCGTCCGGTTCTTCGGCACCGAGACACAGATAGCCGAGGAGGAGCAGCTCTACACCCGCAACCGCCACTTCTACAGCGGGGCGATCAATCCACGGGACAAGGACCTGACGGTTACCGACGAGGGTGACACCATCCGGCTCGACGGGCGCAAGAGCTTCGCCTCCGGCAGCGGGGTCTCCGACCGGACCTGCCTTGCCGGAAGCCTGCCCGACGGCCGTCCCGTCTTCACCATCGTCGACTCCAAGTCGCCCGATCTGGTCTATCACCACGACTGGGACAACATGGGCCAGCGGCTGACCGAGTCCGGAAGCGTGACGATCAGCGGACTGCGACTGCCGTGGCACGCGGCGATCGGTTACGTCGACAAGACCGCGCACCCGATGCCGTACAACAGCCTCTCCCTGCTCACCCTTCAGCTGATCATGACGAACCTCTACCAGGGCATCGCCGAGGGCGCCGTGTCGGCTGCCGTCGAGTACACCCGTACCACCACCCGCCCCTGGCCGTACGGCGGGGACGACAAGGAGTCGGCGACCGACGAGTGGTACATCCTCGAGGCGTACGGCGATTTCCGGTCCCGGCTGTGGGCCACCGAGTCGTTGATCGACGCGGTGAACGCGCAGCTCGCCGCCCACCTGCACGGCCCTCGTGCGGCGGTCACCTGGCAGCAGCGCGGTGAGACGGCCGTGCGGATCTCCGCGGCCAAGCAACGCATCATCCAGGATGGCCTCGACGTCTGCTCCCGCATCTTCGACGTGATGGGCGCCCGGGCCACCGCCTCGCGGTAC
Organism: Micromonospora sp. NPDC000442; assembly: GCF_042898635.1. NCBI lineage: Bacteria > Bacillati > Actinomycetota > Actinomycetes > Micromonosporales > Micromonosporaceae > Micromonospora > Micromonospora sp. NPDC000442. Next base: position 89,906 of record NZ_JBIAYZ010000020.1, on the reverse strand, counting down.
GGCTTCGACCGGTTCTGGCGCAACCTGCGCACCCACAGCCTGCACGATCCGGTGGCCTACAAACGGCGCGAGGTCGGCCGCTACGCGCTGCTCGGCGAGCTGCCCCAGCCGTCGTACTACACCTGATCCGCGCCGACCGGGGGTGCCGGCGCGGACCGCCGGCACCCCGTCCCACCGCCGCTCATGGCAGCAGCGGCAGGGTGATCCGCGCCACCGGCCGGTACGGCCCGCACCGGGCACCGTCGGCCACGTCGGACAGCAGTTCGGGCACCCAGCTCAACAACTCGCTGCGATGCAGGTCGTCTATCGCCTCGCGGGCGGTGTCCCGGTCCAGCTCCGCCTCGGCGTCGCCGGCCGCGGCCGTGTGCAGGGTGTCGAGCAACGCGCACACCACCGCGACGTGGTCGACCGCGACGATCGGCGCGGCCACCGGCGGCACCGGCCGCAACCGGTACGCGGCCAGGAAATCCTCCAGCGCCCGCCGGGGACCGGCACCCAGGGCGCGGCCCGACCGCGCGGAGGCGTACGGCGGCACCAGCGGCCGGGGGCCGACGAAGAGCCGGGCGTACTCGACGGCGAGTTCCTCCAGCGCCTGCTCGACCGGCAGCGAGCGCAGCCGGTCCTCCATCAGGTCCAGCCCGGTGGCACGCAGGCCGGCCTCGGCGGACAACCGCACCAGGGCGGCGTAGAACGGCGGGTCGACCTCGACGGCGAAGGTACGGGAGGCCAGCCGCCACGTCGCCGCGACGGCCCGCTGAACGGCGGTGTCCACGGGGGTGCTCATACCCGCCGCACCCGGACGACGGTGTCGTGGTAGGCCTGTTGACCGGAGACCGGGTCCGGGTAGATCGGCATGATGGTGTTCTGGGCCACCGACAGGGCACCGGCCCACCAGATCCTCCCCTGGTCGCCGTCGGTGCTGCGCCCGTAGCCGGGCTGGTGGGTCCGGTCGGCGCCGTTTGTGGCGAACGGCCCTCCCTGCCCGCGACCCGCGTTGTGCGCGATCGCGATGACCTGCGGGTGGACCCCGTGTGTGAGGTGGACTCGGGTGCGCAGGCTGCCGATCACTCCTCCGTCGCCCCCGGGCACCTGCCGGTCGTGCGGTCGATGCCCGGTGACCTCGATCCAGTCGCCCTGACGGAGTCCCAGCCGCTGCGCGGTGGTGGGATTGAGCCAGGCGGGATTGGTGTGCGCGATCTCCTGGAGCCACTTGGACTGGCTGGTCCGGTGCGCGTTGTGCACGTTCCACTTGAAGCTGATCATGATGAGTTCGTCTGCGGCGAAGTCCCGTTGATGCGCGGGGATGGGCTCATACACCGGCAGCGGCTGAATCGGCACACCCGCCTCGTCGCCGCGGTCGGCGATGAAGGCGCTGTGCACCTCGACCTTCCGCGACGGGGTCGGAAATCCGCGGCGGGGCACTCCGTCGATCATGATGCCGACGGCGAGCGGTTCGCCGGTCTGCGGGTCGCTGCCCTGGTGGATGATGCCGGTCTGCGGGTCGGTACGGGATCCGGCCAGTTCATCGGCGCTGAGCTGCCGCTCGTATGGACGGTAGGCGGGTTTCTTGGTCGGGTCCTGCCAGACGCCGTGTCGGCGCATGTGGTCCAGTCCACCGGGAACCGGGGCGAAGTACTCGGCCAGGTACTCCTCGACGGAACTCCACGGGTAGTACGTCTCCATTCCACCGCCGATACGGCGGGCCAGTTCGGGGAAGATCTCGCGGATGTCCTTGGACTCGCCCAGCGGGGGCACCACCGGCTGGCGCAGCCCGACGTAGTCCACCAGGCTCTGGGGTGGTCGGGAGTCGATGTCCCACCGTTCCAGGTAGGTGGTCCAGGGCAGCACGATATCGGCCAGGTCGGCGGTGTCTGAGTACATCACGTCGATGCACACGTGAAACGGGATCAGTTCGGTGTCGGTGAGCACCTCGCGGATCAGCCGGGTGTCCGGGAACGACCAGGCCTGGTCGCAGTTGTAGGTCATCAACGCCGAGGCCTTCTGCCGCCCCTCCTTGATCCACAGATAGACGATCTCGGCGACCTTCATCTGGTTCCGCTGCCAGGCGTTCGCCAGCGGCCAGCCCTTCGCCTCGGCGATCAGGCTGCGCCGGACCGGCTTGGGCGGGACCGGCTCCGGTTCCGGCAGCGCATCGGTGTCCCAGGTCGATCTCGGGTGCCAACACCAGCCACCGACCTGGCCCATGTTGCCGACCAGGGCATTGAGCACGGTGATCGCGCGGTCGTTGTAGAAGCCGTTGCGGTGCGCGGCGGAACCCCGGTTGCAGATGGTGGTGCAGCGGGGCGCGGCGGCCGCGAACTCCCGGGCGATGCGGCGAATGGCCGCCGCCGGTACCCCGCTCTCGGCCTGCGCGTACTCCGGAGTGTACCGGGCAAGGTGCCGAGCGTACTCGGCCGCGGGTAAGTTGGACCAGCGGTCGAACCAGTCCCGGTCCCACAACTCCTCAGCGCAGATGACGTTGCTCATGGCCAGGGCGATCAGCCCGTCGGTGCCCGGCTTGACACAGAACCACTCGTCGGAGAGGGCCGCGGTGTTGGACAGCCGGGCATCGAAGGTTACGATCTTGGCTCCGTTCGTCGACCGGGCCCGCATCATCCGGGTGGCGACCGGGATGTGGCCCTGGTGGGCCTCCGCCCAGTTGCTGCCGAAGTTCAGCACGTAGCGGCTGTTCTCGTAGTCACCGAGATCCCAGTCGGACTCGCCGATCGTGGCCAGGATGGCGGCCCGGCGGTTGAGCGAACAGAGCGCCCGGTGGTTGAAGAACGACGGGGTGCCGTAGGCGTTGAGAAACCGCCGCACCGCGTCGGCCGAGCGGTTGCGGCCCTGTTGAAAGAAGAACTCCTCGGGGCGGCCCTGCTCGCGCAGCGGGCGCAGACGATCGGCGATCTCGGTGTACGCCTCCTCCCAGCTGATCCGTCGCCAGCGTCCCTCGCCCCGCGCGCCGACGCGCCGCATCGGGTAGAGCAGCCGGTACGGGTCGTAGAGCACCGACGGTCCGGCCACCCCCTTGGCGCAGACCCCGCCTCGACTGTTCGGGTCCTCGGGATTGCCCTCCACGCCGACCAGCCGTCCATCGCGGACATGGCCGATGATGCCGCAGGCGGTGGTGCACATCTGGCACATCGAGGGGACCCGGCGTACCGGCTCCGGAGTGCCGGCGGCCGTACCCCCGTCGTGCGGTGCGGTGGCCGCGACGACCTCGACGCCGGCCAGGCCGGCAGTCGCACCGGCCGCCAGTCCACCCAGCACCAGCAGGTCCCGGCGGGTGAGGGCCCACCCGTGCGGGGAGTCCGGCGCCGTCTCGCCGTTCGGGTCCGCGACGTCCTTCAGCATGATGGTCAGCCTCCGACTGAGAACAGGAGAAAGCGGGCGGCGCAGGCGCCGACGACGACCGCGACGGCGGCCCCGGCGACGAAGGCCCGGCGGCGTTCGATCGCCAGCACGGCGGCGGGGACGACGAGACCCACCGCCACCACGGCCAGCCACCAGAGCAGGGCCTGGGCACCGGTGGACAACTCGGCGACCGTTCGACTGTGGCGCGGGTCGCCGATCAGGCTGAGCGCTTCGAAGACCAGGGTGATGGCGTACGCCCCGAGCAGCCCGAGCAGTAGCCGGCGGACCGGCCTCAGCAGCCCGGAGAGCCCGAGACGGGCCGGGGCGGTGGCCGCCAGCAGGCCGATCGCGGCGGCGCCGAGCAGCAGGGAGGTCAGCAGGAACAGCAGGCCCGCCCCGCTGGTGGCGGCCAACGGTGAGGACCAGGTACGGGAGAGCACCGCAGCGGGATACAGGGCGAGGGCGAAGCTGGTGGCGAGCAGTCCCCACCCGACGATCGGCATCAGCGCGGCACCGGCGGCGGTGCCGACCTCCGGGCCGGGCGGCCCGGAGGTACCGGTGGCCGCGGCGTCCCGGGCAGAGCGGCGGCTTGCGGGCGACTCGATGGTGAGTGTGCCGGTCCGGACCGCTCCGGTTCCGCCCCGCTCGTACCCGCGGGCCGCGGCGGTGTTCAGGCGCCGGTACCGCTCCACCGCCCAGATCGCGACGACCAGCAGCGCGAGCTTCAACGCGATGAGCTTCGCGCCCACCGCGATCGGCGAGCCGAGGTTGTCGAACCGGGTCAGCATCAGGAAGAACCGCTCTGGCCTGCCCAGATCGGTCACCAGCAGCACGGAGATCGCGACCAGGGTGGCGGCGGACAGCGGGTCGGTGTATCGGCGCAGCCGGGTGCCTGGCCCGCCAAGACGGCCCAGGCCCCAGGTGACCAGGCCCAGGCCGCTGGGCAGACCGATGATGACGAAATAGACCGCAACCAGGGCACCCCACGGCCGGCCGGCGGTGAACGGAGCGGTCATCGATTCCGCTCCTAGCCGCCGGTCAGGTCCGCGCGGGTGTCGACCTGCACCCCGTTGACGGCGATCAGCGGCAGGGCGTTGCGGGGATCGACGTAGCGCACCCGCGGCGAGGTGCCGGCGGACTCCTTCCAGACGGTGGTCGGGCTGGCGGCCACCCGGCGGGAGATCTCGCTGTCCGGGTCGTCCAGGTCCCCGAACACGCGGCAACCGGTGGGACAGGCGGAGACGCAGGCTGGTTCCCGCCCCTGGGCAGTGCGGTGTTCACAGAAGGTGCACTTCTGAGCCGCGCCCTTGTCCTCGTCGATATAGATCGCGTCGTACGGGCACGCCGACATGCAGTACCGGTTGACATTGCAATCGCCCTCGGAGATGACGACCTGGCCGTCCGGCAGCCGGCTGATGGCGTCGGTCGGGCAGGCGTTCAGGCAGGGCGCGTCCTCGCAGTGGTTGCACAGCACCGGGATGAAGTGCCGGGTCACCGTGGGGTAGCTGCCCTGCTCGACGTAGTGGACGGTGTCGCGGAACGCGCCCAGCGGGACGTCGAACTCCGCCTTGCACGCCACCGAGCACGCGTGGCAGCCGATGCAGGTGCTCAGGTCGATGAGCATGCCCAGCCGGGTCATGGTCAGCCTCCGTGGTGGTGGGTGGGCGCCGGCCGGCACGGCACGGCAGCTCAGGGGTCAGGCGTTCCAACGCGCCAGCCAGTCCCGCTCCTGTTGCCGCTTCTCCTCATGGAACTCGGGCGAGGGCTCGTGCAGGACGACCGCCGGGGCCGGCGGGTCGAGGAACATGCCCGCCCCCTTGGCGGCGCGACCCCCGCCGACCTCCACGTAACAGGAGCCCGCGCCGCTGAACCAGGGCTCCGGCCCGTCGTAGCCGAAATGCCGGGCGACGCCGGCGGCGGCGACCTCGGCCTCGGCCTCGGCGAAGACGGCGGCCTTGGGTAGGGGCTTGCCGTTGGGCAGGGTGACCGCGGCGTTGTCCCCGATGGCCCACACGGCCGGTACGGCGGTGGCCAGCGTGCGTGCGTCCACTGGAATCCACCCGTTCGGACCCAGGCCGGTGGAGACGACGGCGGCGGCCGGCCGGTGTGGCGGTACGGCCACGAGGAAGTCGAACGGTTCGTCGGTCTCGTCAGAGAACAGCATCCGTCGCCCGGCCAGGTCGATCCGGTCGATCGTCCGACCGGGATGGAAGCCGATCCCGTGCTCCTCCATCATCGCGACCAGAGCCTTGCCGACGTCCGGTCCCGCCACCGCCATGGGCAGCGGGTCAGGGGTGAACGTGTCGATGGTGACCGCGTCACGGACACCGCGCTCACGCAGCAGATCGGCGATGAGCAGGGCGCCCTCGAACGGGGCCGCCGGACACTTGAACGGCACGCCGGCAACGAGCACGGCCACCCGGCCGGTGTCGACGTCCAGGAACCGGTTCCTCAGGTGGGCGGCTCCGGAAAGGGTGTAGAACTCACCGGCCACGCCCGCGTCGGCGGCGGTTGTCAGGTTCGGGATCCGGCTCGGGGCGAGTTGCGCACCGAGCGCGATGACCAGCGCGTCGTAGGTGAGCACGCCGCGATCGGTGAGCACGGCCCGGGCCTTGAGATCGATCGATTCGACGTGCCCGAGTCGCATATCGATGCCGGGCAGCTCACGCGGTTTGACCCGGACCTCCTCCGCGTCGCGCCAGCCGCGCATGACCCACAGCAGGGACAGGCCGAGCACCCCGTCGAAGGAGCGGTCGACGAGCACCACCCGGTCCCGCTCGGGGAGCAGCTCGCGCAGCCGGGTGGCAGCGGTGAGGCCGCCGACCCCGGCACCAAGGACGACAACGGTATTCGCCATGGTCAGGCACCTCCCTCAGACGTTGATTACCTTGTCGGCCCAGGCGGTCCACTCGGCCAGTTGCACCATCGAGGAGCGGTGCGCGCCGGCCACGATGCGATCCGCGGCCATGCCGCGGGCATCCATGCAGGCACCGCAGTTACCGACCACACCGCCCTTGTCGGTGAAGGCGGTGATCATCTTGTCGAGGTTGTAGTAGCCGTTGGGCACCTTCTGCCCGGCGGCGGTGGCCGCCACGGCGTCGCCGAACATGAACACTCGGACCTCGTTGGCGCCGTCGGCGTCGACCATCTGGCGCGCCCAGCGAATGCCGTTGTAGGTGCGCTCGGTGCCGTAGGGCGGATCGTGCAGGACGAACAGGATCTTCATCGTTACCTCCTCAAGGACTGGGGAAACCACATGCTGCAACGCCCGTCACGCCTCGGGGCCGCCGCACCGAGGCGGCCACGGACGGCCCGGGACAGTCGATCCACGCCGACGACGAGGACCACCACGGCGACAAGCAGCGTCGCCATCTGCTGGTAGCGGAAGAGATTCATGGCGATGCCGAGGGCCTGCCCGATGCCGCCGGCGCCGACGAAACCGATCACCACCGAGCTACGGATGTTGCACTCCCACTGGTAGAGCAGTTGGGAGGCGACGTTCGCCCGCGCCTGGGGGAAGATGCCGAAGACGGCGGTGGCGGTGCGGGTGGCGCCGGTCAGTCGCATCGCCTCGACAGGGGCGGGATCGACCGCCTCCAGCTGTTCGGAACAGAGCTTCGCCAGCAGGCCGGCGGCGTGCAGACTGATCGCGTACACCCCGGCGGCCGGGCCGAGACCGACGGTGGCCACGAACAGCAGAGCCCAGAGCAGCTCCGGTACGGCCCGCAGCACGGTGGCCACCGCCCGTGCCCCGCCGGAGAGCCACCGTGGCATCTGCACGTTGGCGGCCATCAGCACGGCGAGCGGCAGCCCGAGCACCGCGCCGAGGAAGAGTGCGGCGACGGAGATCTGCAGTGTCTCGATCACCGCGGCGGCCACCCGGGCCAGCAGCTCGTTGTCGAGGTCGGGTGGGAACATGCCGGACAGCAGCCGGGCGGCCCCGGCCCGGCCGAGCACCAGGGACGACACGCCGACGTCGGTCTGGAGCAGCGACCAGACGACGACCGCGGCGACCGCCACCGCCAGCAACCAGCGGCTCGGACGCGGGCGTCTGCGGCGGGGCGGTGGATCAGACCGTTGCCGTCGCTGCTGGGTGGCGACGCCGGTGGTGGCGGTCATGACCGGACTCCCACGGGCTGGCGGCCGTAGATGTCGTGGACCGTGCCATCGGCCAGGGTGGTGCCGTCGAAGACCACATGCCCGTCCCGCAGCGCGATGATCCTGGGGAACTGGCGGGCCACGGCGAGGTCGTGGGTGGTGACCACCAGGGTCGCGCCGTCCGCGCGCCGGAGGTCGGCCAGCGCCTCCGCCGCCCGGCGCGGGTCCAGTCCGCTGGTGCTCTCGTCGGCGAGCAGCAGTCGGGGGTTGGACAGCAGCGCCCGGACCAGCGCCACCCGCTGGCGTTGCCCCCCGGAGAGCTGCTCGATCGGCACGTCGAGGAAGTCCTCGACCTCGTGCTTGCGGGCCAGTGCGCCCAGCTGTGCGGCGTGGCGGTGCGGGGTCCGCCCCCGCAGCACCACGAGCCAGTCGGTCAACCGCCAGTGGTGGCTCTGACCCATGAGGATGTTGGTTCGAGCGCTGAGTCCGCGGACCAGATCGTCGCGCTGGCGGACGATGCCGGTGGCGCGGCGGATCCGGGTGGCGTCGGTGCTGCGGCCGTACGGGTCGAGACCCCCCACCCGGACCTGACCGGCGATCGGGGGGACCGCCCCGAGGACGACCCGGAGCAACGTGCTCTTCCCGGCTCCGGACGGGCCGAGCAGCGCCACCTGCTCGCCCTCGCCGACACCCAGGTCGACTCCGACGAGCACAGGTGGGCGGTGCGGGTCCAGGGCAACGGTCACCTCGGTCAGTCGGATGTCCATTGTGCGCACCGTCCACCTTCCGGAGGAGTGTCTTCACATAGCTTGTCTATTCCAACAACTATTGGATGTGTACCCGCCCGATCACGCTCCGCACAAGTCCCCGCCGTGGATGTACCACCGTCCGGTACGCCCGATGCCACCCCGCCGGACGGTCGCTCACCGTGGCGCGGCGACGGCGTACCAGGCCAGCGCCGGTTCGCCGGTGACCCTGGGGGCGCTGTCGAAATAGTGGTTGAACACTTGGCCCGTGCGGGCCACATCGTCCGGATAGGCACGTGGATCGATGCCGGACATCAGCGTGCGCCCGCAGACCGCCCGGTGCACCCGCTGCCAGCGCGCCGGCCCGGGGTGGCGCAGCGCGTCCAGGGCGACGGCCTCCGCGACCGGGTCGGTGGTGCCCACCGCCAGGTGGTCGGCGGTGTTCGCGGGACAGCGGTCCTGCAGTCGCACGTTGGCGATTCGACCCGGCCCGGTCAGGTCCGCCGTCTCCGGCGGGACCAACGGATCCGCGTCGGAACGGATCACCGTGTACGAGATCCCCGGGTACGTCTCCCGCCCGGAGTTGAGCGCGGCGAAGAACCGCGAACCCACCCGCTGCTGCCAGCCGGCGGGTGCGCAGTGATCCATGCACAGGACGGTGCCCAACGCGGTGCCCCGGTTCGTCGGCGCCAGTCCGATCACGTCGTCGACCCGCTGCCGGGTGTCCGGCCAGAACCGCAGCGCCCACCGGGTGACCATGCCGCCCTGGCTGTGCCCGATCACGCTCACCTTGCGTCCGGACAGCCGATTCATCGTTCGGATCGCGTGGACCACGTACTCGGCCCGGACCTGGATGTCTTCCATGTTGTGGTTGGCCCACTCGCTGCCGACCACGTCGCTGGCGCACCACGGGATGCCCCTGCGGGTCAACGTGCGTTGCCAGTTCCAGCCGTAGTTCTCGCCGCTGTTGAGCGCCGTGGACGCAAGCAGCAGGACCGGGGCGCGGCGGGCGTGCACCACGCCGGGACCGCAGGTGAGGCTCGCGGCCAAGCGGTCGGCGGGCACACTCAGCGGCGGGCCCTGGTGATGGAACGTGGGGTGCCCGCGGGCGGCGTGGGCCGCCACGGACATGGACAGCACCGCGGCGGCGCAGGCCGCCATCGCCACGGCCCGGGTTACCAGACGCATCGGAGGGCTCCTTTCTCGGAGCTGGACGAATCGGCCCGGTCGCCCGCCGGAGGGACCGGCGGGCGACCGGCGGTTACGGTCACCGGGAGCGGCGTGCCTCGTGGTACGCCTTCATGGCACTGGCGAAGAACCGACCCTGCTCGCTCCGGCTCAACTGCCGGGCGGCGACCAGCTCACGCAGCGACCGCTGGACGCAGCCGGTGTACTTCTGCACCGAGCTGGAGCGGTCGGCGAAGCTGCACGGAATCTCCGGGAAGGTCAGCTGCTCACCGGCTCGCACCCCGTAGAGCTTGTTGCGGACTCCACCCGGCCAGAGCACCTCGACGGTGCCGGTACGCGCCCGGCCCATGCCGAAGACACCGTCCAGGGCATCCTGAGACGACATGCTGGACCCGGCCAGCACCGGACGGATGGCGGTGAGCCCCCTGTTCGGGGTGAATCTGACGACCGCGCCGACCCCGTCACGGTTGACGCTGCCGCGGGTGGTGATCCCCACGCTGCCCCGCGTCCGCACGGTCGCCGAGCGGTTGCCGTTGCCGCTGTTCAGCTTCACCGACAGGCTGCCCGGCTCGGTGTGGTTTCCGGTCGGCCGGAAGGTGCCGGGCTGGTCGGGGATCGGCGCGTACACCTGCAGGTAGCTGGCATCCTGGTCGAACGGCGAGCCGTAGTCGAAGGGCTTGACGTCGCCGTAGCGGGTCAGCTCGCCGACCTTGCGGGACTGGGCCACACTCACCACATCGGTGAAGCCGTCCCGGTTCAGATCGCCGACGGCCACGCCGACCACGAGTCGACTCCGCTCATCGGGACCGGCGTTGGTAAGCGCCGGGTCGTACTCAAAGGAGGGGTAGAAACCCTTGCGCAACGCCCGGGGCCCCTTGTTCCGCAGCAACGCAGCCGGGTTGTCGGCAGTGGCACCGAAGAAGACCGCGTCCAGGCCACCCTGGTACAGGATGTCCGTGGCTCCGTCGTTGTCGTAGTCGAAGGCGGACGTGCCCCAGCCCCACGGGGTGGCGCGCAGGCCCCCCAGATCCGGGTCGGCCCCGTTCTTCGACGGCTCCTGGATCGAGGAGCGCCGCGGGTCGGCGAAGGTGCCGTCCCGGCGTTGCAGCAACCACCGGCTGCTCAGGTCACCGAGCTGGTGCGGCACCCCGGCCAGCGGCAGCATCATGTAGTCACCACCGTTGGTGCCGAAGACGTCGAGCGTGCCGTCGAAGTTGAAGTCCCCGTACGACATGCCCATCCAGGCGCCGGGCTCCATTCCGACGTCGTGGGTGACGTCGGTGAACCGGCCGCGGCCATCGTTGTTGTAGACCCGGATGTAGCCGCGGTCGATGCCGCCGTACTTCTTCATCGGGATCGCACCCTGGTCGTTGCCGACCATGATGTCCGCGTCGCCGTCCTGGTCGTAGTCGACCGCGGCGATGGCCCAGGAGGGATCGGAGAAGGGCGGCCCGTCCTCCGCCGGCGGGTCCTTCACCACCGTGTTGGTGAAGCCGGATCGTTCGCTGACGTCCACGAACCGCCGGCCGTTGACGTTGCGCAACAGTTGGTTGGGCTGGTTGAGCGCGTACGGGACCGCGACGATGGCCTGCGCCTTGTGCATGTCGAAGGAGTTGGCGATGGCGATGTCGAGCAGACCGTCACCGTCGAAGTCGGCCATGGTGCAACTCGGGTGGCTCAGGTTACCGGCGCCGGCGCCGCTGCCGGCCGTGATGTCGGAGAAGGTGCCGTTGCCGTTGTTACGTAGCAGGTGGTTGGGGGCGTGCCGGCCGAGCACGTAGAGGTCGGTGTCGCCGTCGTTGTCGATGTCGCCGGCGCAGGCTCCGTTGCTGTCCACATCGGTCAGTGCCGCGCCCGCCGACCTCGCCACATCGACGAAGTTGACCTGACGGTTGCGACCCAACCGGTTCTGGTACAGGCTGTTCGCCCGGCCCGGGCCGTTGGTGACGTACATGTCCAGATCGCCGTCGCCGTCGTAGTCGAAGAGCACCACGCCGGCGATGCCACGGCTGTGGATCGGCTCCTGGGCGAACTCCGCCAGGGTGACCAAGGGACGCTGGAGGTTGGTGTCGCGGATCGCCTGCTCCGGCGAGGAGACCCGCACGTACCGGCCGAGACTGCTGCCCGGTAGCGCGATCTCCCGGAAGGTCACCCCCCGCTCTCGGCTGCCCGCTGCGGCTGCGGTCGGCGCCACCGCGGCGCCGGACACGGCCAGAACCGACACCACCGCCACCGCGACGGCGCTCCGCCGCGTGCGTCTTGTCGACTTCATCATGCCTCCATTCACTGTTGTCGTCCGATCGGAGTGCTGTCCGGCAGCGGAGCTCATGGCGCCACCGGGCCACCGGCTTGAACCGCCGGGTCGGCGACGCCGGCGAAGTAGAGGCTGGCCTCACGCCAGGCCGAGACGCCCGCCGCGTGCCCGACGCTGCGGCCGTACGTGACGCCGTGCCGGAAGTGCACACCCCCGATCAGGCGCGACATGCTGTTCTGCTTGTCGGCTTCGGTGAAGGTGGCCCAGGTCAGCACGACGTCTCTGCGCGGTGCCGTGCCGGGCTCGACCCGGGACGATCCGGCGCGCACCACAGTCGATCCCCCGTACCGGTCGCTGCCGGTGAAGGAACGCAGCACCTCGGTGGCGGCCGCGCCGAAGGTGCTGTGGCCGGAGGGGAACTCGGCGAACGGTGGGGTGCCGAACGCGGCGGGCTGGTACGGCATCCAGGTGCCACCGTCGATCATCCGGGAACCCCGGCCGTTGGGTGCCCAGGTCGGAACCCGGGTGCCGCGGAACACGTAGCGGACCGCGCTGATCGGGCGCACGTAGTCGTACTGCCGCTTCAGGCTCCAGGCGTCGATGCTCGCCTCGAACACGGCGTTTGTCACCGCGAAGAAGAGCTTGGCGTCCTGGTCGATGGTGTGGCGGTCACGGTGGGAGATGAACTGGGCCACTCGCGCCCAGGTGCCGGGGGGCATCGCGTAGCCCTTGCCCTCGTCGGCCCAGTACTCGGCGATGGCCTTCTCCCGGTCGGTCAGGTGGGCCGAGACGGAGACCAGTTCACCTGCCTGCCTGGCGTAATCCCTGCTACCGGAGCGCGCTGGCGGTTTGGTGGCGGGAACGGGGAGTTTGGTGCGCTGCGCGAAGCGTGCGACCCGGTTCCACTGTGGGGCAATGAAGGTCTGCGGCTCCGGGACGCCGTTCACCTGCCACATGAGCGGTTGCCAGTGGTTGGGGTCGTGCATGGTGTCGTCGTCCATCGCCTCGTCCATCACCATCGGCTCGTTGGCGGGCTGGTAGCCGGTGTAGTCGGTGTACGCCCCGGGTGCGAGGTCGCCAAGTTGGTTCGCGCCGTCGTGATGGCGGAAGGTGAGTACCGCCCGGCAGGCCCGGACGCCGACCCGGCTGGCGGTGGAACGGCCGACAAGCGGGTACCCGAGCCGCCTCATCACCGCCTCGGCCCGCGCCCGTGAGTCCGGCCAGAGGTCGGTGGCCGCGGTGAAGGCGGCGTAGCTGATCGCCTCCTCCTTGTTCCGCGACGTCCGCTCGGCCGCCGGACGGCGCAGCCGGGTGCCGAAGCGGGTGCCGGCGGCGCGGGTGTCGTAGGCGGCCCACGCGTCGTAGATGCAGGTGTGGATGATCGCGAGGGCTCGGGCGGCCACCGGTGGCCCCATCACGGCATCGGTCACCGAGTCCAGCGCGAGGTTGTTCCACCGCACCACGACGGTTTCTGCCGGGGCGGGGCGCGGCCGGTCGGGCCGGCCGGACGCGAGGGCCGGGGTGCCCGAGAGCACCAGTGTCACCGCGGCGAGTGCGGCGGCGGCGCCGATGCCGCTGTTACGGAGTTTCACGGTGGCCTCCAGTTGGCTATCGCCGTCGGTGCGCGCACCACGACCACCCACCAGGCGCGGGGGCAAGAGGTTTCGGGATGCGCGCACTCGACGGGGTGTCCGCCGCGGGGAGCCGGCGGATCGGGGTGGCTCTCGGTGCCGAACCGGAGGGGTGGATGACGTCGACGCCGATCACGGTCACCGTGACCTGCGCCAACGACACATTCACCTTGGCCGGCTATACGTACGTGAAGCAGACTAGCTCCGACCCCCTGGCAGGTCCATATACCGCTATCTGTTTTCTTAGTAATTGCGGACCTTGCGCCCGACGGCAGGGCCCCACCAGGTGAAACACCGACCAATCGGCGTTGTTGGTTGACGCTTTCGAAAGCGTCTACTAACGTTCGATTCGTCCCGGAAGCAGCGGGTGGACGGCGTTCCACCGACGCCCCGACACAGACCTCCCGCCGCCGCTTCGACCACCTGAGCCCTCCTAGGCGGAGTCAACATGGCGCTCGACGACGCGAACCACTCACCGGCCCGGCAACGATGGACGCTGATTCTCGCGTCGGTCGCCTCGTTCATGGTCGGTCTGGACGTGCTGGTCATCACCACCGCGTTGCCCACGCTGCACCAGGAGCTGAACGCCGGTACCGCCGCCCTCGGCTGGACCATCAACGCATACGAAATCGGCTTCGCCGCGCTGATCCTCACCGGTGCCGCTCTCGGCGACCGGTACGGGCGACGCTTGTGGTTCCTGATCGGCGTCGCCATCTTCACGGTCGGCTCGGTGTGGTGCGCGCTGAGTTCCAGCATCGGCATGCTGGTCGCCGCCCGCGCACTGCAGGGCATCGGTGGCGGGATCGCCACCGCGCTCGCCCTGGCGGTCATCGCGGCGGCCACACCGCCGGCCCGACGCGGCGCCGCCTTCGGCATCTGGGGCGCCATCACCGGCTTGGCCGTGGCGGTCGGGCCGCTCGTCGGCGGTGCCGTGATCGAGGGCTTCGACTGGCAGTGGATCTTCTGGATCAACGTGCCCGTCGGGCTGCTGCTCATCGGGCTGAGCCGGTCGAAGATCACCGAGTCGCGAGGGCAGGCCCAGCCGGTCGACCTCCTTGGCCTGGTCCTGTCCACCGCCGGTGTGGTGGTGCTCGCGCACGCCCTGATCCGCGCCGGCGACATCGGCTGGACGAGACCGTCGGTGCTGATCGGCCTGGTGGCCGGCGTGGTCCTGCTCGTCAGCTTCCTGCTGTGGCAACGACGCGCGGCGGCGCCCATGATGCCGCTGGGGATCTTCCGCAATCTCAGTCTCGCCGGCGGCTCAGGGGCCAGCTTCGCGCTGGGCGCGGCCCTCTACGGAGGCGGTTTCCTGCTCGCTCAGTACCTGCAACTCGCACTGGGCTACGATCCGCTCGAGGTGGGCATCCGACTGCTGCCGTGGGTGGCGTTGGCTCCCCTGGTCTCCCCGATCGCCGGGCGGGTCGCCGACCGGATCGGCGAGCGGCCCCTGGTCGCGCTGGGTCTTTTTCTCTTCGCCGTCGGTTTCCTGCTGATCGGCCTCCGGGCGGACGTTCAGGACGGCTACGGACGCATTCTCGTACCTCTGTTCATCGCCGGGGTCGGGGTGGCGACCGCCTTCCCGACCATCGCCTCAGCGGTGATGCGTTCGGTCGAACCGGCGCATGTCGGTATCGCGTCCGGGGTGAGCAACACCAGCCGGCACGTCGGCGCTGTCTTCGGGGTGGCCGTGGCCGCGGCGGTCTTCGCCACCTTCGGCGGCTACCGCTCGCCGCAGGATTTCGTCGACGGCTTCGGGCCGGCCCTGGTCGTGTTGGCGGTGATCACTCTGATCGGGCTGGTACCGGCACTGATCATCCGGCCACCGCGGGCCGAGACGACCGGGGTGGACCGGCAGCGGGAGGCCGATGCCATGCGCGGCTGACCGCGCTGAGCCAAGGGCCAGGGCTGGCGGTTACGCGGCGCGCGCCAGCCCTGCCACCGGCCCCGCGTCCAGACCCAAGAGCAGACAGGCCCTTAGCACCGCCGCCATGTCGCCGTCCATCGCCAGCTTGCCGGTCACCATCGCGGCCAGCGGGGTGAGCCGTCCCGCGCCGATCTGCACAAAGGTGGCGGCATCCGTCGTGGCGGTCATCGCCGGCTCCGGGGCCGGGCCCTTGACCGCCCGCGCCGCACCCTCCCGCACGTCGATGTGGAAGACCTCGTCAGCCACGCGGAACTCGTACTGCTCGTTGAGGTCGGGCACGTGCTCGTCCTGGATCATCGCCTCGATCGCCAGGAAACCCCAGTGCGGCCGCACGGTGTCGTCCGCGGAGAGGTTGCCCAGATGGTCCATACCCCACCGGGCGAGACCGAGAACGAGCGGTCGCAACTGCTCGCCGCCCTCGGTCAGCTCGTAAGCCTGCCGTGCGGCGGAACCGGGAGCGTCGACCTGTCGCACGACGCCCTGCTCGACGAGATATTTCAAGCGTTCGGCGAGGAGGTTGGTGCCCACGCCGGGCAGGTCGTTGAGCAGGTTGCCGTAGCGCCGGGGCCCCATCATCAGCTCGCGAACGATCAGCAGGGTCCAGCGTTCACCCAGCACGTCGAGGGCGGCCGCGAGACCACAGTACTGGTTGTAGGTCCGTCGCTTGGTCATGACAATGCCTCCACCGAACTATATTAACCAATAGTATCGGCGGTGGGGCAAGCCGATGTGCCAGCGGGGCGTGCCGGCACCGACGGTACGGGCATCCCCGCTGGTCACCAGCGGTCTGTGGGTGATGACTTCCGGCGCGGCCTCCGCGGGTTCCGGTCCGACGGTGCGGTCAACGACTACTTCCGGTACGTGCTGCTGGTCGCCGCGACCCGCGGCGGATCGCGGCGACCAGCAGCAGAACAGCGATCAGCGCCACGTCGACGGCGATCAGTACGGCACTGACCGCATCCACCGTGCCGTGACGGTGCAGACCACCGGAGGTTGTCTCGGCCGGGGACGACGGTGCGGCGACAGATTCCCCCGGTGCGGCGGTGGTGACCGAGAAAACGTGCTGGCCATTGAGTTCCCGACCGTCGCGGAAGGTGACGTGATAGGCGCTCCGGTAGTGCCCGACCGGCGCGGCGATCGGCAGTCGCAGGGTGGATCCGTCGATTCGGAGGCCGTCGTCCACCCGCTGACCGGTGGCCAGGTCCACCACCGACGCGTGGCTGTCCCGCACGTCGAGCGGTGCGGAGAAGGTGAACGTCACCGCCTCGGGCGCTCGGGACAGGCGGGAACCGTCGGCCGGGGCGACCGCGGTGAGCCGGGGCGGCGCCGAACCGGCCAGGACGGCGAGGACGACCACGGCGACCGCGAGCAGCGTGACCGCGGCGCCGACCAGGGTGGAGCCACCCGGTTTGCGGCGGCCGGTCATCGGACGGCGGCGGGCAACGCCGAGCGGCAACTGCACCACATCCGCTCCCGTTCCGCCGTGTTCGGACGCAGGTGCAGGTACATGGCGACCAGCATCGGCAGGAACACCACCGCGTTGTAGAACAAATGCAGCTCGACCCGGGGCGCGATGAGCTGCACGACGCTTGTCGGTGCGAGGCGATCGGCCAGGTACCAGCCGGTGAGCGCCTGAATCAGCAGTAGCAGGTGTTCGAAGTGGTGCCACACCTGGATCGCCAGGGCGGCCAGCCACCAGTGTCGGGCCCGGCCGACGAAGCCGTGTCGGAGCACCCAGAACCCGACCAGCATGATCAGGGCGTAACCGTAGTGCAGCCATTCCTGCTCCACCAGCCAGGGAAAAGGCATGCCGAGGACGCCGCGGGCCTGCGGCCTGGGCATGTCCAGGATCCAGATCTGTACGGCTTGAACGACGTGCTCGGCCCAGTGGGCGAGGACGATCAGCAGGAACAGGTTGAGCGCGGCCCGATGGTGCGAACCGTTCCAGCTGCCGATCCACCCGGCGGGCCGGGCGGTGGTGCTCTCGTACCTCTTCACAGACGACCTCCAGGCGGTTGGGTTCAGGCGACGGCGCGGGCGTCGGCGTACGCGCCGTAGGGACGTAGGGCACGAACCAGGGCGGGTGGCACCCGGTCGGGCCGGGTGTGCCCGTTGGGACCACGCATGCAGGCGACGCGCTGGCGTCCCCGGGCGATGAGCTGCTCGCCGGCTGCGTCGACGCGCAGGTAGTCGAAGGCGAGTTCGAGTTGGGTCTGGGTCAGCTCTGCCAGCCGCATCCGGACCACCAGTTCGTCGAACGCGGTCACCTCCGCGACGAACTCGCAGTCGACCCGCAGGGTGAACAGCTTCAGGTCGGCGCGAAGGTCCGCCAGGACGTCCGGGGCCCGCTCCCGCAGGAACATCTCCCGACACCGCCCCTGCCAGCGCAGGTAGTTGACGTAGTAGACGTTGCCGACCAGGTTGGTCTCCTCGAAGCCGACCACGTGCCGGTACTCGTAGTACGGGGGCATGTCATCTCTCCCGGTCCTGTAGAACGGCAAGGACAACCGGTTCACCGGCGTCACGGAGGGTCGTGGCCAGCGTCGCGATCCGCAGGTTGCCGGCGTCGAACGTCACCCAGCACGGATCTACGACGGCTCGCAGGGTGAGCGGGCCGGCCGTCGGCCGGCCCACCTTCTGTAGGCACTCGACGGCGGTCCAGACCCGGGTGGCGGCCACGTCGGTGGACTCACCGGCCTCGGTCGCCACCAGCCGGGCCAGGGTCGTGTGGCCGCCCAGCAGGTCGGCCCAGGCCGTCTCGGATCGCGGTGCCACATCCTCCAGGTCGCAGCTGACCTCGGTGTCGGCGGCGACCGCGAGGCTGACCGAGCGACCGTGCGCGACGGAGACCACCGGCGCCACGGCGGCCTCGCCGACCAGTTCGGGCCGGCCGTCGGGGCGATGCCGGAGCTGGACCGGCCGGCCCAGCAGGCGGGAGAGCAGCCCGGCCGAGGACGGTCGATCGCCGCGGTGCGGTTCCACCCCGACGGCGATGCCCGTCCCGAACAGCTCCGCGAGGTGTCGTTCGGCGTACGGTCCGAGCAGGGCCGGCGTCCACGGGCCGTGACCGCCGCGACGACGCACCGCCCGCAACCGCAGCCCTTGCCACACCTCCACGACTCGCCCGCAGCGGTCGCGGACGGCGATGTCGTAGACGTACGTGTCGCCGGACTGCTCGCGTTCACTGGCGGTGAGGGTCAGCGCGCCGGCCGCGGCCAGCGGTGGCCCGGCGCAACGCAGCCGGTCGACACCGACGGGCAGCAGCGTGGCGTCCGGCACGCACACCTGCAGCCCGTGCATGAAGGCGTCCCGGGCTCCGGGATCACCGAGCAGCAGGTCCCCGGGCAGGTAAGCGCTGAACCAGGTGGCACTCTGGTCCGTCGTCACCTCCGCCTCGGTCTCGCGGGCAGCGACGCGCCGGTACCGCCGTAGCCGGCGGAACCGTCCGGACTGGAACAGCGTGTCGCCGTAGAGGTCGCTGGCCGGGTCGAGGGGAACCCGGGCGAGATCCCCGGTCAGGCGCTCGGGACCGTCGGAGGCTGCTCCGTCGGCACCGCCGCGGACGGTGGCCGAGAAGTGGACAACCGCGAAGGCGGTCTCGGCACTGCGGATCTCCACCTCCACCGCGTCGGCCGAGGTGACCAGGGCGGCGACGCGAATCGTGGTACGGCCGCCGGCGGGTACCACGATCGGCCGGCGGAACTCCACCCGCTCGATCAGGCTGATCTCCTTATCCCCGGTCACCGCGCCGGCGACCTGGGCCATCGCCTCCAGCCCGAGAACCGCGGGGAAGAGCAGATCCCCGTCCAGCCGATGGTCTGGCAGGTAGCGGTCGGTGTCGGCACTCAGGTCGACCTCGGTGACCAGTTCCACGCCGGGGTAGTGCACCAAGGGCCGTTCGAGGAAGCGCAGGACGGGCAGCTCCGGCCGGTCGTAGCGGATCGTCTCAAGGCCCCCGGTACGGCCGGTGACGACGAGCACCGGCGGCAGTTGCGCGTCGGTGAGGACCTGGCGCAGCATGCGCACGCCGGCGTCCGGACCGATCGGGGTCACCCCGGCGCGCAGCAGGGACTCGACCACCGACAGCCGCTCCCCCATGCCGACGCCGGACCAGACCGACCATTCGAGGCAGACCGCCCGGCAGTTCGGCCGCTCGCGACCGATTTCGCGGGTCAGCTCGGCGAGCCACTCGTTGGCCAGGGCGTAGTGCGCCTCGCCGCGCAGGCCGGTACGGCCGATGACGCTGCCGAAGGTGACCAGTAACCGGAGCCGGTCGAGGTCGACGGCGTCGAGCAGGGCCCGCAAACCGTCGATCTTCGGAGCGAGGGTACGCCGCAACGTCGCCACGTCCAGCTCGGCCAGCGCGGTCGGCTCGTTGCGGCCGGCACCGTGCAGGATCGCGGTGACCGGCCCCAGTTCCGCCTGGATCCGTGCCACCGCGGCGCGGACGGCGGTCGGGTCGGTGACGTCCGCGCGCACGTAGGTGACGGTCGGGCAGACGTCGCGCAGCCGGTCGAGGTTGGCGGCGAGCGTGGCGTCGGTCGCCGGGTCGGAACGACCGAGGATCGCCAGGCGGGATCCGGTGTCGGCGGTCAGGGCACGGGCGCACTCGGTCGTGATCCCCTTGCCGCCGCCGGCGACCAGCAGGACGTCGTCGGCGCCGAGCGGTGGTCGTCCGCCGGCCGGTGGAGGCGGCGCGGGACGCAGCAGCGGGATCCGGCGGTTGCCGGTGTCGTCGTAGTCCACCTCCGTGAAGCCCGTGGTGGCGCGCACCTCGGCGAGCACCCGGGTCACGGTCTCCGGTGTCAGTGGCGCCCGGATCACCGTGGTACGTAGGTTCCGGGCCTCCAGCCTGGCGGTCTTGGCCAGCCCTGCCGCGCCCCGTCCGCTGTGCAGCAGCACGAGGCGGGCGCCGTCCGGCTGGCGGATGGCCTGCTGCACTCCGGCCAGGGCCAGTTCCAGGACCTCGTCGGGGCGGTTGTCGGGCAGGCAGACCAGCACGCCGGGGCCGACTCCGCCGCATTGCAACGCCTGCCTGAGCGGACCGGCGAGGGGATGCCGGTCCGGGGCGTGGAGCTGCCAGGTTCCGTTCGCCTCGGCGGTGGCGGGCGCGGGCAGCGGCATCGGTTCGAGGTCGACCACGAAGGGACGTACCCAGGTGTCGACGCCCTGCACGGTGGGCACGGTGGGCGCGGTGTCACCGCGACCGAGCTCGTCGAGGGCGTCGGCGAGTTCCCGTACGGTCGCGGTCGCGAAGTTCGTCGGCGCCTCGACGGCGGGTAAACCGAGTTCGCGGGCCGCCTGGTTGACGATCTGCGCGACCGTGATCGAGCTCAGGTGCAGGTCGTCGAGGAGTTGACTGTCGGCGCGTACCAGGTCGGCCGGGAGTTCGGCCCGCTCGGCGGCGAGCCGGCGCAGCATGCTGAGGGCGTCGTCTTCGGCGTCGACGGTGGGCTGCGTGGTGGCGTCCGCCGACGTACCGGCCGTCGCGTCTGGGTCCGGTCCCACGTGCTGCGGAGCCCTCTCACACGGGTTGGCGAGGAACGTCCGTTCGGCGTCGAGCGCGAACGGTCGGGTCAAGCGGCCGTCGAACAACGGACCGAGGCTCATCGGCACACCGGTGACGTGCGCGGCGGCGACCACGCTGAGCAGCGGCTTCAGCGAGTCATGATCGGTGTCGACAGCGACCACGGGTACGTCGGTGAGGTCGCGCACCATCCGGGTCAACACCTGGCCGGGGCCAACTTCGATGAACAGGTCCACACCGGCGGCGGCCGTGGTGACCGCCGAGGCGAATCGAACCGGCTCCAGAATCTGTCTGCGCAGCAGCTCGCCAAGGTCGGTGTCCGGGTCCAGCGGGCCACCGGTGACCGTGGAGACGACCCGGCGTTGCAGTGGTTGCCACGGCACGTCCGTCAACCACTCGCCGAACGCCTCGGCGGCTGGTGCCATCAACGGCGAGTGGAAGGCGTGGGACACGGCGAGCGTGGTGCAGGTGGCTCCCGCGTCCGTGGCTGCCCGGCAGACGTCCCGTACGGCGTCGGCGGGACCGGCGACGACGGTCCGGCGGGGGCCGTTGTACCCGGCGATCACGACAGGAGTGCCGGTGAGCAGTCGACCGACCACGTCGGCGCCGGCGTCGATGCCGGCCATCACCCCTGCCTCGGCGGTCTTCGCCATCGTCGCGCCCCGAGCGGCGGCCATCCGCCAGAGGGTCTCGTCATCCATCGCGCCCGCCCAGTGCAGGGCGGTCAGTTCGCCGAGGCTGTGGCCGACGGCAATGGTCGCGTCCAGGTCCAGGCTGGCCAGTACGCGCAGGGCCGCCATCGAAGCGGTGACGATACGCGGCTGCGCGACGGCGGTGTCGACGATGTCGTCGCCGGGCGACAGTGGCAACCGGCCGTATATCTCCTCGACGGCGGGGAACCGCCGTCGGAAGGCACCCCCGGTGCCACGGCCGGAGCCCTGTCCCGGGAAGAGGAATCCGGTCCTTCCGGGCTGGGTGGGGTGACCGAGGAAGACGCCGGTGGCCGGGTCGACGAGACCGGTTCGGCCGGCGTCGAGGGCGGCCCGGGCGGCGGTGATCGCGCGGGCGGCGCCGGCGGGGTCACCGACCACGAGGGCGGCGCGGTGGGGTCGATCCCGCAGGTCGCGCTGGAGGGCGGCGGCGAGGTCGGTCAGCTCCGCGTACGCCAACCGCGGCGCGAGATCGAGAAGGGTGTCCAGTCGCTGGCGGAGTTCCGTGGCATCGGCGGCGTCCAGGAGCAGCAGTTCGGCGTCCTGTGCGGACGACGACAGCGTCCAGGTGCGGGCGGGTGGACGACGACGGGTGGGTGCACCTTGTTCCAGGACGACGTGCGTGTTGATGCCGCCGAAGCCCATGGCCGTGACTCCGGCCCGGACCTCGCTGCCGGCCGGCCATTCCTCGGCGGTGCGGATGACCCGCAGGGCCCGGCCGTCGCCGTCGAGTTCGGGGTGTGGATCGCGGCAACCGGCCGTGGGGGGCACCACCCCGTGGTGCACGGCCAGTGTGGCCTTGATCAGGCCGGCCACGCCGGCGGCCGCCTTGGTGTGTCCGATCATTGCCTTGATGCTGCCGATGGCGGCGGGTGCCGCGGTGGGATCGGCCGCCCGGCGTGCGGCGGACAGTGCCCGCAGTTCGGTGGTGTCCCCGACGGCGGTGCCGGTGCCGTGACCTTCGAACAGCGCCACGGTCTCGATACCGAACCCGGCCCGCCGGTAGGCACGGCGCAGGGCACGTTGGTAGCCGAGGGCGTCGGGACGGGTGATGCCGCCGCGACCGTCGGAGGAGATTCCCCAGCCGCTGAGCAGGGCGTAGATGCGGCGTCCGGTGCGCCGGGCGTGGGCGGCGCGCATCAGCACGACCATGCCGCAGCCCTCGCCGGGCCAGAAACCGTTGGAGCCGCGGTCGTACACCCGCATCTCGTGGCGGGCCAGGGCGCCGGTCTTGGCGAACCCGACCAGCTCGAAGGGGTCGAGGGAGAGGTCGACACCGCCGGCGAGGACCACGTCGGCGTCCCCGTTGGTCAGGCTGTTCGCGGCGGTGATGACCGACAGCAGGGAGGAGGAGCAGGCACCGTCGACGCTGTAGCCGCCCCCGCCGAGGTCGAAGTGATTGCAGATGCGACCGGCGATGGTGTTGGACAGGCCGCCGGAGAGGGTGTCCTCGTCGATGGGCGGGAAGGGCGACTTGTAGCTGTCCTCCAGTTCGGCGAGGAACTCGGCGAGGCGGTCACCGGTCCAGCCGTGGGCCGTGAGCGCGGCGGCGACGGTGCGACGTACGTACGGCCAGCGCAGCCGCATCACGTTGGCCCGGGTGAACTCGCCGGTCAGGGTGTTGCCGACGACGACCGCGGTCCGTTCCCGGGGCAGCCCGTCGCCGTCGGGGAAGCCGGCGTCGGCGAATGCCCGGGCAGCGACGTCCAGGGCGAGCCAGTGGGTCAGATCGGCGGCCCGGTAGGTGCTGCCCGCGACCCGGAACGCAACGCGGTCGAACTCGTAGCCCTCGATGACGGCGGCCATCCGGCTGTAGAAGCGGTCCGGGGCGGTCGGGTCGGCGGACCAGTAGTCGGCCAGTCGGGTGCGCTCGTCCGGGAGCTGCCGGAACGCACGGCGTCCGGCGAGCACGTTCTCCCACAGTTCGCGGGGGGAGGCGGCGTCGGGGAACCGGCAGCCGAGGCCGACGACCGCGATCTTGTCGTTCATGCCCGTACGACCTCCGGTGTGGGTACCGCGGGTATCGCCGTGGCAGCCGGTACGGCCGGCGCCGCGGACGCCGCCTCGTGGCGTTGCCGGGCCTGCTGGACGACGTGCAGTGCCCAGAGGAATCCGCCCCGGACCAGGCAGACGATGGTGGTGGCGAAGAAGAGTCCGTACACCACGGAGACGGCGGTGAGGGCGCCGTAGACCACGGCGACTCCCGCGCCGAAGGCCAGTTGCGACACCGGTGCCGTGGGAGTGGTACCCGGATCGGTGATCATGTAGTTGGTGAACAGGATGAAGGCGACGCCGGTCATGGTCCCCAGCGCCGCGAGGATCGAGGTGTCGAGGAACAGGCCGCGCACGACGGCCTGGACGGCGAACATGCCCACCCAGCCGATGATCAGCCAGGACCTGCGGGTCATCTTGGCGTTCAGCATGGTGCCGGTGACCAGGATGACGGCCACGATGAGCCAGTCCACCACTCCGGTGACGTTCTCGGTGAAGTGGTACGGCGGTGCCACGCTGACCCAGGGAAAGAGCAGCAGCACGACCACGATGCCCAGGTTGGACGGGTTCATGAAGTGTCTGATCCGGCCCCGGACCGGCGCCTTCAGCAGCCACTTGCCGCTGATCGCGGCGACGACGCCGAGCATCATGACCAAAACCTGGTCGTTGACGTAGAGCAGCATGTTCACGGCGATGCCGCTGATGTGAGCGGGCAGCAGGAAGTCCATCAGCCCGCGGAGGCCACCGCCGCGAAACCGGGGGGCGCGGTCCTCGGCCCGGGCGGCGACGACCTCCAGCAGGAGCTCGGTGGTGTACGCGGTGACCACGGCGATGATCGGCCAGGTCCAGGGTTGTTCGAAGCCGAGGAAGGCGTACCCGACGAGGTTGAAGATGGTGATCGACAACGCGAACCGGCGGAGAGCGGCCAGCCGGAGGTCCCGGTGCGGCCGGGGCGGTGCGCTGGTGGTCATGACTGGGCCTCCTGGGCGTGCGTGCCGAGCCGGACGGTGTGCCAGCCGGGCGCGAGGGTCAGCTGTTGCTCGTGGGTGACACCGGCGCGGTCCCGCCAGGCGAGGTCGACGGTGACGTCGCTACTGACGTCGCCAAGTCCGATGTGGACCTCGAAGCTGCGCTTGCCGGAATGGCCGCTGCCTCCGTCCACCCGGGCGAGTTGCCGACGGCCGTCCGGCATGGTGACGGTGACCTGGGTGCCGACCGCAGGCGAGCCGGCCGGGTCGGCCGGTGTGTCATGGAACAGCCGCAGTCCCAGGAAGGATCCGGGCGTGGGGCTGTCGTTGCGGTAGAAGACCGGGGCGTCCCACTGGCGGGCGACGGCGAAGTCGAGCCGGCCGTCGCCGTCGGCGTCGCCGGTGGCGATGCCGCGGGTGGGGACGGGTACGTCGAGGCCGAGTTCGGCACTGAGGTCGGTGTACCGGTCGTCGGGCCCCTTGACGTGGAAGGCCAGGTGCTGACTGCCGGCAATGTCGTCGCCCGGCCCCACGTTGGGCCACCAGGCGGGATGGGCCAGCAGTTCGTCGTTGCTGGTGGCCAACTCCTGCAACTGTGCCCAGCGATTGACCTCCCCCTTGACGAAGCCGGCGGTCTGCACGATCGCGGGTTGGCCGCTGTTGTCGAAGTCGCCGAGCTTGACGTCCCAGCTCCAGCCGCTCCAGGCCAGTCCGAGTGAGGCGCTGCGGTCCTGCCACGGTGCCTCGCCGTCGCGGAGTCTGCGGCGCAGCTCGGCCTGGTCGTCGGTGGTGCTGACGAAGGCGAAGTTGCTCTCCTGGAGACCGAAGGTGGTGGTGATGTTGCCGACGTACATGTCGTAGACGCCGTCGCCGTTGAGGTCGCCGAAGTCGACGCCCATCCCCTTGAAGGAGTCGTGGCCGAGCAGCTTGGACTTGGGGACGACGGCCCGACTGCCGGTGCCGGTCACCTGCGCGAAGCGGATGTCGCCGGGAGTCGAGCGGTTGTGGAGCAGACGGTCCGGGCCGAAGTCGTTGGCGACGTAGAGTTCGGGCAGTTGATCGCCGTCGAGGTCGTTGGCGGCGGCGGCCAGGGCCCAGCCGCCCGCGACGTCGTCGGTGAAGACGTCGGGTGTCTCGGTGAAGGTGACGGTGGGGACCGCCCCGGCGGTACCGCCGCTCCAGCGCAGGACATGGTTGCGGCCGCCGTTGTAGGCGGTCGACATGGAGTGGTTCATCGACACTCCGCCTCGGACGGTGTCGTCGATGACCGGTCCGTCCGGGAAGTAGTTGCCCACGAAGATGTCGTCGTGGCCGTCACCGTCGAAGTCGGCGACGGCCACCGCGTTGGTGTTCCACCGCGGGCCGTCGTAGTGGCCGGTGGTACCGGTGCCGGGGACGAGCTCGACCGGGCGGTAGCTGTCCGCGGTGAGGCCGGCGGCACCCGCGCGGGCGAGGTAGATCACCGGGGTACGGCCCCACCAGTAGACGAGCAGATCGACGCGACCGTCGCCGTTGAAGTCGCCGGGCACGCATCCCATCGGGGCGATGTGCGGGTTCATCGGCAGCGGGGCGGGGTTTAGGGCGAAGGACCGGTAGCGGTCCTCCCGGGCGCCGGGCGTGGGCGCCACGACGACCCGGTCGATGCGTACGTCGACGAGGCAGAGGTCGTTGGCAAGGCCGTCGCCGTCGAGGTCGTTCATGGCGATGCCGGCTCCGACGGACGAGATCCAGGCGCGGATGTGCTGATAGTCCTGGTTGACCCGGCGAATCCCCTGCTGCGGGAAGCCGCCGGGAATGGAGATGGACAGCGGGGTGAAGCGGTAGGGCCGGGCCAGTTCCGCCCGCTCGGCGGCGGATGCCTCGGGGAGGCGGGCCACCGCGAACAGGCCGATGAGCAGCACGAGGGCGAGGACGCCGGATATCTGTCGGCGGCCCCAATGGACAATGGCGGTCACTGTTGCCTCCCCTGGGTCACGAACGCGTCGGCGATGCGGCTCCGCCACACCTCGAAGGCGGGGTCGGGCCCGTCCGGCGGGAGTCCGACCAGCGCGCGGTCGGTGAGCGAGGCCGCCTCCACCGGGCCGGTGCCGCACAGGACCGCCGTCGCCAGGTGGGTGTGTGGAGTCACCAGGCCCGCGCGGACCCGGGCCTGGGCGGCGAAGGCCGCAGCCTGGGCGACTGCGGCGCGGTGCCGGCCGGCCCGTTGTCCGAACCACTCCAGTTCGGCCCGGTCGGCGCCGCCGGCGTAGGTGGCGGCCAGGCCGGCGCCGCTGAACAGATCCGGGTGACGGGCGGCCGGGAAACGCTCGATGGTGTCCACCACCCGGCGCGGGTCGGTTCCCTCGACGAACCAGATCGCCCGCCCGATGCCCTGGTCGATGGCGCGGAAGGTGTACGGCTGGCGGGTCCAGGACGGCCAGTGGTGCGCCGGGTCCCGGTGCTGGGCCCGGACGTACCGGTCGGTGTGGAAGTAGGCCTGGTGGAAGCCGTATCCGTCCAGGGTCAGCCAGCGCAGCAGGGGATCGTCGGGCAGTACCCGGTGCCGGCGCCAGCGGGGCAGTCGGGCGAGGGCCCAGCCCACGCCCACATGCACCATGTAGCTGTGTCGCTCGGCGCGGCCCCGCAGGAACCGCCGTACGCGGGTCGGCCGGCCCGGGCCGATGCCGTCGAGCACGGCCAGGGCCATGGCGGCGCCCTCGTAGGCGAAGCCCCGGTACCCGGGGGTCACCTGCTCGAGGGGGTGTTCGACCTCGCGGGGTGCTCGGGCGTCCAGGGCGTGACCGAATCCGGTGAGAAAGGTCCTGCCAATCGTCTCCAGCAGTTCCTTCGACGCGACGTCCTTTGGCGGAAATCCGCGTTTCGCCAGGGTGGTCTCCGAATGGTCCGGCATGAGCACCCGACGGCGGATCCACCGTAATGCACTGGGCACAGCCCACCCCCAACGAAAAAGGTCACGGAGCGACCCCGAATGGCGGGCGGTTGATTGTGAGAGCCGGCCGGAGCGGGATCGGAAATGGTGCCGGGAACCTGATTCGGCCCCGTTGCCACTCATCCTCACCGACAGTGCGCGTCTATTTCCACTCTCACCTTGCGGCGTCGGCCGTGACGCGGTGCCGGCGGCCCGGGACGGTTGCCCGTACCCGGGCCGGCAGCCTGGCGGGCAGCGCGAAGGCGATGGTTTCCGGACGTCAGCCGAGCTGCTCCACCGGCAGCCGGGCGAGCCGCCACTCCAGCATCCCGACGTCCAGGCGCCGCGCGACGCAGCCGTGGTGGGCGAGGATGCGGACGGCCTCCGGAGCCAGGCCGCAGAAGGCGTCCCGGCCGTAGGCGACCACCTCCGGAGCGGATGGGAACTGGTTGAGGCGGCCGGCGAGCGCCTCCAGGGGCGCCGAGGTGGCACCGGCGATGTGCCCGGCGCGGTACTCGACCTCGGGTCGGACGTCCAGCAGGAGGATCTCGCGCGCTCGGGCTCGGCTGGACACGTCGGTGTGTGGCACCGCCATCGGCGCGGAGGTGAGCTGTTCGGCGACGGCGGCGGCAGCGTCGGCGAGGCGCGTCACGGCGACCGCCCGAAGTCGAAGACACAGGTCAGCTACGTCGTCGCCGGCCAGTCGGTGATGCACGCGGGTGCCGTCGCGGCGGACGGCGACCAGGCCGCCCTGCTTGAGGCTCTTCAGATGCGCCGACGCCAGAGCGGTGCCCAGGCCCGCGGCCCGGGCGACGCCCTCGACCGTACGTTCCGCCTGTCCCAGCAGGTCCAGCAGCTCCAGCCGCTTGCCGTTGGCCAGGGCTCGCGCCACCCGGGCTGTCTCGTCGTAGACATGAAACTTGCGCGGAGCGTGACCGCTCATATACTTCTCCAAAGGTTAGCGGAATAGATGATCATAGGAATGCTATAGGACCGCGCCGTCGGGGGGAACCTTGATCAACATGTGCCAGCAGGTCGACCGCCCACACGGACCGGGGACACCGACCGGGTGAGAACTCGCTACGC
Source organism: Micromonospora sp. NPDC000442 (assembly GCF_042898635.1). Classification (NCBI taxonomy): domain Bacteria; kingdom Bacillati; phylum Actinomycetota; class Actinomycetes; order Micromonosporales; family Micromonosporaceae; genus Micromonospora; species Micromonospora sp. NPDC000442. The sequence continues at coordinate 61,520 of NZ_JBIAYZ010000020.1, read as the reverse complement.
ACCTGACGTCCAGTGCGGACAATGAGCCGCGACTGGCCGGAAGTCGTCGGAGACGTCAATCGAACGTGACCACTCACAGCTGATTCGGTCACGCCCACTAGGCAATGACGCGCAACCAAGTCCACGGACGGTGCGCGCGACCATTCATGCACTTCCACTGGGGAGGAGACGGTGACATGAACCGACGACAGGCACTGTTAGCAATGGTGCTCGCCGGCACCATCGCAACGCTTGGCACAACCGGTTGTTCGAACGGATCCGACAACAACGGACAGGGCATCCCGAAGCACTTACGGGTGGGCATCATCCCCAACATCTCACCGGAGAAACAGCAGGCCCAGTACGAACCGTTCCGCGCGTATCTGGCCGACCGTCTCCGCGTTGACGTCGAGCTGTTCGTGGCGACCGACTACGCCGGCGTCGTCGCCGCGCTGGTCTCCAACCAGGTCGACATGGCGTACCTTGGTGGCCTGACCTACGTGCAGGCGGACGAGCAGAACGAGGTCACGCCCCTGGTCACGGAGGTCGACGAGGAGACCGGCACCGCGCGGTACCTCTCCGCGGTGGTGGTGAAGGACGACTCGCCGCACCGGTCGGTCGAGGACGTCGTGAACGCCGGCGGCAGCTTCGCCTTCGGCGACGTCAGCTCCACCTCCGGCAGCCTGTACCCGCGGGTCATGCTTGTCGGTGCCGGGGCCCGGTGCCAGACCGACGACCTCACCAACTGCCCACCGCTGTCCCGGGTCGTGTTCACCGGCGGACATGACGCCGCCGCCCAGGCGGTGCTCAACGACAGCGTCGATGCCGCCGGGATCGAACTGCGTATCCTGCACCGGCTCGAACGGCAGGGCACGGTCCCTCCCGGCGCGCTGCGCGCGGTGCAGACCCAGGAGGTGATGGGCTACCCGTGGGTGGCCCGAGCCGACCTGTCGGCCCCGGCGCGCACGGCGATCACCGAGGCGTTCACCTCGATGACGGATCCGACACTGCTGTCCCTGATGCGAGCCAAGAGCTATGTGCCGGTCACCGCGGCCGACTACGCACCACTACGGGAAGAGGCGAAAAGGCTCGGTCTGCTCACGGCCGAGGGACGGTGAGCACCATGCACCACGCTGTCGACGGTGACCGGCGCGACCTTCGACTCAGCCGGCCGCAGTCCGTTCCGGAGGTGCTCGTCGCCGGTCCACATCCACTCGCCATGCGGGTACGGCCCACCCCGGAACAGCACCGCGTCGTCCGGTCGGAGGTCGGCCACGACCACACCGTGGCGGTCGTGCGGGCGATCGGACGGATGCGTCAGGATCTTTCCGGTCCGCTGTCGCTGTCCGATCTGGCGACGACGGGCTCCTTCAGTCCGTACCACTTCCACCGGATCTTTCGCAGCATCACGGCCACCACTCCGGCGCGGTTCCTCGCGGCGCTGCGGATGGCTCAGGCCCGCCGGCTGTTGCTGCACACCGACCTGTCCGTCGCCACGATCGGCAACCGAGTCGGCTACACCAGCTCGGGCACCTTCGGCACCCAGTTCAACCGACTGGTCGGCACCTCGCCGCGGCGGTTCCGGGCACTGGCCCTGCGCCTCACCGACCGGCCCATCCGTGAGCTGCCGGTGACCGGCCGGGGTGCGTCGCCGCCGGCCTGGCTGCTCTCGGTCGAGCTGCGCCGCAGCCACGACCGGGCCGATCCACCGGACGGTTGTGGCGCGAGCCTGGGCCCTACCGTGCAGTTGCGCGGCCCGACGGACCCCGGCGAGTACGAGGTACGACTGGTCCTGGTCAATCCGGCTGCCACGGCGGCCGAGGCGTTCGTGGATCACCTGCCCGGAAGCTTCCTCACCGGTACCGCCCGCCTGCGGGTCGACATCCGCGGCCGGCTGCTCGGCCAGTCGGATCTGTATCTGCGTCCGAGCCAGCCCACCGACCTGCCACTGCTGGCGGCCACCCCACTGAGCTGGATCTGCGACGTGGCGACCGGCCGACGTGATCCGATCTCGCACCGCCGCCCGGGTCGGGCCGCGCCGGGCGGGCAGCGGGCGGCCACTGTGCACCTGCCGCTCGGCGTACCCGCCTGAGTGCCACCCCCAACGGGCCGCCGTCCGCCTCAGCTCTCGCCCTCCGACGAGCCGGAGGGCGAGAGCGGGCTGCCCGCCAGACGCCATTCGATCATCCCGTTCACCAGCCGCCGGGCGCGATGGCCGTCCGCGCGCAGCAGCCGGACCGCCTCGGACGAGAGGGTCCCGTAGCGACTGCGGCAGTAGACCACCAGGTCAACGTCGCGAGGCAGCTCCCCCAGTCGCGTCGGTAACTCGTCGAGGGGCACCGAGAGCGCACCAGGGATATGACCGACGGCGTACTCCTCGACGGGCCGGACGTCGAGCACCATCGTCGAATCATCGGCCAGCCGCCCCAGCAGGTCGTCCTGGTCCGTCTCCGGGACCTCCGCCGTCGCGAGGTACCGGTCCCAAGCCACCGCCGCCTCGGCGTTGTACGTGATGGTCAGGTTACACAACAGCACGTACGCCGCGGCGACCTCCGGACCGGACAGTCGGTAGTGGATTCGGTTGCCCTCGCGCCTGGTCAGGACCAGCCCGGCCAGCCGCAGTATCTGCAGGTGCGCCGAGCAGGTGGTCACGCCCAGGGACGCCACCCGGGCGAGGGACTCGACGGTGCGTTCACCCTGGGCCAGCAGATCGATCAGCTCGAGACGCCTGCTACTGGCCAGCGCCTTGCCCACTCGCTCCACGGATGTCAGCAGCTGCGCCATCGCGGCCGAATCAGCCATGCGGGTGACCTCCCAAATTCCACAGAACAGTGTAGAAACTATCGGATCACCACGCCACCCCACATCAGCCCCTATCCACACATCCCGGGAAGACACGCGGGGACACCGGCCGCCGTCGGGGGCGATGGCAACGGCCAGCGGAACCGTCCCGTACCGACGGGTTCTCAAGTGTTGTCCGACAGGGCCGATATCGCGAGGCACCACGCCGATACCCCCCGCCCTTGCTCTGGAAGGCATTCCGCCTTGACCGGCCAGACGGGCGACCTTATGGTCGGCAACCAGAAAGCTATATGTTTTACAAGCTTCTGCTGAGCCAGGCGCCGCGCCGGCCAAGACCGACAGTGCCGCGTCGCCAGGCCGCCGGAGCCCGCAGAGAGGACCGACCATGATCCGAGACAGCAGCACGGGCCGGCTGATCTCCCGCATCTTCACCGCGGGGCTGGCGGTCGGCCTCGCGATCCTGCTCACCGGATCCGCCGGAGGCGTGACCACGACACGCCCCATCACACCCGCCTCGGCGACGGACACCACCACCGATTTGGACATTCCCGCGCCGGACGAGATCCGGCACAGCGCCAACATCCGGCACGTGGCAAACGTGCCGAAGCAGGCCCCCTTCGACTCCTCCTTTTCGGTCGGCACGGACCTGGCCTTCACCGGCCACTACGCGATCACCGGCAACTACGACGGGTTCAGCGTCTACGACATCGCCCAGCCCACCGCCCCACGCCTGGTCAGTCAGGTGCTCTGCCCGGGCGGGCAGAACGATGTCGCCGTCTCGGGCAACCTGCTCTTTCTGTCCACCGACGAGTCCCGCAGCGACGACTCGTGCGCCAGCACTCCGCTGAGCGCGACACTGCCACAGGCGTGGGAGGGCATCAAGATCTTCGACATCAGCGACAAGGCGGCGCCCCGCTACGTCGCCGCGGTGGAGACCGACTGCGGCTCGCACACCCACACACTGGTACCGGACCGGCTGCGGAAGGCGGTGCTCATCTACGTCTCCTCGTACGGACCGGACCCCAGCTTCCCGGACTGCCGGCCGCCGCACGACAGCATCAGCATCATCCGGGTGCCCCTGCACGATCCGGCCGCCGCGGCCGTCGTCGCCAAGCCGGTGCTGTTTCCCTACGGAGGCAACCCGGGCCGCCCCGGTGAGCGCCCCGTCACACAGACAACTGGCTGCCACGACATCACCGTGCTGCCGACACACCACCTCGCCGCCGCCGCGTGCATGGGTGACGGACTGTTGCTGGACATCGCCAACCCGTACCGCCCCCGCGTCATCCACCGGGTCCGCGACGACCGGCACTTCTCCTTCTGGCACTCGGCCACCTTCAACGCGACCGGCCGCAAGGTGGTGTTCGTCGACGAACTCGGCGGCGGAATGGCTGCCACCTGCAACCCCGAGGTCGGCCCGAAACACGGGGCGAGCGCCGTGTACGACATCGTCGGCGTGGGCCACCATCGACGACTGCGGTTCGCCTCCTACTTCAAGATCCCACGCATCCAGAGCCCGGTGGAAAACTGCGTCGCCCACAACGCCTCACTCATCCCCGCCCGTGGCCGCGACATCCTGGTACAGGCCTTCTACCAGGGCGGCGTGAGCGTGTGGGACTTCACGAACTCCCGGCGCCCACGCGAGATCGGCTACTTCGACCGGGGTCCACTACCGCCCGGCGGGCTGCCGGCCGGCGGCTCGTGGTCGGCCTACTACTACAACGGATACATCTACTCCAGCGACCTGCAGAAGGGACTCGACGTCCTCGCCATCGACGACCGGCGGACCGCGTCGGCCGCCTCGGTACGGCTGACCGAGTTCAACGCCCAGACACAACCCGACTACCGCCGCTGACGCGCCCCCATACCCGGGTGACCGGGGACACCCCCTCTTCATCCAGGCTTTCATGGAATATTGTGAGAGCCTCGTACGGAGGAGCGACCGCCGAGAGGGGTTGCGGTGGGTGTCGAAGTGGGCCGGCTGGTGCCATTGGTCGACGAAGGTCTCGGCAACAGCGCCTATCTGCTCGACGTCGGGAGCGGCCGGGCGCTGGCGGTGGACCCGCCGCGCGACCTTCGAGCCCTACGCGCGGAGGCCCGTCGACGCCGCCTCACCGTGACCTGGGTGGCGGAGACACACCTGCACGCCGACTTCCTCTCCGGAGCCGTGCAGTTGGCCGCGACCGACGGCGCGACGATCCTGGCGTCGACGACCGGGCGGCGGACGTTCCCCCACCACGGGCTCACCGACGGCGACGAAATCGATCTTGGCGGGTTGACCCTACAGGCGTGGTCGACCCCCGGGCACACCGACGAGCACCTGTCCTACCTGTTGCGGGACGGCCCCACCGCAGTGGGAGTGTTCACCGGCGGGTCGCTGATCGTGGGATCGGTCGCCCGCACCGACCTGCTCGGCGAGGACCGGACCGTCGAACTCGCGCACGCCCAGTATGCGTCGTTGCATCGCCTGGCCGCACTCCCCGACCCGACGGAAATCTGGCCGACCCACGGCAGCGGTTCGTTCTGCTCCGCACCGCCCGGTTCGGCTCGGACCACCACGGTCGGCGCCGAGAAGACGACCAACCCGCTGCTGCGCGCACCCGACGTCGACACGTTCACCACGCGTCTGCTCACGTCGTTGGGCTCCTATCCGGCGTACTTCCGTTGGTTGGCCGAGATGAACCGCCACGGCCCGCAGGTGGTGACCGGCACTCCCGAGCTGGCCCGGCTTTCCGCCGACGAGGTACGACGGCTGCTCGCCCACGGTGCCGTCCTGGTGGATGTGCGGCCGGTGACCGACGTGGCGGCGGGGCACGTCCCCCAGGCGCTCGCCATCCCGCTGCGAGCACAGTTCGCGACCTGGCTGGGCTGGCTGGTGCCCCCGGAACAGCCGGTGGTCATCGTCCGTAACCCCGACCAGGCTGAGGAGGACATCCTCTGGCCCGCACTGACGGTCGGGATCGAACACATCGCCGGCGAGCTGGACGGTGGAATGAGCGCCTGGATCGCCGACGGCGGGCCGGTGACCCGTACGGCACTGATCCGAGCACCCGAGATCTCCGGGCCGGTGCTCGACGTCCGGCAGGCCGGCGAGTACGCCGCCGGGCACCTGCCCGGAGCCGTCCACCTCGAACTGGGCGATCTGGCCGCCGCGGCCCCCGACGCCGTGCCAGCCGGACCGACCGTCGTGATGTGCGGTCACGGTGAGCGGGCCATGACCGCGGTCACCCTGCTTGAACGCGCCGGCCGGGCCGACCTCGCCGTCCTGGTCGGCGGCCCGCAGGACTGGGTCGCCGTAACCGGTCAGCGGCTGCGGGAGGGGACGTGAGCGACCGGCAGGCCCCGTTGCGGCTCGGGCTGCGCGCCAACGCCGTCCAGTTCACCTTGCTGGTGGCGGTCAACGCCCTGGTCGGCGGAGTCCTCGGCTCGGAACGCACCGTCCTGCCGCTGATCGCGGAGCAGGAGTTCCAACTCGCCGCGTACACGGCCGCGATGACCTACATCGTGGCCTTCGGGCTCACCAAGGCCGTGACCAACTTCTTTGCCGGTACGTTGTCCGACCGGTACGGCCGCAAGCCGGTGCTCATCGCCGGTTGGCTGGCAGGCATTCCCGTGCCATTGATAATCATCTGGGCCCCCGCGTGGGAGTGGGTGGTCGCGGCGAACGTCCTGCTCGGCGTCAGTCAGGGCCTGGCCTGGTCGACCACGGTGATCATGAAGATCGACCTGGCCGGCCCGCAGCGGCGCGGACTGGCCATGGGTCTCAACGAGGCCGCCGGTTACGCGGCGGTCGCCACCACCGCGCTGGCCACCGGGTGGTTGGCCGCCGAACACGGCCTGCGGACCGCGCCGTTCCTGCTCGCCCTGGCCTACGCCGCCCTGGGCCTCGGCCTGTCCCTGGTGTTCGTGCGGGAGACCCACGGTTACGCCCGGTTCGAGGCGACCACCCATCACGGTCGGCACGAGCAAGGACTGGCCAACACCCGGATTCTCGCCCTGACCTCCTGGCGGGAACCGGCGCTCGCCTCGGCCAGTCACGCCGGGATGGTCAACAACCTCAACGACGGCCTCGCCTGGGGCCTGTTCCCGCTGCTCTTCGCCGCCGCCGGCCTGTCACTGACCGAGATCGGGCTGCTCAGCGCCCTCTATCCCGCCGTCTGGGGGCTCGGCCAACTCGTCACCGGCCCGGCCTCGGACCGCTACGGCCGCAAGCCGTTCATCGTCGTCGGCATGTTCACCCAAGCCGTCGCCCTCGCGCTGGTCGCCATGGTCGACAGCCGCACCGGCTGGGCCGCCGCCGCGGTGCTGCTCGGCGCCGGCACCGCCGCGGTCTACCCCACGCTGCTGGCCGCCGTCGGCGACGTCGCCCACCCCGCATGGCGTGCCCGCGCCGTCGGCGTGTACCGGCTGTGGCGCGACGGCGGATTCGCCGTCGGTGCGCTCCTCGCCGGGGCGGTCGCCGACCTGGCCGGCATTCGGGCCGCCATCTGGGTGGTCGCCGCCGTCACCGCCGCCGCGGGCGTCCTTGCCTGGGTCCGCATGTACGAGACCCACTCCCGCTCAACGCTCGCGTGACCGCAGCGACCGTCGAGGGACAGCGAAGCCAGTTCCCTCTACGGTCTTCGGGCTGGTGAACAGGCGCGGGATGCGTCGAAGCCCGCGCGGTGCGTACAGTTCCGGGTCGGACTTGGGGTGGGCCGGATAGCTCCGGCGCAGGGAACGGGACGAGACAGCGACAACATGACGGCGGACAGAATTACGGAAAACGGTCAATACCGCATTGACCCGGCCCGGCTGGAGACCTGTCTCAGCGTCTTCGAGGCGTTGGAGGACCTGCCTCCCGACCACCCCGACGTGGTGCGGGTGCAGCGGGCCACCGCGAAGCTCTACAAAATGATCAAGCAGCGGCGACGTGAGGAACGGCGGGATGCCATCGCGGCGGCCGACCGCGCGGTGACGGCGGCCACCGCCACCGGCGCCCCGGGCCGGATCGACGATGAGACCCAGGGCAACCCGCTCGCCTCCCCCACCGTAGGTGCCACGGCCGGCGTCCTACACAAACCGCGCGGCTGCTACATCTGCAAGCAGCGCTACCGCGATGTGGACGCCTTCTACCATCAGCTCTGCCCGCCCTGCGCCGCGCTGAACCGGGAGCGCCGCAACGCCCGCACCGACCTGACCGGCCGACGTGCGCTGCTCACCGGCGGCCGAGCGAAGATCGGCATGTACATCGCGCTGCGGCTGCTGCGCGACGGCGCGCACACCACGGTGACCACACGGTTTCCCCACGACGCGGTCCGCCGATTCGCCGCGATGCCCGACAGCGCGGAGTGGCTCCACCGCCTGCGGATCGTCGGGATCGACCTGCGCGACCCCGCCCAGGTAATCGCCCTCGCTGACTCGGTCAGCGGCCAGGGACCACTCGACATCCTGATCAACAACGCGGCGCAGACCGTCCGCCGCACGCCTGCGGCGTACGCGCAACTCGTCGCCGCGGAGGCGGCGGCCCTGCCGGACGGCCCGCTGCCGGAGATGATCACATTCGCCAAACCGGCCGGCCGGGGCGACCCGGCGGGCAGCCTCATAGCCCCACTGAACTCGCCCACCATCACCCCGCACGCGCTCACCGCGCTGGCGCTGACCAGCGGCTCCGTCTCACCGGAACGGATCGCGACAGCCAGCGCCATCGACGCCGGCGGTCTGGTCCCGGACCTCGACCCGGTCAACAGCTGGGTGCAGCGGGTGCACGAAGTGAACCCGGTCGAGCTGCTCGAAGTGCAGCTGTGCAACGTGACCGCGCCGTTCGTACTGATCAGCCGACTGCGACCGGCGATGGCCGCAGCGACCGCCCGCCGCAAGTACGTGGTGAACGTGTCGGCGATGGAGGGCCAGTTCGCCCGCGGCTACAAAGGGCCAGGGCACCCGCACACCAACATGGCCAAGGCCGCGCTGAACATGCTGACCCGCACCAGCGCCCAGGAGATGCTGGCCGACGGCATCCTCATGACCAGCGTCGACACCGGCTGGATCACCGACGAGCGGCCACACCCGACGAAGATGCGGCTGGCGGACGCCGGCTTCCACGCCCCGCTGGACCTCGTCGACGGCGCGGCCCGGGTCTACGACCCGATCATCCGCGGCGAACAGGGCGAAGACCTGCACGGCTGCTTCCTCAAGGACTACACACCCTGCGCCTGGTGATCGCTGCTGCCCTGCCGAAAACCTCATAGTTGCGGGGACCTGCCCGCCCGCACCGACGCCCGCTCGGAGCGGCCCGAACTGGTTCCGACCTTAGGCGGCGCCAGGCCTCTGCCCATTACGAACTACTGGCCTTATGGCAGTAAGCGTGACAATTGGTACGGCTCGAACTCGGGTGGACCATTCTTGGCAGAGTCCGAACCACATTCCCCCAGCTCAGGAACCGATCGTAACGGTTACGGCGGTACGTAGACGCACGGTCTGACACGGCCCGTCATCGTGACACGGCAGAGTCTCCGGACTCGCCGGAGACCCTGCATGATCCTCGATCACTTATTGGTAGGCAACGAAGCAAATTTCAGGCGACAAAGTTTCTCAACGTAGACGAAATCCTTGCCATCAGGCGATGGACTGGGATGGCACGCAGGGCCATTGTGTGTTCGACGGGCAGCCGCTTGAGCTGGGTTGTCGGGGTGATTGGCCGCTGTGGAAGATGCATTGGCGGGTAGCCCAGTCACGTCTTCCCTCATCGATGCGCTTGCCGACATCGGGCCCCGCCGGGCGGGCCACGACAACGACGACTGATCGGCGACTTTGAATCGGTAACTGATCGACGGACGTCTGTCTGCTTTTCGACAGCGGCAGTCCAACGGTGTCCTACCTAGTCCAGGATGGCCGCATGACCAACCGTAGGGGACCGAAACTCGATATCGACCGGGGCAATCCCCGGTATCTCACACGATCCGGGAAGAGGGATGTTCGATGAGAGCAAGAACAATCGGTGGTCGGCGCCTAACGTACCCCATTCTGGCCCTGGCCCTGGCCCTGCCGCTGCTGACCGTCGGCCAGCCGGCGCAGGCGGCTCCGCACGCCGACGCTGACAGCATCCGTCAGGTGGGCACGGCCGTCAGCGCCGAGGCGTGGGCGGCCGGCAGGCAGCGGTACGGCGCGCAGGTGACTGCCGACACGGCGATCGAGGCGTACTGGACGCCCGAGCGGATGCGCAATGCCAGGCCCGTCGAGGAGTCTCCCTCGTACAAGGCCGCGGCACGGCGTTTCGCCCAGAGTGGAGGTACCTCGTCTGCCGCGCCGACCAACCGGTCCAAGCCGGTGGATGTGCCTCCGGTGGCGGGCCTGATGGGTACCCCGGGCATGTCCACGCAGGCCATCAACCCGAACCTCGGCTCCAACCACCCGACCGCCCGGTCCAACGGCAAGGTCTTCTTCAACATGGACGGCGGATCGTGGGTCTGCTCCGGCGCGGTCATCAACTCGGTCGGCTTCAACACCGTGTGGACGGCTGGCCACTGCATCCACGGCGGCCCCGGCAGCAGTCTCGCCACCAACTGGTCGTTCGTCCCAGCGTACGACGATGACCTGGTCAACCCCCGGCCGCACGGCACCTGGACGGCCCGCGAGCTGTGGACCTGGAGCAGTTGGATCGACAGCTCCAACTGGGAGGCCGACATGGCCGTGGCCATCATGAACACCCGGAACGGCGTCCGCATCGTGAACCAGTTCGGGGGCCACGGCTTCCGTACGCACCAGGGCTTCACGGTCGGCATCAACAACTTCGGCTACCCGAGCGGCGCACCGTTCGACGGCGGCAACCTGTTGAGGTGCAGCGGCAACTCGACCCAGTCCGGGGCGCGGATCCGCATCAACTGCGACCTGACCGCAGGCGCCAGCGGCGGCCCGTGGTTGATCAACTGGGATGGGAACTGGGGCTACCTCAACGGGGTCAACAGCACGCTCAACTCGTACACGGCACCGACCTTGTGGTGGTCACCCTATTTCGACGACACCGCGTCGGAGTTGTACAACTTCACCGCCACTCACTGACCGATGTCCGGCGACAGATATCTCGTCCCGGTAGTGCGCCCCTGACCTGAGCGGGCCTTCTCCAATGGCAAATGATCAAGCGACTGGTCGCCATTGGAGCCGGCCCGCGGCGTATCGGACGAGCCGCGGCCAACCCGCCCGCCGGCAACCCCGCCGCACCCTTCACCTGGACCTGATCAACCCCATCTCAAACACGCTCTGAGGCGGCGGGGTACGCGTGTCAGGCGGAACAGTCCCGGGAACTTGCAGCATCACCTGAACAGCGGATCTGGCTCCACCCACAGTCCTCATAATCTGATCCATTGTGGCAGATGAAAAATTCCGGGTGTCAGTGACCGGAGCACACGGGGTAACGGTCGGCAACAGCAACATCCAGCACAATGTGTTTGGCGAACGGTCGACCTTCGGCGCAACCCCCACCGCCGGGCGGCGGGTGCAACTGGTCTATGCGCCGGAGCTCGCGGAGTACCCGGCTAACGGCCCGTTCGCCGAAGCCGCGCGAGCGGCGGTTCGGCAGGCCGGGCACGAGATCGTCGCTCCGGCCGGTGCGGGCTTGGTGGTCTGCATCGTGGGCTTCCACTGGGATCCCCGCGTTGCCGAGGCGTTCGAGGTCGCGAGAGCCACCAATCGTCCCCTGGTCGTCCTGCTGCTGGCGGAGGATTTGATCATTCCGGTCCCCCGCCGGTTCTACGTCGACGACGAGGCTGGCGAGCGGCAGCTCGGGTTCCGGGACCATCTGCGCCGGGTGTCGCACGTCGTCGAGGTCAGCAGTCCCGGCGAGCTCCGTGACCGGCTGTACCGGGCATTGGTGGAGCTGTCCTCCGCGATTCCGGCGGTCGACGACCCGGAACGCCGGGTGCGCGACCTCGACCAGCGGCTGGCCGACCAGGAGCGGCGGCTCGGCCCGGACCATCCAGAGACGCAAGTTGTCCGGAACGAACTGGCCGGCGCCTATCGTGCAGCAGGACAGCTCCGGCGGGCGATCTCCCTGTACGAGCGGACGCTCGCCGATAGCATGCGCGTTCTCGGCCCGGACCATCTAGACACACTGCGTACCCGCAGCAATCTCGCTGGCGCCTACCGGGCCGTCGGTGACGTGCCTCGCGCGCGGGACGAGTATGTCCGGGTCCTACAAAATCGTGAACGTATCCTCGGACCCGATCACCCCGATACGCTGCGTACCCGCAACGACTTGGCCGGCGTGCTGGAGTCCCGCGGCGACTACGAGGAGTCGACGGCCCTCTACCGCGAGGTGCTCGCAGATCGCACGCGGATCCTGGGTCGGGACCATCCCGACACCCTGCGCACCCGCAATGACCTCGCCCACGCGTACGTCTCCCTCGGCCGGTTGGAGGAGGCGATCTCCTTCTACCGCAAGGTACTCGACGACCGGGTTCGCGTACTCCGGCCGGACCATCCGGATACGCTGCGCACCCGAAACAACCTTGCCAGCGTCCTGGAGTCCACCGGCCGGCTCGACGAAGCCACCGCGATCTTCGAGCGCACCCTTGCCGACAGCATCCGCGCCCTCGGCCCTGACCACCCAGACACGTTGCGCACGCGCAACGACCTCGCCGGGGTCTATCGACGGCAGGGCAAGCTCAAGCGGGCCATCCCGATGTATGAGGAGACCCTCGCCGCCTCGATGCGGGTCCTCGGCCGTAATCACCCGAGTACGCTGATCTCCCAGAGCGACCTGGCCGGCTCCTATCAGGACGCCGGTGACCTGACCCGAGCCATCGAGCTGTACACCGAGACGTACGAGGAGAGCGCCCGGGTCCTGGGCCGTGACCACCCCAGCACGCTGGTGATCGAGCAGAATCTCGCGGTGTCCCTGGTGCTGGCAGGCCGCCGGAGCGAGGCGCTGGAACGGCTCAATGACGTGTTGGAGCGCGCCGAGCGGGTGCTGGGCACACATCATCCGGACACCCTCGCTGTGCTCGCCACCCTCGGGACGACGCTGGTGCGGATGGATGAGCTGCCACGCGCCTTGGAGGTGTTCGAATCTGGATTGCGGCGTAGCAGGGAGGCGCGTGGGCCGCAGCACCCACACACAAAGACGATGCGCCACAACGTCGACCTGGTTCGTGAGGCAATGGTCGGCGAGGAGTCCTGACGATGGCCGACTCCGACAACCTGTTCAGCGAGTTCGAGCCCGAGGATTACGTCGACAACAAGCCGATGATCCGGGTGCTGGCGCTGTCCGAGGGGAAGGCCCAGGAGACCATCATCCAGCTGCGCGCCCAGCATGAGACCGGATTTCAAGTGGCATGTGTTGGCGACGGCCGCGGTGGGCGGCTACCCGTTGAGAAACTGCTCCAGTCCGTCCAGAAGGCGGTCGAGCCCGAACCGGAACGAACGTTCCGGATCGCCGATCGCGTTGTACTCCTCGCCGGCCACCTGCCCGACCCGGCCGGAGAGCGGATAGGCGTCGGCGGGCATCACTCGCTCGAGAATCGGCGCGTTGATCTCCCACCATTCGGCGTCGGAGATGCCGGACCGCTCCGCCGTACGGCGTGCGTCCACCGATGCCCGCGCCATCCCGGCGGTGAACCCACTTAGCAGCGTGACCACCTGGTCCATTTGGAGATCGGTGAAACCGGCACCTTCGATGGCCGCGAGCTGCCACTCGTACCGGTCGGAGACGTTCGGACCGATCCACGGCCGGCTGTTCTCCACCTGCAGCAGCCAGGGATGCCGGTGGAACTCATCCCACAACTGCTCGGCGACCCGGGTCATCCGCTGCCGCAGCGTGCCCTCGTGCGGCGGGAGTTCCTGCTCGCCCGCCACCTCGTCCACCATCAGGCCGATCAGCTCGGAGCGGCCGGGGACGTACGTGTAGATGGACATCAGCTTCAGCCCGAGGCGATCGGCGACCTTGCGCATCGAGAAGGCCGGCAGGCCCTCCTCGTCGGCCACCGCGATCGCGGCCCGGATGACCTCGTCGATGGTGGCCCGCTGCTTCGGCCCCCGGGAGCCCTGCGGCGTGCCGAGGGTGCGCCGCCACAACAGTCCGAGCGTGCGGTCGATGTCCTGACTTTCCATGTGCGGAGATTACCCCGTGAGGTGTACGGTGTACCGCGCGACCATTTCCGTAAGGCATACGGAGTTAGGAGCCTGTGTTGACCAACCACGCCTTGACCGCCGACGGGCTACGCAAGAGGTACGGCGACGTGCACGCGCTGGACGGCTTCGACCTGAGCGTGCCCCCCGGTGTCATCCATGGGCTGCTCGGTCCCAACGGTGCCGGCAAGACCACCGCGGTCATGGCGCTGGCCACCCTGATCGACGTGGACGGCGGCAGCGCCAGCGTCGCCGGGTTCGACGTGCGCACCCAGGCCCGTCAGGTCCGGCGCCGCATCGGACTGGTCGGGCAGCATGCCGCCGTCGACGAGATCCTCGGCGGCCGGCAGAACCTGGTGATGTTCGGCCGACTCTACGGCCTGAACTCCGCCGACGCCCGGGTGCGGGCCGACCAGTTGCTCGACGCCTTCGGCCTGACGGACGCGGCGACCCGGGCGGTCTCCACCTACAGCGGCGGGATGCGCCGCCGACTCGACATCGCCGCCGGCCTCATCCTGACCCCTGCGGTGCTGTTCCTCGACGAACCGACCAGCGGCCTGGATCCCCGCGGCCGCAACGAAGTCTGGGCCGCCGTCCGCGAGATCGCCGACCGCGGCACAACGGTCCTGCTGACCACGCAGTACCTCGATGAGGCCGACCAGTTGGCCGCCCGGATCTCCGTCATGAACCACGGCAGGATCATCGCCAGCGGTACGCCGGACGCCCTCAAACGCCAGGTCGGCGGCGACCGGGTGAGCGTCACGGTGCCGCTGCGCGAGCCACTGGCGTCCATCGCGCAGCGGATGTCGGCCGCCGTCGGGGCGCCGCCCGCGATCGACGTCGACACCCGCACCATCACCTTCGAAGTCGGCACCGGCGTGGTCGCGATCGCCGAGATCGTCCGCGCCCTGGACGAGCTCGGCGTCACTCCGGAGGACCTGATGCTGCGCCGCCCCACCCTCGACGAGGTGTTCCTGACCCTGACCGACAAGGAGGTGGCACGATGACGACACTGCGCGCCGGCTGGGTCATCACCCAGCGGGATCTGGCCCACTGGGTACGCCAACCGTGGGCGCCCATCTTCGGCCTGCTCTTCTCGATCATGCTGCTGTTGGTCTTCGGCTTCCTGTTCGGCGGCGCGATAAGCGTCCCGGGCGGCGGCGACTACATCAGCTTCCTGCTGCCCGGGATGCTGGCACTGAGCATGATGTTCGGGGTGGAGGCCACCGCGACCGCGATGGCCAACGACGCCCGCAAGGGCATCACCGACCGGTTCCGCTCGATGCCGATCGGCAGTGCGTCGGTGGCGCTGGGCCGCGTCGGCGCCGACATGGCCAACTCGGCTGTCGAACTGCTGGTCCTGATCCTCGGCGGCCTGCTCATCGGTTGGCGGATCTCGTCGGATCCGGCATCGGCGGCCCTGGCCGTGCTGCTCCTGCTCCTGCTGCGGTTCGCCGTCCTGTGGATCGGCATCTTCCTGGGGCTGACCTTCCGCGGCGAGGGCGCGACGATGGCGGTGCAGGTGCTGGTCTGGCCGATCGGCTTCCTGTCCACCGCGATCGTGTCCGCCGAGACGATGCCCGGCTGGCTCGGCGCCATCGCGGCCTGGAACCCGTTGTCCGCGACCGCGTCCGCCGCCCGTCAGCTTTTCGGCAACCCGACCGGCATCACCGAGGGGCCGCTTGTCGACGGGGCGGTGTGGCTGGCGGTCGGCTGGCCGCTCCTGCTGACCGCCGTCTTCGTGCCGCTGTCGGCGCGTGCGTACCGCAGACTGCGCCACTGAAACCGGCAACGCAGCGTTCGTGCGCCACCGTGGTCCGCGCCGCTCGGCCCACAGCTCAAGCAGTTTTGCCGATGATCCGTGTACCACTTCACGGTCCCGACCCCACAGGAGAGCACATGAGCTTGACCGACCAACTCCACCGCCTGCTCGACGCCGGACTCGCCGACATCACCGGCAGCAGTCCGGCGGAACTCGCCGCCTGCGTCGCCGCGCTGCCGGACGAACCCCAGTCCGTGCTGGCCGTGCACCCCGAGTTGGCCACCGCGCGTCAGCTGGCACCGCTGCTGCGCCGGCACGACAAACCCGGCTTCGTCGTCGACGACATGGTCGACCTCGAGCAGTTCGTACCCATTGACGGCATCGCCCTACCCGACCGCCCGCTCTATCTCGTCCGCGACCCCGACCGCGGCGACGACATGCGCAACTGGAGTCCCAACGAGGCGCTACCGGCCATCCTCGAACGCGGACGAACACCGCTCACCATCAACGAGGGGATCAGCTGGCTGCTCCAGGAACCGAAGGTGCTCGAACCTAGTCACTGCTTCATGACCATCGGCTCTCGCAAACGCACCGGCCACACCCTCGACGCCCGGACCCCCGCCATCTGGATCAGCAGCGGAACCGGACGCGATGGCACCGCCCGACGCAGAGCGCCAAAGATCGGATGGTGCTGGGCCGGCAACCGGCATACCTGGCTCGGTTTCGCCTCCGCGTGCCACCGCAATCCAGTCGATTGATGACGCGACGGCGGCAGCGAATTCGGTCTCCACAGAACCCGGGGGCGGTTCATTCCGCTGCCTGCGCATCCGCTGGGAAATCCGCGACGACATCCGCGAAGCCTTCCTCACCCTCACCTGCGCCATCATCTGCTGCGGTCACGCACAGGGCTCATAAGGGGCCAGACCACCGATGGTGATGGCAACGAGGAACCAGCCGGCAGCCCCAGCACTGCAAACAATGCACCCTGCTGCGAAGAGGGAGCGGACCGGCGATTCGCCGAGTGCGGGTGCCGCTCCTGGGGTGGTGGCTGATCGACGGGATGCTCGATAGTTGGCCGCTGGTCGGGCAGGCCTTCGCTGTCAGCGCCCGCCGGGGACCTCTGACCCGTCGATGACACCCCAGCCTTCATCGCGGTGATAGATCAAACGACTCCTGAGCCTGCCACCCGATCATTCTGCCCGACGCCCGCCAGCATCGCGAAGTACACCGCCCCGCCGCCACACTTGCATGCCGCAGGTGGTGCGCGCGTGCGGCGGGCAGGAGGCGATCCCCGCGTACGCTGCCGTGGTGCAGATCGACCTGGTTGCCCTGATTGTCGAGGAGTACGACCCCGCGATCGCGTTCTTCACCGACGTGCTCGGCTTCGACCTCGTCGAGGACTCCCCATCGCTGACCAATGACGGGCGACCCAAACGGTGGGTCGTCGTCCGGCCCCCGGGTGCCCAGACCGGGATTCTGCTCGCCCGCGCCGACGGAGAACACCAGCGCACCGCCGTCGGTAAACAGGTAGCCGGCCGGGTCGGGTTCTTCCTCCGCGTCGACGACTTCGAGGCGGCCTACCGGCGGATGGGCGAGGCCGGTGTCACCTTCGTCCGGGAACCACGGACCGAACCCTACGGCCGGGTCGCGGTCTTCCTCGACATCGCCGGCAACCGGTGGGACCTCCTCGGCGCCACCTGACATCACCGCACTTGCCAGCCAAACCGCCGGAGTCACACATCCTGATTTGCCGCGGATCGGACTCGGCGCAACGGATTGAGGGGGCACTCCCCCGGTGACCGCCGGGCTGCCTGAGGCCCCGAAGCCTGACCGGCCACGGGCGCAGGTCATTGAAACAAATAGCCGGCGACCGCACGCCCGATCAGCATCCGCCCATCCCGACGACCGGAGCTGATGGCTTGGCTGCCTTCAGTCCTCGAGTGGATCCCAGTGGTTGCTGTAGCGCAGCAGTGATTGGGCCAGGTCGGAGTGAGCGGTCGCCCACACGCTGTCGAAGAGGAACCACTGCTGGTACCCGAATGACCCACCACAGTGCATGGCGACTTGGGCAAGATGGTCGTCGACCTCGATGCGCGATTCGCCGGGGCGTCGACCGTCGACGTACCGGCCCGTCGTGAGAATCGCCATGGCTTCGTGGTGGGCGAGGGTGTGCTCGTTGGACAGGTTGGGCCACGGGTCGGCGTTGAGGTTGAAGCCGGGCCATCTGTTGCATCGCTCCAGCGCCGGCCTGATGGCGTCGTCTTCAGGCGCGACGAGTGCTCGCAAGACCAGCAACTCGGGTGGCCATGCTGCACCGCTGCCGGGGTCCGCGGTCCGCAGATGTCCGGGCAGTTCCCACAACCCGACCCCCGGGAATACCAGCGGCTGGGAGCAAGCGAGGCTCGCGCCGTCGTAAAACGTGAGGAACACCGCGTACGTGCTGGCGCCACCGGTACCGGCGGACGTAACGACTGTCACTGGCACATCCGCGACGAACGACGTCGACTCACCGCCCGCGCCGGGCAACGGCCACGACTGGAGCAGGTATGCCAACCGATCGAGGGCGGTCGCGACCACCTCGTCATCGAGGAAAAAGTAGGCCAGTTCCACCTCGTCGTCATCAGTCCGTACCCGGAGGCTGTGATCGTCGAGGCGGATGAAATCCTCGTCACCCTCGACGTACAAGTGCTCACGCAGGAGCTCGCGCAGCTCGCTGGTCGTTGCCGCCCAAGACAGCACGTGCTTCCGTGCCGCCTCGAAGATCGAATCGAAGCCGTAGACGTCACCGCCCAACTCGTTCTCAACCCACGACTCCGGATCGTCGCAGTCCCAACCTCGTTGGAACCAACTCAGCACCGTCTCGTCCGGCAGCCGCCGGACCCGCTTACTCAACTGACCCGCGACGACATCATCGGCCTGTGGCACCGAGCCTGGGCACACGCCGACGTCACGATCGAGACGCTCCCGATCGAC
This sequence comes from Micromonospora sp. NPDC000442, assembly GCF_042898635.1. NCBI lineage: Bacteria > Bacillati > Actinomycetota > Actinomycetes > Micromonosporales > Micromonosporaceae > Micromonospora > Micromonospora sp. NPDC000442. The sequence goes on along the minus strand of NZ_JBIAYZ010000020.1, from coordinate 42,901 downwards.
GCGCCCGGCTCGGTGCGGTGGTGGCAACACACGCCGGTGACGCTTCACCACATCCTCGTGCACGTGCTCGCCGAGGTGAACCGGCACGCCGGGCACGCCGATATCGTGCGCGAGCTGATTGACGGCCGGGTCGGCTGGCGACGGCCGAGCGACAACGTGGTCCAGGGCGACGACGCGTGGTGGGCCGACTACCGCGAGAGGCTGGAATCCACCGCACGAGAGTTTGCCTGAGGACGCGCCATCGCGCAGAGAGCAGCGAAATCAAAGCTGACCGAGTGGTAGCAAGAAACCGCGTTTTCCCAGTTCACGGCCCAGATGTGCCAGTCACAGCAGTACGCCGACGGGCGCCATCGGCAATTGCGCAACCGGTGTGGCAGGACGGCCTCAGCGCAGCGTCGACTGCCGCTGGATCAGTTCGAAGTCGACGACTATCCTCCGGGGCGCCGGCTGTTCCTCTCGCGGCACACCGTCGAACTGGAGCTGGATCCGCTCTTCCAACAGGGCGACTGCCTGGTGTGCGATCACGTCGCGTCCGGGGTCGATGGTGCTCAGCGGAGGTCGGGAGTAGTTCGCTTCGTCGATGTTGTCGAAGCCGATCAGCAGGACGTCCTCGGGAACCCGTAGGCCCCGGTCCTGAAAGGCGGCGAGCGCACCCAGCGCGAGTGTGTCGGCGAACGCCACAACCGCGTCGGGCTTGACGCCGCTGTCAAGGATGCGAGCGATCGTCGTGGCGCCGGTGGAGTGGAAATAGTCGGGTACACCGATGATCGCGCGTGGGTCGACGTCGAACCCTCGTGACTGGAGGGCGTCCCGGAAGCCCTGGAACCGCAGCGTTCCGCTGCTCGGCGATGGGTCGTCCTTAACTCCCAGGGGAACTACCGTGGTCGCACCTCGGCCCAGGACGTGCTCGGTCGCCGCACGTGCTCCCTCGACGTTGCTCATCGTGACGTGGTCGAGGCCGCCATCGAACACCCGCTCGCCCAGGAGCACGACGGGGAAGTCGACGTCGAACAGCGGGAGGTCTTTCTGGCCCAGCGCGAGCGGGGAGTACAGCACGCCGTCGAAGCGTGACCGGTAGCTGCCGTCCAGTACCCGCAACTCGCGGTCGCGCTCAGCGTTGGTCTGCTCGATGAAGACGGTCAGGCCTCGCCTCGATGCCTCTCGCATGACGGCGTCCGCAAGTTCGGCGAAGTACACAACGCGCAGCGACGGCAGCACCAAAGCGATCGCCCCGGTCCGGCCTCGGCTCAGGTTCCGCGCCGACACATTCACGTGGTAGCCCAGCTCACGGATCGCGTCGTCCACCCGCTCGCGGGTTTCCGGACGCACGTACTGATAGCCGTTGAGGATGTTGGACACCGTCTTGATCGACACCCCGGCGAGTCGGGCGACGTCGCGCATCGTCGCCGACCTGTTGGTCTTGCGTGCCACAGCCCCTCCCGCCGCTCGTCGATTCGTCGGCCAGCGTATAAGACTGCACCATTCACAACCCCAGGACGCAGCGGCCGGCCCGCCCGATCCGGGGCGCGCCGGCCGCGTGACGCGAGGTCAGTTGATGGTCAGGGCGATGGTTTGAACGGAGCCGCGGACCGGGTCGATCTGCAACTCGTAGGCACCCGGGGCGAGCCCGGTGGTGTCCCAGTGGAAGATGTACTGGTTTCTTGCGGCGCTGTAGCGTGCGGTGTTGTCCGCCCTCTTCTGGACAGGTGTGGCCGGAGCGCGGTTGCCGGCCACGCCGTCGGTCTTCTTCACGAGGTAGAGGCGCGGCCGCGCGTCGGTGGCCGTCTCGCCGTCTGCGTCGGTCAGGGTGAACTTGACCGGCACGGGGTGTCCGGCCTTGACGATGTCGGAGCCGTCGCCGACCAGCGGTGGTCGCACCCCGCCGAACCGGTACTCGGGCGCGAAGATCCGCGGCACGAAGTCGATCAGATTCGCCATCCAGATGTCGAAGCCATGCGGTCCGACCCAGGTGCCGGCGTACTCGTATTCGATGCCCTGGGAGGTCAGCCACTGCATCGTGTTCTGGGTGAACGTGTACGTGAAGTCGACGTCACCGGAGTACAGCCTTGCCAGCTTGGTGCTTTCGTTGACCGCCTGGACGTCGACGATGGGGTAGGAGAACAGGAACCCCGAGAAGACACCGACGTAGGCGAACTCGCCCGGGTGGCCGAGCCAGGTGCCGAGGGTGTTCATGCCTCCCCACGACAGACCGGCGAGCGCCTGCTCATCCGGATCAGTCGAGATGTTGTACTTTGCCGCCGCGGTTGGCATCACGTGCCGGCTGAGGTCGGTCCAGAAGTCGACGCCGTTCTGGTCGGGCATGACCACAACCATCGGCACCATTGTCCCGTTGAGGTAGCTGTTGTCGAGGATCTGCTTGGCACGCCCGGTTTCGAGCCAGCTGCCGTAGTTCTGGCCCCCGCCGTGGTACAGGTACAGCACGGGGTAGGCAGCTTCGCGGTCAGCATCGTAGCCTGGCGGCGTCCAGACGTACGCGTAGCGCTCTGCGCCCTGACCTCCGTCGTAGGTCATCAGCGAGACCGTGCCGCCCCTGCCTTCGGGGACATCGGCCAGCATCGCATCGGACTTACCGGGCACGAAAAGCTGCGACTCCATCACGTGGGTGTTGACGGTGTCGGCCGGGTCCTTCATGTCGACGCCGTCGACCACGTACCGGTAGTAGTGGTAGCCGTCGAGCGGTCCAATCGTCATTCGCCAGCGGCCGTCGGGCTGCTTGTTCATCGGGATCCGGAACCATTGGCCATTCGGAGCCCAGTTGCCCCAGATCGTGACGTCCTTGGCGCCAGCCCACTGGGTGCCGGTCTCGAACGTGACGATGCCGTGCGGGTCGATGTGCGGGGTCGTGATCGACCCGGCCGCAGGGGGCTCGTACGGCCGGGTCAGCGCGCGGTGTCCCTTGCTGGCGCCGTGGCGGACGACCTTCTGTCCGAAGAGCCGAGCGGCGAAGTTGCGCAGGTTCTCCCGCCACGCGTCCCAGGTGGCGCCGTCGTCGGGGTTGACGCCGTCGAACTCGAACTTCACTCCAGACTTCTTCAGGTCCACCAGCAGGTCGTAGTTGTCGTTGTAGGACGGATCGAGCGTGTTGCCGACGTATACCCGGAGCAGTTTGGTGCCCTTCTTGATCGCCTTGGCCTCCGCCTTGGTGATCGGGCCGTCGACAGAGCCGGAGAAGGAGCCGACGTAGGCGAATGCGCCGGGATCGCTGCGGAGGATGCTGATCGCCTGCTCGGCACCCGTGGCGACACCTGCCAGCGCCTGACTCTTGGGCCGGGACGAGATGTTGTAGCCGGCCCGTGCTGCGGGGACGATGGCGTTGAGCAGCTCGGCGCGGGGGTCGGCGGAATTGGCGTCAGCCATTACGACCACCATCGGCTTGGCGTCCCCGCCTGCGACCAGGTTGTCGAGGATCTGCTTCGCCCGGCCAAGTTCCAGCCACTCACGAGCGGTCTGACCCTCGCTGCTCAGCAGGTACAGGACCGGGTACGCCTCGGCCCGGGCGGAGTCGTAGCCGGGCGGCGTCCACACCAAGGCGGTGCGGCCCTCCGCCGCCGCTGCGCTCATGTAGGACAGTTCCTCCACCGTCCCGGCCGCAGCGATGTCGTCCATCCACGCGACCGACTCACCCGGCACGAAGAAGGTGTTCCAGTTTGGCTTCGACGTCACCGCCACCGGGCTGTCAGGCTGGCGGAAGGACACCTTCGACCTGTCCTGCATGGTCGCGGTGTACTGGTAGTAGTACAGCCCGGGCTCGAGCGGACCGACGTTCGCGGCGTAGTCAGAGCCGCTCGGGTCGAGCGCGAGCGCCGACCAGGTGCCGCTCGGGCCGATGTTCGCCTCCAGTTCGAGCGTCGCCGGCGTTCCGCCGACGATGCTGCTGGCCTGCGACTGCGGCACCTTGAAGTAGTGGTAGACGTCGTCGTTCGAATGCCACGTGTCGGCCGCGGCAGCCGCCGGGGCGGCCGCGATGACTGACACCACCACCAAAGCCGCGGCTGCGACAAGGCTGGTCATTCGGGGGCCACTGCTGTGCGACATCGCGTTGCTGCTCCTCTCAGAGCGTCAAGGCCTCCCGCATCGAAGGCACGCGCCTCACCATCGAGATCGGCCACCGAAACCTTCCCGACAGCCGTGACAGCCCACATTCACACCAGCGCACTACATTTCCTACACCGGTGTAGAGCGGATGGCAAGAGACCTCTTCATGCCCCCACGACCTCCATCGTGGACCCAGGTCAGCGGCTCATCCATTGAGGAGCGTCGACGCCGGTTCGGCGACGTTGACGTCCGTTGGCGGCCCCACCTGCAATTCCACCCGCCTGACAGCCCGCTGAGCTGCACTGTCTATGAAACACGCCTTAGGCGATCCGGTAGCCGACTCCCGGTGTCGTGGCGATGATTGGTGGGTTGCCGAGTTTGCGGCGTAACCGGCTCACGGTCACGGTGACGGTGTTGGTGAACGGGTCGGCGTTCTCGTCCCAGACCTGTTCGAGCAGGGCCTCGGTGCTCAGGAAGCCTGGGCTGGCCCGTAGCAGCGCCTGCAGCACGGCGAACTCCTTCACCGAGAGGTTGAGTTGCCGTCCGTCGCGAACGGCGGTCCGGCGTATCGGATCCAGCGCGATCCCGGCCGCGTGAAGTGTCCGCGGCCGTGCGTCTGGTTTGCGACGTGCGAGGGCCTGGATCCGCAGGATCAGCTCGGGAAAGTGGAAGGGTTTGGCGAGGTAGTCGTCCGCGCCCAGGGTCAGTCCGCTGACCCGGTCGCCGGGAGCGCTCGCCGCGGTCAGCATCAGCACCATCGGCCGGTCCGCCCGCTCGGTGATCATCTGGCACAGCGCGTCGCCGTGGAGGCCTGGCAGGTCCCGGTCCAGGACCACCACGTCGTAGCCGGCGATGTCCAGTTTGGTGGCCGCGGTGAGTCCGTCGTGAGCGAGGTCGACTGCTATCCCCTGGTCACCCAGTCCTTCCGCGATGACCTCCGCCAAGGCATGATCATCTTCGATGACGAGCACTCTCATGCCGCCGCCGGCACCTTCGAGACCGGGAGCGTGATCGAGACACACAGGCCGCCTTCTGGCCGGGCGAGCAGGGCGAGCCGGCCCCCATGCGCGGCGGCGACGGCGGCCACGATAGATAGGCCCAGTCCCGAGGATCCGATCCGCTCGCCGCCGAGCCGCTCGAAGGGCTGCGACAGCCGGTCAACCTCCTGCTGGTCGAGGACTCGCCCGCCGGTCTCGACGACGAGCACCGTCTCCTCCTCGCTTGCGGATCCGGTGATCTCAATCCATCCGCCGTGCTCGTTATGTGTCACGGCGTTGTCGATGACGTTGGCCACCATCCGCGCCAGCAGCGCCGGGCTGCCCTGGGTCGCCGTTGCCGGTGGTACGTCGACCGTCACCTTCAGCCGCTTCGTCTTCGCGTCGGTGGTCCTTTCATGCAGGGCCGTGCCGATGAGGTCGCCGAGATCGACCATGGTGGCGTCGGCCGGCGTGCCGTGCTGTGCCCGGGCCAGTACGAGGAACCCGTCGAGTAGGTGATCGACGCGGTCCAGCTGGGTACGTACCCGGTCCGCGAGCGCCACCGTCGACGGGGCCGGGTCGGGCTTGGCGCCCGCGACGTCCAGCGACGCCCGGATCGTGGCCAGTGGCGTACGCAGCTCATGGGATGCGTTGGCGACGAAGCGGCGTTGTGCGGCGAACGAGGCTTCGAGTCGTTCGAGCAGTTCGTCGATGGTGTCGCCGAGGTCTTTCACCTCGTCGGCCGGGCCGGTGACGGCAAGCCGCCGATCCAGGCTGTCGGCGGAGATGCGCCGGGTGGCGCTGGTGATCAGCCGTAACGGTCGCAGTACGCGTTTGGCCAGCACCCGACCGAGCAGGAGTGACACCACCGCCATCACGATCAGCGCCACCATCGAGCCGGCCAACAGCTGGCGGGACTGCTGCGTGTGCACCGTGGCCAGCTGGTCCTCCAGCTGCTGGATACGCTGCTGGGCCGGATCCGCACTCCGCTGGACCGGGGGATTTCCGGCGGGTGCGACGCGGCTGATGCTGCCGCCGGAGAGCAGGAAGGTCAGTCCCAGAAGCCCGGTACCGGACACGAGAAACACAACAGCATAGAGGATCGTGAACCTTGCCCGCACGGTACCCCTGGACAGCCTGACCATTCCTACAGCATGCCCTGGGCAACCTAACAACAGCATGACAGTGGCAGTTCGGGTGGCGTTACGGGTCGATCCGTAGAACCGACGGTATGTCGACCACCGAACTCCTCCGGCGGGAATGGACCGCGTTCCGCCGCCCGGGCCGCCTGACCGCGCTGGCCGCCGCAGCCCTCACCGTCATCGCGCTGGGTCTGTTGTACGCATTCGGCGACCAGTCGTCCTGCCCGGGGCCGTGCCCGGCCGCTCCCGTCGCCAGCGACGGCGCTACCGTCAGCGACCGGTTCTGGTTCCTGCATCGCGACCTGGGCCGCGAGGGCAGCATCACGGTCCGGATGACCGCGATGACCGGGACGATCACCTACCCTCCGCCGAACCACGACCAGATCGTGTCCGGGCTGGTGCCGTGGGCGAAGGCTGGGATCATCATCAAGGACGGCGTGCGGCCGGGCTCCCAGTACGCGGCGCTGATGATGACCGGCGGGCACGGTGTGCGCTTCCAGCACGACTACCGCCACGACGTCTCTGGAGACGCGGGCAAGGTATCGGCGGAGTCCCCGCGTTGGCTGCGCCTGACCCGCTCCGACGACACCATCACCGGCTTTGAGTCGGCCGACGGCAAGCAGTGGCGCACCGTCGCAACGGCGAAGCTCGACCGGCTGCCGGACACCGTGCAGGTCGGTCTCTTCGCCACCTCCCCCGGCGACCGCACGCTCCGGAAGGTCGGCCTCGGCGGTGCGATCGAGGAGGTCCGGTTCACTCAGGCCGTCGGCGTCTTCGACAACGTCGCCGTCGAAGGGGGCGCCACCGGCGGGTGGGCCAGCGACCCAGTCGGCGAAATGAACCACACCGACTGGGAGAAGCACCACAACGCGTCGGGGGCCGTCGAGAAAGACGGCATCATCACAGTCAGCGGAACCGGCGACATCGGGCCGCTCGGCGAGGAGGGTGCGCGTAGCGTCGAGAAGACCCTGTCCGGCCTGACGGTCGCGCTGATCATCGTGCTCATCGTCGCGGCCCGCTACGGCGCCGGCGGGGTTCGCAAGGCGGCCTCCGGGCGGGTGATCGCCGCCCGGGCGGTCGTCGTGGGGGCGACCACCTTCGTCACCGGTCTGGTCGCCGTGGGTGTCGTCTTCCCGCTTTCCATCGCGATCCTGAAGGGCAACGGCATCCCGGTGCAACCGGTGCCGGTGCTGACCGGCACTCGGGTGATCCTCGGCGTCCCGGCGGTGCTCGCCCTCTGCGCCGTCCTCGCCTACGGGCTTGGCGTGTGGCTGCGGCGCAGCGGGGCGACGATCGTCGTCGGGCTGTCGCTGGTCGCCCTGCCCTACGCCGTCACGGCTGTCCCACTCCTGCCCGACACGGTCTCCGAGTGGCTGCTGCGGCTCACGCCGACCGCCGGCTTCGCCGTCAAGCAGACGATGCAGGAGTACCCACAAGTAACCGCGCATTACGTGCCGTCGGCCGGGTACTTCCCACTTCCTTGGTGGGCCGGGCTCGCCGTACTCTGCGCGTACACCGTGATCGTGATGCGGATGGCCCTCGGCCGCAACCGGGCCGCGGACATCGACTGGCGATAGCAGACGGCACGTGTGATACCCACATATCCACAATGGCAGCCGACGGTTGAGGCGGCCTCTCGCGCGGCTGAGTACATCGCTGGCCTTTCGCCGGACCGGGCGATCATGCCCGAACTGCGCTTCGAAGGGGCGGTTGGATTCGCGCAGTTCGAGGTGAGCGCGATGAACTGGACCCGGCACGTATGGGACCTCAGCGATGAAGAACTCGCGGCAGTTGGCAAGATCCTGGGACATCCGGTGACGCAGATCCACGCTCACTACTGAAGACGAGTTGTGGCGACAGCTCGCCCACCGCGCCCGCGAGTGGGGACCGGCCTGGGTCGTCGGCGCGATCGGCATCGCCCTGCCGGCGCTCACCCACCTCGCCGCGAGGATCAGCCGGGGTCACGTCCGGCACGCCGACGATGTGGAGGCATTGTCCGTGTGCAACTGAATAGATTGTGCTGGTTGGACGAGCGGCGGCCACCGCCGCCCACGCCCTAGCCTCGGCTCGAGATAGCCTCCTAAGGGGATTCGATGCCGACAGACCAGCACACCCAGATTCTCGAAGTCCTGACCGAATACGTATCCGTTCGGCTGCTCGGTGTGGAAAACGCCACCGACCTCACCAAGAACACGCCGCTGCTCGAACTCGGCGTGCTGAACTCGATCGAGACGGCCCGGCTGGTGGCGTACATCCGCGAGACGTTCGGCGTGCGGCTATCGCCGGCCGCCATGACCGCGCGCAACTTCCGTGACCTGGAGACCATCGCCGGTCTGGTGGCCGGTGTCCCGGTTTCGGCCGCTGCGAGCGAGGAGTCCGCATGAACGAGAACACCGCGTACGACGTCGGCATCATCGGCGGCGGTCCGGCCGGATCGACGATGGCGTCCTATCTCGCGAAGGCCGGGCTCAAGGTCGCGGTGTTCGAGGCGTCCGCGTTCCCGCGCGAGCACGTCGGCGAGTCGCTGGTGCCGGCCACCACGCCGGTGCTGCGGGAGATCGGCGCGCTCGAAAAGATCGACCAGGGCGGCTTCCCGCGCAAGTACGGCGCCGCCTGGACATCCGCCGACTCGCGGCCGGCCTCGCCGATGAACTTCCAGGTCAGCTCGCACGGGTGGGGCGTGGCCGAGATCAGCTACGAGGAGCGCAAGCAGAAGGGGGTGGAGCAGCCGTACTCGTACCACGTCGACCGCGGCCGGTTCGACCTCATCCTGCTCGAGCACGCCCGGGAGCTCGGCGCCACGGTGCACACCGAGACGCGGGTGAACCGCGTCGACTTCACCGACCCCGACCGGCCGGTGCTACACGTGACCGCCGACGGCGAGAAGCGCCAGGTGCCGGTCCGGATGGTGGTCGACGCCAGTGGGCGGCAGACCCACCTCGGCAATCAGTTGAAGATCAAGGTGCCGGACCCGGTGTTCAACCAGTATGCGGTCCACACCTGGTTCGAAGGGCTGGACCGGGAGGCGCTGGCCCGCGACGAGAGCCAGTCCGACTTCATCCACGTGCACTTCCTGCCGCTCGAGGACACGTGGGTCTGGCAGATCCCGATCACCGACACCATCACGTCGATCGGAGTGGTCACTCAGAAGAAGCGCTTCAAGGCGGCCAAGGACGACCTGGAGACCTTCTTCTGGGACACGGTCAGCAGCCGGCCCGACCTGCACAAGCAGCTCCAGCAGTGCGAACGGCTGCGGCCGTTCAAGACCGAGGGCGACTACAGCTACGCCATGCGCGCCGTCGCGGGCGACGGCATGGTGCTGATCGGCGACGCCGCCCGGTTCGTCGACCCAATCTTCTCCAGTGGCGTGAGCGTCGCGATGAACAGCGCCCGGCTCGCCGCGGCGGACATCATCGCCGCCGCCGAGGCCGGCGACTTCCGGCGGGAGCGGTTCGACACGTACGTCGACACGCTGCGCCGCGGCGTGAACAGCTGGTACGACTTCATCTCCATCTACTACCGGCTGAACATCCTGTTCACCGCGTTCATCGACGACCCGCGCTACCGGATGGACGTCATCCGGATGCTGCAGGGCGACGTGTACGACGACGTGGAGCCGCCGGCGCTGGCCGTGATGCGGGAGTTCGTGGCGGCCGTCGAGGCCGACCCGGAGCACCTCTGGCACGGCCGCCTGGGCAACCTCAAGGCGAGCGCCGCCGCCGCGGCGTTGTTCTGAGGCGCGCCATGCTGCTGCCCGATCTGGTCCGGACCGCGGCGCGGCGCAGCCCGCACGCTCCCGCGGTCCGCGACGGCGCGGCCACCGCAACGTACGCGGAACTGGACGCTCTGGCCGACCGCTGTGCGCATGCCCTGGCCGACCTCGGCGTGCGCCCCGGGGACCGGGTGGTGCTCTGGACCTCGAAGAGCATCGACACGGTCGCCGTCATGCAGGCAGTGCTCCGGCTCGGGGCGGCCTATGTGCCGGTCGCCCCGTCGAACCCCCGCCCGCGGGTGCAGTGCATCGCCGACGGGTGCGCCGCGCGGTTGGTGCTCGCCGACGACGACCTGGCCGGGCTGCGCACGCGGCCCGGCCAGACACTGAACGACGCGGCGGCGACGCCGGCCGACTGCGCGTTCATCCTCTACACCTCCGGCTCCACGGGGGCGCCGAAGGGCGTCAGCATCAGCCACCGCAACGCGCTGTCCTTCGTGTGCTGGGCCGCCGAAGAGACCGGCCTCGATGCCAGTGACCGGCTCGCCAACCACGCGCCGTTCAACTTCGACCTGTCGGTGTTCGACCTGTACGGCGCGTTTCTGGCCGGCGCCTGCGTCGACCTGGTGCCGGCGACGCTCGCGTTCGCCCCGGAGGCGCTGACCCGTTTCCTATTCGAGCGCGAAATCACCGTGTGGTATTCGGTGCCCTCAGCCCTCCAGTTGATGACCGCGGACGGCGGCCTGCTCGACGGCGATCCGCCGCCGGCGCTGCGGGTCTGCGTATTCGCCGGCGAACCGTTCCCGATCGCCGACGTGCTGCGCCTACGCGCGGCCTGGCCCGCCGTCCGGCTGTTCAACTGGTACGGACCCACCGAGACGAACGTGTGCACCTCATACGAGGTGACCGCCCACGACCTGACCCGGACCCGGCCGCTGCCGATCGGCCAGGCGTGCAGCGGCGACCAGGTGTGGCTGGACCCGCCCGGTGCCGACGTCGGCGAGATCGTCGTGGACGGTCCGACCGTCATGCTCGGCTACTGGGGCCAGCCCGCGCAGGACGGACCCTACCGGACCGGCGACTTCGGCCGGATCGGGCCGGACGGCAACCTGGAGTACGTGGGCCGCCGCGACCACATGGTCAAGGTGCGCGGGCACCGGGTCGAGCCGAGCGAGATCGAGGCCGTGCTGGCCACCCATCCCGCCGTGGCCGCAGCCGCCGTCGTGGTGGTCGGCGCCGGGCTGGACAGCCGCATCCACGCCGCCGTCGTGCCGGCCGGCGACGCGCGGCCCACCATGCTCGGGCTCAAGGCGCACTGCGCCGCGCACCTGCCGACGTACATGGTGGTGGATGCCGTCCGGCTCGTCGCCGAGCTGCCCCGGACCGCCAACGGCAAGGTGGACCGGGCCGCGGTCACCGCCCTGTGGGCCGAGGCGGTTGTGCGCGGCTGACGTCCCAGCCGTCCGCGTCCGGCGCCGCCCCCACGGCGCCGGCATCCGGGACCGCCAGGTCGACGACGAGCTCGCCGTCCGGGCTGAGCATCGCGCCGGCCCGATCGGGGGTGACGCCGTTCGGCGCGGCGGCCGCCAGCAGCCGGCCGAGCGCGCCCGGACCGCGCTGCAGCACCGCCTGGATCCCGGTGAGCGACTCGGCCTCGTTCACACCGCACCACACCTCGCGCAAAGTCGCCAACACCGCGAGCCCGGTCCGAGAGTCCGGGCGAGGAGGACGGCCGGATGAATGGCAGGAATGGCAAGACAGTGCCGGCGTTCGGCAGCGTCGCCGACGCCGAGCTCGCCGCCGCCACCGTGCTGCCGGCCGACGTCTGGGACTTCGTCGCCGGTGGCAGTGGCCGGGAGACCACCTTGGAGGCCAACCGGGTCGCCCTGGACCGGGTCTTCGTGGTGCCCCGCGTGCTGTGCGACGTGTCCGCCTGCGACACCGCCTCGACGCTGCTCGGCCGGCCGGTGGCACAACCCTTGGCGGTCGCGCCGGTGGCCTATCAGCAACTGCTGCACCCGGACGGGGAGGACGCGACCGCACGCGCCGCCGCAGCCGCCGGGGTGCCGTTGGTCGCCAGCACCCTGAGCAGCATCCCGATCGAGCGGATCGCCGCGGCCGGCGGGACGGTCTGGTTCCAGGTCTACTGGCTGCGGGACACCCCTGCGGTGCTCGACCTGGTGCGCCGGGCCGAGGACGCGGGCTGCCAGGCCGTCGTGGTCACGGTCGACGTGCCCTGGATGGGCCGCCGCCTGCGCGACATCCGCAACGGGTTCGCCCTGCCGCCGCACGTACGGGCGGCGAACCTTGGCGCCACCGGCGCCGCGCATCAGAGGCAGGCCGGCGCCTCGGCCGTGGCGGCGCACACCAGCCAGCTCTTCTCCCCCGCGCTCACCTGGCAGTCGATCGAGACGCTGAGGCGGCACACCCGGCTGCCGGTGGTGCTCAAGGGAGTGCTGGCCGCCGACGACGCCCGGCGCGCGGTGGAGTCCGGCGTGGACGCGGTAGTGGTCAGCAACCACGGCGGCCGTCAGTTGGACGGCGCCGTGCCGAGCGTGGACGTGCTGGCGGAGGTTGTCGAGGCGGTCGGCGGGGCCGGTGAGGTGCTGCTCGACAGCGGCATCCGCGGCGGCACCGATGTGCTCCGGGCGCTCGCGCTCGGCGCCGCCGGAGTGCTGGCCGGGCGGCCGCTGATGTGGGGCCTGGCAGCCGGCGGCGAGCCCGGGGTGCGCCGGGTGCTCGACCTGTTCGCCACCGAGCTGCGCGAGGCCATGGGCCTCGCCGGGTGCGGCACCGTCGCCGAGGCGGGAGCGCTGCGCACCGTACGACGGGGTCAGTGACTTTCGGCTTCGATGAACGCCACCAGCCGGTCGATGCCCCCGTCGATCTCCTCGGGCGACAGGTAGCTCACGGAGAGCCGGAGTGCCCGGCGACCGCCGTCGTCCGGGTGGAAGTAGCGCATCGGCGTCCAGATGACCCCGAACTCCTCGGCCGACCGAGTGAGCGCCGCGTCGTCGGCCTCGAATCCCACGGCCAGGCTGAGGAAGAAGCCACCACTGGGCTCGTTCCACCGCACACCCAGCGCCGCCCGGCGCTCCTCCGGCAGCCGCTCGGCCAGCCGGTCGAGCACCCGCCGCATGGCGTCGCCGTAGTGGCCGGCCGCCTTGGCGTTCAGCTCCGATATCCGGCCGCCGGCGGCCAGCAGCGCACCCGCCACCACCGCCTGGCTCAGCGACGAGGTGTTGACCGTGACCATGCTCTTGATTTTCGAGAGCTCGCCGGCCAGCGGCCCGCTCCGGCCGTCATCGCCGACCACCTCCTGATCGGCCACCGCGAAGCCCACCCGAGCGCCCGGGAAGAGCGTCTTCGAGTACGAGCCGAGGTGCACCACGCGGCGATGGCGGTCCAGGGCCTTGAGCGTGGGGATCGGCTTCCCCGGACTGACCAGCCGGTAAGGCGTGTCCTCCAGGATCAGCAGGTCCTCGCGCGCGGCCAGGTTCAGCAACGCGGTGCGGTCCGGCGCGGACAGCGTGGAACCGGACGGGTTGGCGTGGTCGGGCACGAGGTAGAACGCTCGCGGCCGGTGCCCGGCGGCACGCTCGACCCGGATCGTTGCCTCGATGGCGGCCAGGGAGAACCCTTCGGCGGTCTCCGGCACCGGGCTGAGCGTCACGTCCAGCAGCCGGGCCACCCCGGTGATCCCCACATAGCAGGGGGTGGAGACCAGCAGCACGTCGCGCGGATCCCGGATCAGCGCGCGGACGACCAGCATCATCGCCTCCTGTGCACCGACGGTGACCACGATGGACTCGGCCGGCACGTCGATGCCCTCGTCCCGCCGCAGCGAGTCGGCGATGATCTCGCGGATCTGGCCGGCGGTAGGTCCGTACTGGTAGACCGCCGTGCGCACCTGCGCCGGTGAGGCGCCCTGGTCGCTCAGGTGGTCGAGATAGCGGCGGAGGTGAGCGATGACCTCCTCGGTTGCGAAGAACCCGTCGTACGGGCGGCCGGGCGCGAATGAGATCGCCGCCGGATAGCGCAGGGTGATCTCGTTGAGGAAGTTCATCGCGTCCAGCACTGGATCGGACAAACTTGGATGCAGCTCGGCTCGGCGCATCTCAGCGCCCGCCCAGCCCGGCGGCGGCCAGGAACTCGCCGCGGTAACGTGCGTCGTCGCGCGGTACGTCCAACATCGTCGAGGCGGTGGTGCGCGCGCCGGCCGCCTGGACGCCGCGCAGTGTCATGCGCAGGTGCTCGGCCTCGATCACCACGCCCACCCCCGTTCGGCTCCAGTTTCCGGGTGAGCCGGTAGGCGATCTGCACTCGGGGGCGGTCAGCAGGTCGGCATCGGGCCGGGCCATCCGGGCTGGCGTCTCGTGCAGGCTCTCCGGGCTCAGGTCGACGCACAGCGCCTGGAGAAAGGTCGCGGCCCCGATGTTGCTTGCCGGGCGGGCCCGTACGACGTATTTCGCGGTGATGGTCATGCCCTCTCCTCGGGAGCCGGTGCCGGCCGGGCGGCCGGCAGACCGTTCCAGGTGTCGTGATCGATCTTGCGGAGTCGTTCATCCTCGTTGGACTCGACGCGGGCCATCGTGTAGCGCAGCAGCGGCGGCGCCATCAGCGAGGTGACGATGGCGACCAGCACGACGATCGTGTAGGTCGCGGTGTTGAGCACACCCAGGCGCAGGCCGGTGAGGGCCACCACCACCTCTACCACCCCCCGGGAGTTCATGCCCGCGCCGATTGCCAGGCCCTCCCACCGGTTCAGGCCGCTGAGCCGGGCACCGGCGTACGCGCCGGCGAACTTGCCCACGATGGCGATGGCCAGCACCAGCACTGCGGCGAGCGCGACCCGTGGCTGGGCCAGCGCGGTCAGGTCCATCCGGAACCCGGCCGTGGCCAGGAAGATCGGCGCGAAAACGCTGAGCGTCACGGTGCGCAGCGCCGCGAGTTTCGCCTGGTTCGCTGCGCGGGGAAGCCCGACCAGGATGCCGGCCACGAAGGCGCCGAAGACCGGCTCCATGCCCAGCGCCTGAGTGATGATCGCACCGGAGAGGACGAAGACGACGGCGGCCACGATGCTGGGGCCGGCCTCCGGGCTGCGGTCGACGAACCGCATGGCCCGGCGCACCAGCGGCCGGCCGACGAGCGCGGCGAGCACGACGAACGCGATCAGGTAGGCGATCGCCTTCACCACGCTGCCCGCGCTCAGCCCGGCGGTCGCGGCCATCGAAACCACCGCCAGCAGGAACCAGGCGACCGCGTCGTCGATGGTGCCGGCGGCCAGCGTCAGCTGACCGACGTCGCGGTGCAGCAGGCGCATGTCGGAGAGGGTCTTGGCGATGACCGGGATGGCGGTCACCGCCATGGCGACTCCCATGAAGCCGGCGAAGACCAGCGGGTCGGTCACCACCGACCCGCTCAGCCAGTTGGCCAGCAGGTAGCCGGTGCCGAGACCGAGGACCAGCGGCAGCAGCAGGCCGGCCAGGCTGATCCGCGCGGCGGTGGCCTTGCGCCGCCGGACCATGGCGACGTCCAGGTGGGTGCCGGTGAGTCCGACCAGCAGCAGGACGCCGATCTGGCCGACCGCGTCGAGCAGATGCATCTGCCCCGGGTCGGTCGGGAAGATCCAGGCGGTCACCCCAGGCAGAAGGTGGCCCAGCAGCGACGGTCCCAGGATGACGCCGGTGGCCAGTTCGCCGACGATGGCGGGCATGCCCACCCGTTCCGCGAGGCGGCCGAGTAGCTGGGCGACCAGCAGTAGCACGGTCACCGCCATCAGGAACACCAGGAGGGAATGCCCGCCGAGCGCTCCGGGCGGCGCGGACAACGTCATCTCGCGACTCCTCCGGTCGACCGATCACTTCCCGGACCAGGACGGCGTCCGCTTCGCCACGAAGGCCTGGATGCCCTCGACGGCGTCGGCGCTGTGCCGCCGCCGGTCCTCCCAGCGGTAGTCGGCGCCAAAGGCGTCCGGCAGCGGCAGGTCAACTGAGCGGAGCGCGGCCTCCTTGATCGACCGCACCGACAACGGCGCGCTCGCGACCAGATCGGCGACCCAGCCCGCCACGCACTCGTCCAACCGCGCGGCCGGCACCACGTCGTTGACCAGCCCGTACGTGTGGGCGGTCGCGGCATCGAAGCGCCGGCCGGTGAGCAGGTAGCCCATCGCCGCTTTCGGAGGCATCTGCCGGATCAGCCGGAAGACGCCGCCGGCGCCCGGGACGAGCCCGAGGCGTACCTCCGGAAGCCCGAACACCGACCGGTCGGAGGCGACGATCAGGTCGCAGGCGAGGGCGAGTTCGAAGCCGCCGCCGAGTGCGTACCCGTCGACCCGCGCAACCACCGGTTTGCTGAAGTCGAACCGCTCGGTGAGCCGGGGCCAGCCGGGCCGGCCCCGGCTGCCGAAGGATGATGCCGGGACGCCCGCCGCGGTGAGGCGGGCGCTCTCCTTGAGGTCCTGCCCCACCGAGAAGGCGCGGTCCCCCGCGCCGGTCAGCACCGCGACCCGAATCTCGTCGTCGGCCTCGATGTCGTCCCAGATCTCGGCCAGTTCCTCGTGCATCCGCAGGTCCATGGCGTTGAGCACCTCGGGCCGGTTCAGCGTGACCCGGGCGACGTGGCACGCCTTCGCGTAATCCACGGTCATGCCGGGCGCTCCGCGAACCGGCCGGTCTTGGCCAGCACGTCGGGGGCGTGGATGCGCAGCGCCTGCTCCAGCGCGAACTCCGCCAGGTATGCCCGCAGGTCGTCGACGGACTCCTCGGCCACGTTGATCATCCGCCGGTTGGCCACGACGGCGTCACCGGCCAGCCGGGCCAGCGCGGCCTCGACCGCCGCGTCCATCTCGCCGGACGGCACCACCTCGTCGACCAGCAGGCCGGCGGCCGGCTCGGTGGCCTCGATCCGGCGGCCGCCGAGAATGACCTGGCGAGCCAGCCGGGCACCGCCGATCCGGGCGAGGCGCAGGTTGGCGGCGCCCGGCACGATGCCCTCCTGGGCGGCGGGCAGGCTGAGGTAGGCATCGGCGGCGGCCAGCACGTGGTCGAAGACCATCAGGAGCTGGCATCCGCCGCCGATCGCGAACGTGTCGACGGCGGCGACCCACGGCTTCTGCACCGGCGGCAGCCACCGGTCCAGTTCGTCGTCGGCCAGGCCCCGGGCGAGCTTGTGCAGGTAGCCCAACTCGCGCCGGAGCAGGAACCCGGTCAGCGAGATGCGGCCGGCGCTGATGCTCTTCAGGTTGATCCCGGCGCTGAACACCCGGCGGCCCTGATAGCGGGGATGGCTCATCTCGCCGCCGCGCACCAGCCCGATCCGCACCGCCGGGTCGAGCAGGGCCAGGTCGACGGCGGTCTCCATGTCGTCCACCTGCTGCTCGTCTTCGGCGTTGAGACAGTCCTGCCGGCACAGGGTCAGCCGGGCCACCCCGTCGCGTCGTTCCAGTCGCACCGCCTCGGTCACCAGCAGCCCAGTGCGCCGGAACTCGGGAAGCAGCCGCAGTGCCCGGTCGGTGGGCCGCAGCATCGCAGTCATCAGGTGCCGCCCAGACGGCGCCGACCGCAGGATCGCCCGCAGGAAGATACCCTGGTCGATCTCGTAGCCTTCCTTGTCCGCCTGGGCCCGGGACCGCTCCACCGCCAGGTGCGCAGCCGTCGGCACCAGCCCCGGGAACGCGTTGGCAGCGGCCTCGGCGAGCTCGTCCAGCCGCAGATACCGGGTACGGCCCCCGGTGATCTCGTCGTAGACCTGATCGGCGTACGCGTCCAGGAAGCGCGCCCGCAGGCGGCGGGCCGCGTCGTGCGCGGCCGCCGCCTCGGCTCGTTGCTGCGCGGTGCGCCGGGTGGGCAACGGCAGCGCAGCCAGCACCCGGTCGACGTGGGCCGCCGCGTCAGCCAGGTGCACCCAGTAGGCGGCGATGCTCCGCGGCAGGGCCGCCGTGGTCATGAGACCACGACCCGGCGCAGGGCTCGGTCGCAGGCGGCCAGGTGCGCACCGAGCGCCTCCTCGAAGCTGCGCTCGGTGGCGTCGGCCATCAGTTGCCGCCGGATCGCCAGCTCCTTGCCGGTCAGGCCGGCCACCGCGGTGGCGACCTCGGCCAGCGCGTCGTCCGGCTGGTCGACGACCGCGTCGAGCAGGCCGGCCGCGGTGGCGGCCCCAGCGTCGACCGGCGTGCCGAGCAGCGCCGCCCGGCGCAGCCGTCCACCCTGCCGGGCGAGCCGGTACAGCGCCATCCCGGGCCAGGTCGCGTCGGCGCTCACCGACACGACGAGGCGGGTGCCCGCGACGGCGATCCGGATGTCGGTGGCCAGCAACAGGTCGAGCGCCGTGCCGCCGCAGTCGCCAGCGCTGACCGCCACGGTGACCATGCCGAGCCGCTCAAACCGGCGCACCGCCCGTTCCCATTTGGTCAGCAGCCCGACGCTGACATCGCGGGTCCAGCCCGGCTGCGGGGCGCCGGAGACGTACACCGTCAACATGCCCGCGCCGTATTCGTCCTCGGCCCGATCGCAGACGGCCAGCACCGCCTCGACGACGGCCGGCGAGACCGGCTGATGTCCGTCCACGTGCAGGACCAGATCGCCGACTCCGGCTGCGGTCACCACTGGACCAGCGCCGTCTCGATCGTCGAACCGGGACCCATGGTCATCAGAACTCCGTAGTCGCCGGGGCGGGTGACGCCCTCTTCGACCAGCCGCTCGTAGGAGAACAGGAACGAGCCGCTGGATACGTTGCCGTACTCGCGCAGGACGCGGGTGGTGTGCCGGACGTCGTGCCGGGTCAGCCCGAGGTTGACCACGACCGCGTCGATGACCTTCTTGCCGCCGGAGTGCACCAGCCACTGCGCGATGTCGCTGCGGCGCAGGCCGGTGCCGGCGAGCAGACGGTCGATCACGGTCTCGGCGTTGGCGCCCACGACGTACGGAATCTGCGGGTCGAGGAAGAAACTGAACCGGTCCAGGTCGCTGTCCCAGTCGTAGCGCATCGCGTCGATCGCGTCGGTGATCAGGAAGCTGGCGAATTTGAGGATCCGCGGGCCCGGACGGGACTCGCCCGGCCGGTCGCTGACCAGTGCCACGGCGGCCGCGCCGTCGCCGAAGAGGCTGTTGACCACCGAGGTGCGCATGGTGCCGTCGAGAGCGTACGCCGCGGAGCAGGCCTCGGTGCACAGCACCACGCCCAGCTCGCCGGGGTGCGCTGCGGACCAGCCGGCGACCACGTTGAGCGCGTTCAGACCGGCGTTGCAGCCCATCCCCACGATGTCCGAACGGCCGCAGTGCGGGTCGATGCCGAGTTCCTTGATAAGCAGCGCGCTGAGGCCGGGGGTGAGGAAGCCGGTTGACGTCACGCAGCAGAGGTGGCGCAGGTCGGAGAGGGCGGCACCGGCCCGCTTGAGGCAGGCCTGGAGGGCCTGACTGCCCATCTCGATGGCGAGGCGGCGGTGTTTCGCCAACAGCTCACCCTGCGGCTCGGGACGGCGCAGGCCGGTCGCGTCGGGTTCCGGCAGAGTGAGGCGGCGCGTGTCGATCGCACTGTTCAGGTAAACCGACCGGACCCGGGGGTCGTCGATTCGGAGCAGTTCCAGCAATTCAGGTTGGGTGACCATCGCTCCGGTCACCGCGGTGCCTACCCCGACAATTCTCGAAATGGCGGGCGGGACCCCGGTGGATACCGAATCGCCGGGCTTCTCGAGGGTGGCCGTCATCGGTACATCCACCCCCACATCCGGCGCTTGGTACGAATGAGCTCCTTGACCGATGCCGCAGACATCCCGACCTCCGAGGAATGTGAAGAACCCTGACCCTGCGACCGTAAGGAGGCACCTCAGAAAACGTCAAACGCCTGTCCAACCGCCCATCAGGCGTTGAAGTTCGGCGCGGCTGAGCATATTTAATTTGAGATACACCTTGGTTGGATGCTGTTCCACCGTGCTCACCGTGCTGGAGAAACGCTCGGCGATCTGCCGGTTGGTGTGGTCGCGCCGGTCCAGGCTGGCGCGGATCACGACCGACAGCGGCAGGCCACCACCACGCCCCACGCGGGCGGCGGCACGGCGTGGAAAACTTCCTGGACTGTTCAACCGGGGCCCGCACGCCGGTTGAACAGGATGGCTCGGCCGGTCACCGCACCGCGGTCCCGGCCTTCAGCTGACCCCACTACTCGTCGCCGGGCCCGCGGCACCAGGATCCGGAGACCGACAGCCCGGCCGCGGATGGGCTTACCTAACGACTTGCGGTGCGCCGTCGAACACCCCGCGGGGCGTTTCCCATGTCAGCCCGCCACACGTTGTCCCGGACCGACCGGGTGGCGAGATCGGCCCACAGATCGGCGAACTGGCCGGCCAGGTCGGCCACCACGTCGGTACAGTGCGGCGGCACGTTGTCGACGATGTTGTCCCATTCCTCGGCCCAGCGGGCGTGCAGGGTCAGCAGCCGGAGCAGATTGCGCCCGGTCTCGGAGTAGCGCAGCGCCGGATCGGCCATCAGGCGGTCAACCAGGGCGGAACGGTCGATCGCCGACGCCGACGCCGGCCCGCCGCCGGAGCGGATGAGATTCAGCGGCGGCTCCCGGTCGCCGCTGGGCGGCGCTGCCGCCGGGGCGGCGCCCCGAGGCCGCCGGGCCGGAACCACTTCCGCGCCACTAAGCAGGCGGTTGCGGACATCGCGGGCCGTCTCCGGGGATATCGCGGCGGCCTTGGCGACCTGCCGGAGGGACATGTTCGGGTTGTCGGTCATCAACTGGCCGGCCAGCCGACGGCCCGCGCTGCTGTCCAGCGGACGCACCCGGCCGTCCTGGCCGATCCGGCTGGCGTCGGGCGCGGCAGCCCCGGCCACCCGCCGGCGGATGTAGCCAACGGTGCCCGGCGAGATGCCGGCCACGGCGGCGACCCGGCGGTCCGACCACTGCGGATAGAGGGTGGCGATGCGCTCCGCCGCGCGTTTGCGATCGGCGAGGGCGAGCGGCAGGCCGTGAGCGACGTTGAGCGACACCGACAGCACGAACGCCTCGGCCTCGGAACCATCAAAGAATCGCCCGGTGATGGAGGTTTCGCCGCGCTGGAGCGCCGCCCGGACGCGGTGGGCGCCGTCGATGACACGCATCGTCGGCCGGTGCACCACTATCGGCGGCAGATCACTCTGCGCGGCCACCATGTTCTGAACATGGTCCGGACACGGGCCGGCGAGCCGGGGGGATCCGTCCAGGCACAGCGCACTGATATCCATTCGGACCAGGGGTCTACGGCTTAATTCCTCTTCCTCGGCTGACAAATGAACTCCAAGGCTAAGACGTATGTGTTCGAAGCGGCATCCGGAAACACACGAGAGCCAGGTGCGAGCGGCATGGATCAGACGGCCGAATGCAGAATCGTTCCGGCCCCTTGGATAAGACAATGTGAAAGCGACTCGCTTAACTACCCCCCAGGACCATGCACTTCTCCCCCGCGGTCGTCACGCGCTCTGTTTGATTCCATCGCGCACTGGGTAACAAGGATTTAATCGGCCCGAAGATAACATCGACCGAAGACGATCACAACCCCTGTCGGAAGGGCGACAGTGATTCCTAACCGCTCACCCTGGCCTGGAATGCTGCTTTTTGCTGCTCTTCCGGGCGCCGATCCGGCGGAACTGCCGAATTCCGGCAAATAGAACAACCGACTAGCTAGTAACCTACCGGAATCTCCTCGAATTCGCTCGGCGGCTCTGCCAGGACCAGCCCCATGAGACGCCGACCTCAGAGGGCGTTGTGGTACCTCGACTTTATTATTCGCTGACCGTGTCAGCGAAAATCACGAGTGTGTCGTTTTGTCTGCAAACCGACGTACGAGTCGTCGCTGACAGATCCGCAGGCGATGGTGATCGAGCCACTGCTCCCGTAACGGGGAGCACACGGGGTTGGACGGCTGCCGCGCTATCCGCGTCGGCTGGTCGACTGCCGCCATACCGTGCCGGTACTTAGCACGTAAAACATGGTGTCAGGAGCGCGCCGGGGCGAAGCTGGTCCAGGCCCGGAGTAGCCCTCCAGTTACCTCACGCCTTTTCAGGCCGGGCGGGTGGTGCGCTGCTCAAGTTCCTCGGCGATCTGAAGCCACTCGTCGGCACAGGAGCGGGCCACATTGGCGAGGATGTAAGCGCAGTGCGCCGGCACCTTGTGCTCGACCTCGGCCCACTCCTCCGCCCGGATCGCCCGCGAGTGCACCCACCGCAGCACGGTCCGGCCCGATTCGGTGAACCGCAGCGACGGGTCGCTCTGCAGTCCCTGAAGCATGCGCGAGACCGCCTCCCGGACGGCCGGCTTCTCCCGGCGCTGACGCACCTGCGGCAGCGGGTCCTCGCCGCGCTCGAGCCGCAGCCGCACGTCGCGCACCGTCGACGGCGAGACGCCCACCTCGCGGGCGATCTCCCGCAACGAGGCCTCGGGACGCTGCTTGATGAGGGCGTACGCCCGCAACCGACCCACGCTGTTGTCCACTGGGCGCACGCGGCCGTCCCGGCCGGTGCG
Source organism: Micromonospora sp. NPDC000442 (assembly GCF_042898635.1). Lineage (NCBI taxonomy): Bacteria > Bacillati > Actinomycetota > Actinomycetes > Micromonosporales > Micromonosporaceae > Micromonospora > Micromonospora sp. NPDC000442. Next base: position 20,513 of record NZ_JBIAYZ010000020.1, on the reverse strand, counting down.
GGCGGTGACCGACTCCACCTCGGCCTGGTCCTGCATACGGCGGCGGATGTTGCCGACGGTCCGCGCGCCGAGGCCGACCGCCACCGCGATGGCCCGGTCCGACCAGGTCGGCTGCGAGGCGATGATGCGTTCGGTGGCCAGCGCCCGGTCGCCGATGGACAGCGGCAGGCCGTGGGTAGTGTTGGCGGTGACCGCCAACACGAAGGCCTCCTGCTCGCTGCCGTCGAAGAAGCGGACCTCGACCCGGTCGTCGCCACGCAGCTTCGCCGCCCGCAGGCGGTGCATGCCATCGATGACGCGCATGGTCTCGCGGTGCACCACGATCGGCGGCAGCCGATCCTCGATGGACGCGAGCATCTCGATGTGGCCGATGTCCTCGCCTGCGCGCCGCGGTGAGTCCGCCGGCCGTAGCGCGGTCACCGGCAGCCAATGCGAATCGTGGCTGTCGCTGGTTCGCATCGCTTCCCGCTCCGGCACGACATCGTCGTCGAACGCCGAAGCAACCGTCCGAAGCACTGTCCTGTTCATTGTTTCAGCCATGCTGAGCTCCCCCGAGGCACAGTTCAATCCGCCGAGCCGGGTGAATAGTAAGCACGGGGGACAGGGCCTGCGACGGTGTCCGACTGTCCAAGATGAACGATCACCGGCCGTTCATACGGATGCCCTGCGGAAATGATTTGGAAACCTGTGAGCAGTCGGACAAAGGTCGGCCAGACGGATAATGTCCAGTCGCCTTTTGGCCACAACTTCCACAGACGTTGGTGCAGGGCCAGGATGACCTGCACGATCGCGGTGGCGCGGCGAGGGCAGTAGCGCAGTTTGCTCAGCAATCGCCAGGTCCTGGGGGTGGCGATGGTGCGTTCATCGAGCGCACGGATGGGGGTATGGGATCAATTCACCATCATTTCACCGCCTTCTCCCGCGGGACACGTCTCTATCCTGCTCAGGATGCTGCGGGACGTCTCGGCGTGCACCACCCGCTCGACCGTGCTCGGCCGGTCGGTGGAGCTGCCGGTCGCCGCCGCGCCGGTGGCCTGTCAGCAGCTCATCCACCGCGACGGTGAATCGGCCGGCGCCCCGGACGACGCGCGGCAGGCGGTCGAGCACGGCGTCGACGCAATCGTGGTGTCCAACCACGGCGGTCGCCAACTCGACGACGCGGTCGCCAGCATCGACGCGCTCGCCGACATCGTCGAGCCGTCGGCGGCGAGCGCGGCGCGCGGCGGGTCCTGCGGCTGATGCAGGCCGAGCCACACGACGCGACGGGCCTCGCCGAACGCGTCGACGTCGCCGCCGCCCGCCGGCTCCCCACCGTCCGTTCGGCGGCGGGCTGGCGTCCGACCATCGATCTCGTACGGTTGGACACCCCGCCCGCCCGCCGCGGCCTTCGCTGACCGGGTTTGGTGCTCACCCGGCTCAGTCCCGCCGCATCGGCCGCAGCGCCGGCCGTTCCGAGCGCGCGCCGAGGTGACCCACCAGCAGCGCCACGGTCGGCGCATCGAAGAGCACCTGGATGTCCACCTCCACACCGAGCGTGGCCCGGATCCGGGAGATGAGCCGCACCGCGAGCAACGAGTGCCCGCCCAGGTCGAAGAAGCCGTCGTCCAGCCCCACCGAGTCGACGCCGAGGATGTGGGCGAACGCCTCGCACAGCTTCTCCTCGTCCGGTGTTGTCGGTGCCCGCCGGGTCACACCGGCGCCCACCGCGCTCGGGGCGGGCAGCGCGTTGCGGTCGAGTTTGCCGCTGGCGGTCAACGGAATGGCGGTCAGGACGACCACCGAGGCCGGCGCCAGGTGGTCCGGCAGGCGCTGGGCGACGAACTTGCGGACGGAGGAGACCAGCTCGCCGTCCGCGTCGGTGTCGCCGTCGGCCGCCACGATGTAGGCGACAAGCCGTTTGTCGCCGACGTTGTCCTCCCGGGCAATCACCGCCGCCTGCACCACCGCAGGGTGGCTGCGCAACGTGTTCTCGACCTCGCCCGGCTCGATCCGGTAACCACGCACCTTGATCTGGTCGTCGGCCCGGCCGACGATCACCACCTGCCCGTCGGCGGTCCACCGCACCAGGTCGCCGGTCCGGTACATCCGCTCGCCGGTGCCGAAGGGGCAGGCGACGAACCGCTCCGCCGTCAGGTCGGCCCGGCCCACGTAACCGCGCGCCAGTCCGTCACCGGAGACGTACAGCTCGCCGACGACGCCGACCGGCACCGGTGCCAGGCCGCCGTCGAGCACGAAGAACCGGGTGTTCATGATCGCCGTGCCGGCCCGCACCACCTCACCGGTGAGCCCCACCGCGGTCAGTTCGGTGGTGGCCACACCGATGGTGGTCTCGGTCGGACCGTAGTGGTTGAAGACCTTCGTGCCATGCTCCGCGGCCGCCGCCAGCAGTTCGCCCAGCCACGCTGCGGGCGCCGCCTCGCCGCCCAGCACCAGCGACCGGGCCGGCAGGATGCCGTCCATGCCACGGCCGGCCGACAGCGCCATCAGGTGTGACGGGACCGCCTTGACGCAGTCGATCCGGTGCGTCACCAGATAGTCGGCCACCGCGTCCGGGTTCACCACCGCGCCCTCGTCGAGCACGTGCAACTGGCCGCCGGTCATCAGGCTGACGAAGACCACCGTGTTGCCCAGGTCGGTGACCTGCGGCTGGAAGAGCCCGTACCGGGTGCCAGCGCCGGACCAGCCGAGCCGCGCCGATGCGCTGATCACGTAGTTCGCCAGCGATCCGTGCGTCACCGCCACGCCCTTGGGGACGCCGGTCGAGCCGGACGTGTACATCACGTAGGCCAGGTTGCGGCCGTCCACCGGCACGTCGGGCACCGATGCCGGCGCTGCGGCGAGCACGGCCCGCACCATCGGATCGTCGAGCGCCACCAGCCGGACCAGGCCCGCCGGCAGGTCGTCGAGCACGTCCTCGACGCCCATCAGCAACGTCGCCCGGCTGTCGGCCAGCATGAACGAGATCCGCTCCACCGGCAGCGCCGGATCGACCGGCAGGTACGCCGCACCGGCCTTCCAGACGCCGAGGATCGCCCCGATCATCTCCACCCCGCGCGGCAAGCACAGCCCGACCACCGAGTCCACGCCGACACCCTGCTCGCGCAGGTACCACGCCAGGCGATCGGCCCGGGCGTCGAGATCCGCGTAGGTCAGCTCCACGCCGCCGGACACCACTGCGACGGCGTCGGGAGTGGACTCGACGCGATCGCGGAACATCTCGCCGAACGTCGCCGCCGGTACCGCCGCGGTGGTGTCGTTCCAGCCGTGCAGGACCAGCAACCGCTCGGCCGGGTCCAGCACCTCGACCTCATGCAGCCGCAGGTCGGGCGTCGCGGTCACCACGTCGAGCACATGCGCGAACCAGCCGACGATCCGCTCGACGGTCGAGGTGTCGAACAGGTCCGCCGAAGCGGTCACCGCGCCGTACAGCCCGGCCGGGCGGCCGGACGCGTCGAAGGTCTCACCGACCAGCACGTCCAGGTCGAACTTCGCGGCCTGCTTGCCGGCGAACAACGCAGTCGACTCGACGCCGGCGAACTCCGGGGTGTCGTCGGTCGTCCGCCCCGCGGTCATCGGGTTGAGGATCGTGAGGATCACCTGGAAGAGCGGGTGCCGGGCCAGCGACCGGGACGGCGCGAGCTCCTCCACCAGCCGCTCGAACGGGACGTCCTGGTGCGCCAGTGCACCCAGCGTGGCGTCCCGCACCCGGGTCAGCACCTGCCGGAACTCTGGGTCGCCGGTGAGGTCGGTGCGGATCACCAGCGAATTGACAAAGCAACCCACCAGGTGGTTGAGGGCGTCGTCGGTGCGCCCCGCCACGGCCGACCCGATCGGAATGTCGGGACCGGCGCCGAGCCGGGAGAACAACACCGCGAGCGCCGCCTGGAGCACCATGAACGGGGTCGCGCCCTCGGTCCGGGCCAGATCCACCAGACGCTGGTGCACCTCCGCCGGGACATGCACCGGCACGCTGTGCCCGCGGTGACTCGCGACCGCCGGGCGGGGCCGGTCCACCGGCAACGCCAACTCCTCCGGCATGCCGGACAGGGTCTGCCGCCAGTAGTCGGTCTGCTGCGACATCAGGCTGGCCGGATCCTCCGGGTCACCGAGCAGCTCCCGCTGCCAGAGCGCGTAGTCTGCGTACTGCACCGGCAACGGCTCCCACAGTGGCACGTTGCCGTGCTGCCGGGCCGCGTACGCCGCCGACAGGTCCCGGACCAGCGGGCCGATCGACAGCCCGTCGTCGGCAATGTGGTGCAGCACCAGGACGAGCACCCGATCGTCCGGCGCGACCTCGAACAGCCAGGCCCGGATCGGCAGTTCGGCGGACACGTCGAACTCGTACCGCGTCACGCCGACCACCGCGTCGGACAGGTCGGCGACGGCGAGCGCAACGGGCGAGAGGTCGGTGGCCGGCTCGACCACATCGATCGCCAGCGACGGCAGGTCCGCCATCCCGGCGAAGCTCGGGAAGCGCAAATCGGTGTGGGTGCGCTGGTTCGGCACCCGGGTCAGCACCGAGGTGAGACCGGCCGGTTCGATGATCTGCTGATAGGGCTCGCCCATGACGGACGGAAACACCGTGCGCAGCGACTCGTGCCGGACGATCACGTCGAGCAGCGCCTTGTCCAGCGCGGCCTCGTCCAGCGGGCCGCCGAGCCGGATCACCATCGGCATGTTGTAGCTCGGGTTCGAGCCCTGCAACTGGCCGAGGAACCACAGCCGCCGCTGGGCAAACGACAGCGGGATGCGCTGCGGCCGCTCGGTCGCACGCAGCGCCAGCCGGGCGCGGTCCACGTCGCCCACCGCGAGCCAGTGCGCCAGCCCGGCCACCGTCGGCGTCGCGAACAGTTGCCGTAGCGGCACTTCGACGTCGAGCACCACCCGGATCCGCGACACCAGCCGCACAGCGAGCAGAGAGTGCCCGCCGAGCCGGAAGAAGTCGTCGTCGACGCCGACCCGCGTGAGGCCGCAGACCTCGGCGAACATCGAGCAGAGAAGTTCCTCCCGTACGGTCGCCGGGCCGCGTCCGGACCCGGCGTCGTCCGGGTACGCGGGTGCGGGCATCGAGTGTCGGTCGAGTTTGCCGCTGGGGGTCAGGGGCAGCCGGTCCAGGATGACCAGCGCCGCGGGGACCATGTAGCCGGGCAGTCGCTGCGCCAGGTACTGGAGCAACTCGCCGTCGGTGAGCTCGGAGACAGCGTAGGCGACGAGTTGCTTGTTGCCGGGGGTGTCCTCACGGACGATGACCGCGGCCTCGGCCACCTGCGGGTGGGCGCCGAGCAGTGCCTGGACCTCGCCGGGCTCGACCCGGAACCCGCGGATCTTCACCTGCTCGTCCGCGCGCCCCAGGAACGCCAACTGCCCGTCAGCCGTCCACATCACCACGTCGCCGGTGCGGTACATCCGCTCGCCCGACCCGAACGGGCACGCCACGAACCGCTGCGCCGTCAGCCCCGTCCGCTGGATATAGCCGCGGCCAAGGCTCGAGCCGGCCACGTAGAGCTCACCGGCCACCCCCACCGGAGACGGAGAGAGAGTGCTGTCCAAGACGTAGGCGCGAGTATTGCGGATCGGGGTACCGATCACCGGCTCGTCGCCCGACGCCAGCGGCTGCGAAGTCGCCGCCGCCACAGTGGTCTCGGTCGGACCGTAGCCATTGAAGAACGCCCGACCCGCCGACCAACCACGAACCAACTCCGGACCCAGCGCCTCACCCGACGAGATCAACGCCGTCACCGACGCCAGATCCGTAGACTCCAGCCGCGCCAGCACCGCCGGCGGCAGACACGCGTACGTGACCTGATGCCGCTCCACCACTTCCGCCAGACCCGCGCCCGGCAACAACTCGTCCGCCGACGCGACCACAAGAGTCGCACCCGAACACAACGAATTGACGACCTCCCAGGTCGCCGAGTCGAACCCGATCGACGCGAACTGCAACACCCGATGCCCCGGCCCCGCACCCATCCGCTGCTGGAACGCCGCCGCCAGATTCACCACACCGCCGTGCGTCAGCGCCACACCTTTCGGCACACCGGTCGACCCCGACGTGTAGATCACATAGGCGAGGCCACCCGAGGACACCTCCACCGACGTCTCCGGCCCACTCACCACCGCCGGATCGTCCAAACGGACCGTCGCCACACCCGGCACCTCGACACCCGAGGTCACCAACAGACTCGCCCCACTGTCGGCGACCATGAACTCGATCCGCTCCATCGGGTAACGCGGATCCACCGGCAGATACGCCCCACCCGCCTTCCACACACCCAGCACCGCGACCACAAAATCGACACCACGCTCCAACAGCAACGCCACCACCGAGTCCGCGCCCACCCCACGACCACGCAGACAACCCGCCAGCCGACTCGCCCGAGCGTCCAACTCCGCATACGTCAACTCGACGCCATCACCCACCACCGCAACCGCATCCGGCGCCCGCTGCACATGAGCCTCGAACAACCCATGCGCGTTCATGGCCGTCTCCGGCTCAGCCGGCACATTCCACTCAACCAGCAAGCGGTTCAACTGGGCCGAATCGAGGACGTCGACCAAGTGCAGCGGCGTGGCCGGCCGGTCGTCCACCGCGGTGAGCACGGTCGCGAGTGCAGTGTTCAGGAGCCGGCCCACCTCGTCAGGGTCGATCGGCGCGATCGCCTGCACCCGCAGGCTCAGCCCGCCGCCGCCGAAGTCGTCCGCGGCCACCGCCAGCGGGTAGTTGGTGCGGTCGTGGACGCGCACGGTGCGTACGCCCTCGACCGCCCGGTCCCAGATGTCCTCGCCGTCGCGGTCCCGGTCCTCGTGCTCGATGAAGCGGTAGTTGAACAGCGACGTGAACAGCGGCGTGTTCTCGCCGACGCCGCTGGCCTGCTGCGCGGTGGCGAGCGGCGCGTGCTCATGCTCGACCAGCGCGGCCAACTGGGCGCGCATGCCCTCGATCGCGGCCCGCACGCCGAGGCGGCCAGTCTGCACCCGCACCGGAAGCGTGTTGATGAACGGACCGACCACCCGGTCCGCGCCGAAGCCGGCGGTCATCCGCCCGGACAGCACCGTGCCGAACACGACGTCGTCGCGGCCGGACAGCGCCGCCACGACCCGGCCCCAGGCGACGTGCAGGACCGTCGCCGCGCTGACGCCGAGCCGCCGGGACACGTCGCGCAGCCGGTCGACGACGTCGTCCGGCACCGCCACCACCCCGGTCACGGGGTCCGGGCCGTCGCCGCGGACGTCCATCAGGCCGTACGGGGCGGTCGGCTCCTCGACGTCGCCGAGCAACCCGGCAAAGAACCGTTCGTGTTCCGCCTGCGGGATGCTGCGGGCCCGGGCGACGAAGTCCCGGAACGGCAGCGTCGGCGGGAGTTGGTCGCCGCGCCCGGCCAGGATCTCCCGCAGCTCGCGCATGAGCACCTCGGTGCCCTGCTGGTCCTGCACGATGTGGTGCATGCGCAGGTACGCCAGCCAGCAGCCGCCGCTGGACTCGGTGAGATGCAGGTCCATCAGCGGGGGCCGGCGCAGGTCCATGGCTGGGCCGGCCAGCTCGACCAGCCGCCCGGCCGGATCGGGGTGGTCGGCGTCCAGCACATGGGTGACCACCGGCAGGGTGGCCGTCCGGCGCACGACCTGCACGGGCTCGGGCAGCCCGTCCCACACCACCGCGGTGCGGTAGACGTCGTGCCGGTCCACCAGGTGCTGGAGGGCGTCCACGAGCCGGTCGAGCACCGGGCGCGACGTGAACTCGAGCATCCAAGCCGTGATGTACGGGTCGTCGCCGCCCGCGGCCAGCAGGTGGTGGAAGAGCAGGCCTTCCTGCACCGGCGCCAGCGGATAGACATGCGCCACGTCGCCGCCGACGGCGGCCACCGCCCGCTGGAGGTCAGCTTCGGACAGGCCGAGGAGGAGATCGGCCGGTACGGCCACCGGCTCGGCCGACGCGGCCCGGGCCAGCCCGGCCGGGGTCGGCGCCTCGAACAGGGCCCGGATGGTCAGCTCCACGCCGAGCCTGGTGCGGACCTGCGAGAGCAGCTCGACGGCCAGCAGCGAATGTCCGCCGAGTCGGAAGAAGTCGTCGTCCACGCCGACCCGGTCGCGGCCGAGGACCCGCGCGAAGACCTCGCACAGGACGGCCTCGCGCTCGTCGGCCGGCGCTCGGTCGGCGTCCAAGCCGGTCACCTGGGCGGGTGCGGGCATCGAGTGTCGGTCGAGTTTGCCGCTGGGGGTCAGGGGCAGCCGGTCCAGGATGACCAGCGCCGCGGGGACCATGTAGCCGGGCAGTCGCTGCGCCAGGTACTGGAGCAACTCGCCGTCGGTGAGCTCGGAGACAGCGTAGGCGACGAGTTGCTTGTTGCCGGGGGTGTCCTCACGGACGATGACCGCGGCCTCGGCCACCTGCGGGTGGGCGCCGAGCAGTGCCTGGACCTCGCCGGGCTCGACCCGGAACCCGCGGATCTTCACCTGCTCGTCCGCGCGCCCCAGGAACGCCAACTGCCCGTCAGCCGTCCACATCACCACGTCGCCGGTGCGGTACATCCGCTCGCCCGACCCGAACGGGCACGCCACGAACCGCTGCGCCGTCAGCCCCGTCCGCTGGATATAGCCGCGGCCAAGGCTCGAGCCGGCCACGTAGAGCTCACCGGCCACCCCCACCGGAGACGGAGAGAGAGTGCTGTCCAAGACGTAGGCGCGAGTATTGCGGATCGGGGTACCGATCACCGGCTCGTCGCCCGACGCCAGCGGCTGCGAAGTCGCCGCCGCCACAGTGGTCTCGGTCGGACCGTAGCCATTGAAGAACGCCCGACCCGCCGACCAACCACGAACCAACTCCGGACCCAGCGCCTCACCCGACGAGATCAACGCCGTCACCGACGCCAGATCCGTAGACTCCAGCCGCGCCAGCACCGCCGGCGGCAGACACGCGTACGTGACCTGATGCCGCTCCACCACTTCCGCCAGACCCGCGCCCGGCAACAACTCGTCCGCCGACGCGACCACAAGAGTCGCACCCGAACACAACGAATTGACGACCTCCCAGGTCGCCGAGTCGAACCCGATCGACGCGAACTGCAACACCCGATGCCCCGGCCCCGCACCCATCCGCTGCTGGAACGCCGCCGCCAGATTCACCACACCGCCGTGCGTCAGCGCCACACCTTTCGGCACACCGGTCGACCCCGACGTGTAGATCACATAGGCGAGGCCACCCGAGGACACCTCCACCGACGTCTCCGGCCCACTCACCACCGCCGGATCGTCCAAACGGACCGTCGCCACACCCGGCACCTCGACACCCGAGGTCACCAACAGACTCGCCCCACTGTCGGCGACCATGAACTCGATCCGCTCCATCGGGTAACGCGGATCCACCGGCAGATACGCCCCACCCGCCTTCCACACACCCAGCACCGCGACCACAAAATCGACACCACGCTCCAACAGCAACGCCACCACCGAGTCCGCGCCCACCCCACGACCACGCAGACAACCCGCCAGCCGACTCGCCCGAGCGTCCAACTCCGCATACGTCAACTCGACGCCATCACCCACCACCGCAACCGCATCCGGCGCCCGCTGCACATGAGCCTCGAACAACCCATGCGCGTTCATGGCCGTCTCCGGCTCAGCCGGCACATTCCACTCAACCAGCACCCGCCGGCGTTCGTCCTCGGTCAGGAGGCTCGTGCTGCTGACCGGCTCGCCGGGCGCCGCGTCGGTCAACGACTGCAACGCGGCGGCGAACCGGTGGGAGAGCAGCTCGGCGTCGGCTTCTGCGTACCGGTCGCCGTTGACCTCGGCCTCGACGTGCAGCTCGGCCACTCCGGGCCGGTCGTAGACGTTGACCCGCAGGTCGTGGACCGGGCCTGAGCACAGGGTCCGGATCGTGACGGTGCAGTCGCCGAACCGGCTCGGGTAGTCGAACGACATGACGTTGACGCTCAGCTGGAACAGCGGGGCGGTGTCGACGGCATTGCGGTCACGGAGCATGTCCTCGTAGCGGTATCGCTGGTGGCGCAACGCGGCCAGCACGGTCCGGGAGGTGCGGGCCACGAATCCGGCACGGGACTCCCCCGGGTCGATCCGGAGCCGCACCGGCATCACGTTCGCGGCCATGCCCAGGGTGGCGAACTCGCGGGCGGTCTCCCGGCCCAGGGTGGGGACGCCGAGCACGATGTCGCGCTCCCCGGTGAGGCGGAACTGGTGCAGGGCGCCGGCGGCGATGGCCAGCCCGCCGATGCTGGTGCCGAGCCCGGCCGCGGCGGCGCGCAGGCCGGCCGCCACCGGTCCGCCGATCAGGTGCCGGTGCCGCGCCACCGTGCCCGGCAGCCACCGGCGCCGGCCGGCCGGGAGGGCGCTGTTCGGGAGATCCATCAGCTCGCCGGACCAGAACTCGCGGTCGCGGGCAGGCCGGCTGGACTCCCGGTACTCGCGGTCGGCGTCGATCAGCACCGAGAACGGTTCGGTGCCGCCGGCCGGGGACAGCCCGGCCAGGGCGTCGTACGCGTCGGCCACCGCGGTGGCGAACAGGGCGAGGCTGTACCCGTCGACGATGAGGTGGTGCAGCCGCTGGTACCAGAGGAACCGCTGCGGACCGAGCACGAACAGGACGTGGCTGCACAGCGGGGCGTCGAGCAATTCCATCCGCTGCCGGACATCGGCGCGCATCGCGGCCTCGGCGGCCGCTCGCGGGTCGGGTTCGGCGCTGAGGTCGACAAGCACCGGGTCGACGACGTCGCCGACGTACTGCCGGGGAACGCCGTCTACCAGCCGGATCCGCAGCCGGCATGCCTCGGCGCCGGTCACCGCGTGGCGCAGGGCCGCGATGAAGGCGGCCACGTCCAGGTCGCCGCGGATGTCGGCGTACTCGGCGACGTTGAACGCGACGTTGTCCGGTTCGAGTTGCTGGGCGTTCCAGACACCCCACTGACCGCTCGTCAACTCGCGCAGCTCACCCATCACCGGTCCCCAAGCCCACTCGTGTCGTGCGTGTCCAGATATGCGCGCCCGGCCCGGTCCAGGTCCGTTGCGGACGCCCCCAGGCCCCGCAGGTTGCCCGCCAGCGCGGCGATGGTGCGGCTCTCCAGCACCGCCAGGTAGGGCACCTCGTGGCCGAAGATGCTCCGCAGCCGGTGCGCGATCTTCATGGCCACCAGCGAATGGCCGCCGAGCGCGTAGAAATCGTCGTGCACGTCGATCGGCCGACGCCGCAGCGCGGTTTCCCAGCAGTGCACGAGCACCGCCTCCAGAACGTCGTTTTCCGGTTTGGCCATCGGAGCAGCCTTTCGATGCAAGCGGCGGTGGATGTGCGTACGAGGGCGGTCAGAGCCCGAGCTCGCGGGCGATGATCTGGCGCTGGATGTCGGACGTGCCGGAGAAGATCGTTCCGCCGACCGCGTCCCGCAGCGCGGCCTCGAAGCCGTGCTGGGTCAGATAGCCGCGACCGGCGAGCACCTGGACGGCGTCGGTGGCGCCGGCGACGGCGGCCTCGGAGACGGCCAGCTTCGACAGCGCGGACGGCAGCGCGCCGGGCTCGTCGCGGTCGAGCAGCCAGCAGGCGCGGTACAGCAGCAGCCGGCTGCTCTCCAGGCGGAGCTTCATCTCCACGATGCGGTTGGTCACCGACTGGAACTCGGTCAGCTTCCGCCCGAACTGGCTGCGCTGCTGGACGTGCTCGATGACCTGCTCGACGAGCCGTTCCTGGAGTCCGACGTAGAGCGCGAACAGGCACGTGCGCTCCCAGCGCATCGACTCCTGGAACACGACCGAGCCCTGGCCGCGTTCGCCGAGCACCTGGTCTCCGGGCACGAAGCAGTCGGTGAACGTGACCTGGCCGGCCGGGCACGACTTCATGCCGAGCTTGCCGAACGGCTCGCCCACTCCGATCCCGGCGGTACGGCGCTCGACCGCGAACGCGGTCACCGCGAAGTGCCCGGCCGCCGGGTCGGTGGTGGCGTAGGTGACGAGCACGTCGGCGAGGGGCCCGTTGCTGACGAAGCTCTTCACACCGTTCAGCAGGTAGCCGCCGTCGACCGGGGTGGCCGTGGTGGCCAGCCTCGCGACGTCCGAGCCGGCGTCCGGCTCGGTCATCGCGTTGGCGGCGACGGTACGCCCCGCGCACATGTCCGGCAGCAGCCGCTCCTTCAGCGGGGCGTCGCCGAATTCCGCGATCGGCATCGCGCACGCGAAGAGGTGGGCGGCGGCGGCGAAGACCAGGCCGGTGTCGGGGCAGCCGCGGCCGAACGCCTCGAACAGCAGCGCGGTATCGAGAGCGCCGTGACCGCCGCCGCCGAACTTGGGTTCGACGCTCGCGCCGAGCAGCCCGAGCTCGCCCAGCGCCCGCCAGTCCGCGGGTGCGATCCCCGGCGCGCCGCTCTCCGGCGCGAACCGCTGCCGGGCCGCGGCGAGGGCGGTGTCGTACCGCGCTCGTTGCTCGGGTGTCCAGCCGAACTCCATGAAGCCTCCTAAAACACCCGCATGACGGCGCCGGCGATGTTGACGCCGGGCCCGACACCGAGCAACAGCACGTGGTCGCCGGGCCCGATCGCCCCACCGGCCAGCAAATGGTCGACGGCGATGACGTGGTCGGCCGCGCCGGCGTGGCCCACCGTGCTGCCGAACTCCCACGTGGTGTCGTCGAGCTTGATGCCCAGCGGTCCGAGCCGGTCCTCGACGACCTCGCGGCCGGCATGGTTGAACAGCACCCGGGCCACCTGCCGCAGGTCGACGCCGGCCTCGTCGAGCAACCGGTCGACCAGCCCGATGAACTGCTGCACGAACTCCAGCCCGCTGCCCGGCCCGAGGCCGCCTGATGCGGCGAACTCGGCGAACCGCGCGTCGAAGTCCGGTGCGCGCCCGGTGCTCGCGTCGGCCGGATGCAGCGGCGTGGCGCCGCGGTGCATGCCCTCCAGGCCGGACAGCGTCACCGAGCCGACTGACAGCACCTCGGCGATGCCGTGTTCCCGGCTCAGCACCAGCGCCCCGGCGCCGTCGGCCATCACCAGGCCGGGGTTGCACCGCCAGCGATCCAGCGTCGGCGAGCCGAAGTTGTCGGCGGCCACGACCAGCGCGTGCCGGCCGGCCGTAGCGGTGCGCAGGGCGGCGTCGGTCAGCGCGAGCGCACCGAACATGCCGTTACAGCCCTGCCGGATGCCGGCGGCGAACACGTGCCCGGCCGCCAGGTGCCGTTGGAGGTACGAGTGCGGGAGCCAGCCCTCCGGACCGGAGTGGTAGACGTCGACGTAGAGGAGATGGCTGAGCGACGCGGCCGGCGCGCTCGCGTGCTCGAGCGCGGCGCGGGACGCCTGAAGCGCCAGGTCGACGGCGGGCACGTCGCCGGCCACCGCGATGCTCACGAAGCCGGACGACTCGGCATCCTCCGCGTCGTACCACCCGGCGGCGACGGCGTCGGCGACCGCGACCCGGTCCGGCACGCATGCGCCTATCCCATTGACGAACAATCCCCGCGTCCGCATGGCCGGAACACTATCTTCGAGTCCCCCGGAAACCGAGTGCGGCGCTAAACACCGAAGGGGCCGGGAATCTTCCCCGGCCCCTTCCACAACTCGCTGCTAGTTGTTTTCCATCGCAGCAATAAGGCTCTTGGGCCGCAGATCGGTCCACGACTTTTCGATGTAGTCCAGACACTCCTGGCGTCCAGCCTCGCCGAAAACCACGTTCCATCCGGCCGGCACGTCGATGAACTTGGGCCAGAGCGAGTGCTGGCCCTCGTCGTTGACCAGGACCAGATACGAAGCGTCGGGATCCTCGAACGGATTCACCACCGTACCCGCCTTTCCATCTTTGATCCGCAGACGCCGCGTCTGCGCCGTCATACTCCCCCGACGGGTTCGCCGTGCGCCACACCGCGCAACCGACGCTTCGCCGCAGTTGGACACCCATTCTGGACAGCCGCCGGACCGCGGGAGACTGGCCGGAATTCGGCAGTTCGAATGGGAGGACTAGATGGACGACACCATAGCGGTGGACCGGTCCTGGAGACCACACGAGATCGGCACCGCATTCGCCGGCACGAGGGATCTGGCGGGCTGGCTCGACGACCTGGGCCCGACCCGGCTCGCCGAGCTGCTGGTCGACCGGAAGGCGCTGGTGTTCCGGGACTTCGACGTCACACCGGAGTCCATCGACGCGGTCTTCGACCGGCTCGTCCCGAACCGTCTCCCCTACGTCCACGGCAACTCGCCGCGTACCCGGGTGGGACGCAACCTCTACACCTCGACCGAGTACCCGCAGCAGTTCACCATCTCGATGCACAACGAACTCAGCTACGCCCACCGGTGGCCGGCTCGACTCGCGTTCTTCTGCGAGAAGGCGGCTGAGAGCGGCGGGGCGACGCCGGTGCTGGACGGCGCGCTGTGGCTCGGCTCGCTCGACGCCGAGGTCCGCGAGGCGTTCGCCGGCGGCGTCCGCTACGTGCAGAACCTGCATGACGGGTTCGGCTTCGGGAAGAGCTGGCAGCAGACCTTCGAGACTGAGGACCGGGCCGCGGTCGAGGAGTTCCTCGGCCGGTCCGAGGCCGAATGGGAGTGGGGCCCGGACGGGCTGCGCATCACGCAGCACCGCGCCGCTGTCACGACGCACCCGGTCACCGGCGCCACGGTCTGGTTCAACCAGGCCGACCAGTGGCATCCGGCCGGGCTCGGCGACAAGGCGTCCGCCGACATGTACGCGATCCTCGAGCCGGGCGAGTTCCCGCAGCACGTGACGTTCGCCGACGGCAGCCCGATCCCGGACGCGTACGTGGAGCATATCCAGCGCCGCGCGCTCGACAACGCCGTCGACGTGGACTGGCGGGCCGGCGACGTCCTGCTCATCGACAACGTGCTCACCGCGCACGGCCGGCGGCCGTTCGAGGGCACCCGCCGGGTCCTCGTCGCGATGGCCTGACACCGAGAGCGAAGCGGCCCCGTGGAGGCATCCACGGGACCGTTTCGCTCTGGTGGGGTGTCAGTCGGCCGCCGCCACCGGCTCGTTCTGATGGGCGAACTGGATCCGGTACAGGTCCGCATACAGTCCGCCGCTGGCCAGCAGTTCGTCGTGTGTTCCGCGCTGGCTGATCTGGCCGGCGTCGACCACCAGAATCTGGTCGGCCTGCCGGATCGTCGACAGCCGGTGCGCGATCACGATGGACGTGCGGCCGGCCAGCGCGGTGGCGAGCGCCCGTTGAACCGCCGCCTCCGACTCCGAGTCCAGGTGCGCGGTGGCCTCGTCGAGCACCACCACCGGCGGCGATTTGAGGAGCAGCCGGGCCAGCGCGATCCGCTGCTTCTCCCCGCCGGACAGCCGGTAGCCCCGCTCGCCGACCATCGTGTTGAGGCCGTCCGGAAGCGTCGAGATGACGTCCCACACCCGGGCCGCGTCGCAGGCCTCAATCAGCTCTCGCTCCGTCGCGTCCGGACGGGCGTACAGCAGATTGGCTCTTAGGCTCTCGTGGAACAGGTGCGGGTCCTGGGTGACCACGCCGATGTTCGCGGCCAGTGAGCGCAGGCTGATGTCGCGGATGTCCTCGCCGCCGACGCGCACCGTGCCGGACACCGGCTCGTAGAGCCGGGAGACCAGGTTGGTGAGCGTCGTCTTGCCGGCCCCGGACGGGCCGACCAGCGCGGTCAGCTTGCCACCAGGAGCGCGGAAGCTGACATCGCGCAGGATCCACGCGTCGGTCGGCGGCTTCGGCGGCGCGACCGGCAAGGGTGACACGGGCGGTGCGAACTCGGGCGGCTCGAACTCGGATCGTGGCGGCATCGACTCCAGCGAGGCGAGCGACACGTCCTCCGCCTTCGGGAAGCGGAACGAGACGTTGTCGAACTCGATGTCCGGCGCCCCGCCCGCGGACACGTCGGCGACCGGCAGGGCACGCGCGCCGGGCCGGTCCACGATCAGCGGCTTGTGGTCCAGGACCTCGAAGATCCGGTCGAAGCTGACCAGCGCCACCACGGACTGGCTGTAGATGTTGGAGAGTTGGTTGATCGGCCCGAACAGGCGCTGCAGCAGCGTCGCGAGGGCCACCAGGGTCCCCACCTCGATTGCGCCGTTGATGGCCAGCCCGCCGCCGAACCCGTACACCAGCGCGAGGGTGATGGCGGTGAGCACGGTGACGATCGCCGCCATCGACTGGCCCCAGACGGTCGTCACGACCGCGATGTCCCGCACGTCGGCGGCCCGGCCGGCGAACGTTTTCGCGTCCCGGTCCGGTTCGCCGTAGAGCTTCGAGAGCATGGCGCCGGACACGTTGAACCGTTCGTTCATCAGCGTCGCCATCTCGGCGTCGTTCTCCATCTGCCGCCGGGTGAGCCGCTGCATCCGCCGCCCGACCGTCTTGGCCGGCAGCATGAACAACGGAATCATCACCAGGACGGCGAGGGTGATCTGCCAGGACAGCACGAACATCGTGGCGATCACCAGGACGAGCGTCAGCACGGTGGAGGTCACCTGGGACAGCAGGGTGGTGACCGCCGCCTGGGCACCGATCACATCCGTGTTGAGCCGGCTGACCAGCGCGCCGGTCTGGGTCCGCAGGAAGAACGCCAGCGGCTGCCGCTGGACGTGCGCGAACACCTCGGTGCGCAGGTCGTAGAGCAGCCCCTGGCCGACCCGGCCGGACAGCCAGGCCTGGATGAACATCGTCCCGGCGTCCACCACGGCGAGCCCCACGAAGAGCAGGGCCAGCGTCGTGACGACAGACAGTTCCCCGGGGATGATGCCGTCGTCGATGATGTATTTGAGAATCAGCGGGGTCAGCGCGGTGATGGCCGCGTGCACCGCCGTCATCAGAAGCAGTAGCACCACCAGAAAGCGATAGCGCTTCAGGTATCGGAAGCCCCGCTTGAATGTGCCGGGGCGAACCCTGTCGCCTCTCTTGGACACGTAATCCATCCTTTGATTCGTGCGGAGCGACTAGTACTTGTCGAGAAACTCGATGATCGCCGCGTTCACCTCGTCCGGGCGTTCCAGATGGCCAAGGTGGCCGCACTGGGGAATCTCCACATAGTCACTGTTCGGGATTGCCTCAGCGACCTCGGCGCCGAGATGCGGTGGCGCGATGAGGTCGTCGGAGAATGCGATGACCCGGCACGGGGCGGTGACGGCGCGCAGCATGGCGCGCCGGTCGGTGGACAGGTCGACGAAGGTCTGGCCGGCCGCGCCGGTCTCGCCGGCCAGTTCCAGCACCTCCAGCCACGACGACACGACCGCGTCGTCGTTCAGGGTCGCCGGCGACAGCATCTGCAACGCCGTGGTCACGGCGGCGTAGCTCCGCGGGAGCTTGAGGCCGCTCTCCTGCAATGCTCGCTCGGCGGCCATCTGGGCGCTCCGGAGGACGTCCGGCCGGCTGCGCGTGGCCACCAGCACCGCGCTGCGCACCAGCCCGGGCCACTTGACCGCGAGTTCCTGGGCGATCATCGCGCCGAGCGAGTAGCCGACGATCCGGCAGGGGCCGAGACCCAGTGCCTCGATGAGACCCCGCGTGTCGCCCACCATCTGGTTCAGCGTGTACCGGCCCTCGGGCGCGTCGGTGGGCGGGATGCCACGGTTGTTGAACGTGATCGTGTGGTATCCCGCCCGGTGCAGCGCCGGCGTCTGGTAGGTCGACCAGACGTGCCCGGCCGCGCCCGATCCCATGATCATCAGGACGTTCTCGCCGGATCCGGACCGCTGGTAGGCGATCCGGATGCCGTTGGCGGTCAGTTGCGGCATGGCGGTCGGCTACCAGACCCACTCGCGCTTGTTGAACAGGTGCTCGGCGGAGATGCCGTGGTCCTTGCACCAGGTGAGGAACTCGTCGATCTGCTGGAGCTGGTACGAGTCGGCGTTGTACGACGTCGCCATCACGTGCCCCTGCCAGCTTTCCTCGCCCATCGCGTAGATGTAGGCCTCGTCGGCGCCCAGTTCCTGCAGGATCGCCGCCGCCTGAGCCGCGTTGGAGCCGGACAGCTTGCGCGAGTCGCTCATCTTCTTCGTCACCGGGCGGGTCAGCAGACCCTGGTACAGCCAGGTGAGGGGCGCGCCGTCGCACTCCATGCCGAGGAACGCGAGGTCGATCTTGCCGAGGTGCTCGCGTACGTACCGGTAGAGGACCGGGTCGATGCCGGACGAGTCGGCGCCGATGTAGACGGACGCGCCGGCGATCTGCACCCAGTACGTCGACTTCGCGCGGATGTCAAGATCGGCGTGCTCGCCGAGGAACGGCGTGGCCACCAGCCGCCCGCCGGGCAGCGGCACCTCGTCGAAGTCGTCGACCTCGATGACGTTGAAGCCGGCGTGCCGCAGGTACAACGCGATCGACGGGTCGGCCAGGTTGCCCCGGGAGGACTTCGGCACCACCACCGCGTCCACCCGCGGGCGCAGCATCATCAGGGTCTCCAGCACGATGTGGTCCTGGTGCCCGTGCGTGATGACCACGTAGTCGATGTGGTCCGGCAGGTCGTCCAGCGTGTACCGGTCGCCGTGCCGGTTGTCGGTGCTGATGAACGGGTCGGTGACGATGCACGCCTCCGGCGTCTGCAGGACGAGGCAGGCGTGCCCGAAGTAGCGGATCCGGCCGCCGCGCTCGATGTGCCGGTCGGGCGCCAGGCTCGGCGCCGGCGCGAGCAGCCGGTCCAACTGCACCGCCTGCGCGTCGTTCAGCTCGAGCGCCTCGCGCAGCTTCGCCAGCGTCGTCGGCTGCGTGCGCGCCCGGAAGTACTCGTCGAGGCCCGGATGCGTAAAGCTGTGCGGAAGGTCGATGACGTCCGGACCCGGCAGCCGCGGGGTACTCAGGATGAACGGGCGCTCGACGCCGGTGTCGAGGGACAACTGCACCGACTGACGGCGTACGTCGTATATCGGGCTTCGATACGTCAGCGGCTCGATGTAGTGCATCGACGCCTGGTTGCTGGTGTCGTAGGCCAGCTCCACGAGCCCGTTCAGAGCAGCCGGCAGCTTGGGATAGAACGGGGTGAGGTCGAAGCCGGTCGCGCCCTGCCGCAGCAGCTCCTCGGCGTCGGCGATCGCGGCCGCGAAGTTCAGCATGTCGGCCCGGTCGCGCTTGATGATGTCGAGAAGCTCGGCGATCTCGGTGCTGCGCTCCTCTTCGATGTTGACGAAGTATCCGCCCCGCAGCTCCGGGTTGACGCTGGCCGCCACATGCACCTTCGGGGCGTGGAGGTACGACTCCAGCAGCGGAACCTGAACGTTTGCGAGATTCATCGAGGCCTGGACCGGGGCGACTATGTAAAGCCACGCATAGAACCGATCGACCAAAGGCTCAATTATCGCATTCGAGCGTAGAAACCTCGGCTCATTCATGTCGCCCATCCGCTTTCCCTCCGCAGGAAACACCTAGTCGTCGCGCCGCACCCATTTCAGCGCAGCCGAACAGGCCCGTCAATGTTGCTCTAATTCAGTGGCGTACAACCGGCGCGCCCGCGCAGTTGAACACCGTCAGGCGGTGCGCGCCAACCACGCCTCGGTGGCCGCCCAGACCTGGCCCAGCGTCTCGGGCAGGACCAGGTCGGAGTGGTCGCAGTCCACGATGACCTCGGTGATCGAGCCGCGCACGTAGGGCTCCCATTGGAGCCGGCCGAACCCGCTGTCGCGGGAATTGTTCGCCACGAAGATCAACAGATCCTGACCGAACACCCGATGCTCGTGCCGGTCGCGTATCTGCCGGTTGTTCAGCGCCGCCCGGACGACCGGCCGCAATGTCTCGTCCGGCATATCACGGAAAAGTGCCGCGGTCTCCCCCCGTACGCGCGCAGCCATCTCGTCGATCTCGGTTTCCGGGTCCCGCTCGGGAAGTTCCTCGGCCTCCGGGGCACCGGGGTAGGTGTCCATGATCACGAGGGCGACCTGCTCGCCTGCGGCTTCCAGTTGGACGGCGATCTCGTGCGCGGCGGCCCCGCCGAAGGAGAAACCGAGCAGGTGGTAGGGGCCGGCCGGTTGCAGCTGGCGGATCTGTTCGATGTATCCGGCGGCCATCTCCTCGATAGAGCCGAACAGCGCGCCCGTTCCGTCGAGGCCGCGCGGTTGCAGGCCGTACAGCGGAATGTCGTCCGGGACGAACCGCGCCAGTGGCATGTAGCACCAGCTGAGGCCGCCGCCCGGATGGATGCAGAAGAGCGGCGGCCGGGTTCCCTGGGTGCGGATCGGTAGGAGCATGCTGAGCGAGTTCCGCAGCGACGAGAGGCTCATCTGAGCGATGAGGCCGGCCACCGTCGGAGCGCTGAACACGTCCCGCGCGGAGACCTTCACACCGCGCGCCTTCAGCCGCGCGATGAGCGTGACCACCATCAGCGAGTGGCCGCCGAGCGTGAAGAAGTTGTCCTCCAGGCCGACCTCGGGGACGCCGAGCACGTCGGCGAACACGTCGCAGAGGACGAACTCGAGCGCGGTGGTGCGGCTGACCTTCCGGGTCACCGGCGCCGCCTCCGGCTCCGGCGCCGGCAACGCCTGCCGGTCGAGTTTGCCGGTGGCGGTCAGTGGTAGCCGGTCGAGCGTGACCACCACGGAGGGCACCATGTACTCAG